>CAVISR010000062.1:0-16948 GCA_963645405.1 Acutalibacteraceae bacterium
AATTGTAATGATTGTAAAAATAGTTGATTACATGAAAACAGAAGCCCGTCAAATGCTATATTTGGAGCGATTTTTTTTGACTGGCAAAACGGGCATCGACAAAGGTGGAAACCGCTCCTTTCCAGCCGTTTTGTCGGTTTTTTTAACTCTCGGTCTCGAAACTGCTGCAATGTGGGTTAACGCTCTCGGAGAGGGCTGGCTTCTATTGCAGCTCTTGTCATGCACAATGCAGCGGATTTACTATTCGCGTTGGGCAATGAGTACTATTCGCATCGGCAGTTGAGTACTATTCGCATCGGCAGTTGAGTACTATTCGCATTGCTGTCATGTATGTTTGCATGCTTGCATGACATCAGTCCTCGGAGAGGCCGGTGATTCGTCCTTCTGCCGTGAGATGGAGACCGTCGTCGGCTATGGTGATGAGATGGCGCTTGTAGAGGTCGCCAACTGCTTTCTTGAATGTCTTCTTGCTGATTTGGAACTCTGAATAGATTTCTTCTGCCGGACTCTTGTCGCCAAAGCGGCAAAAGCCTTCTTCGTTGTTGAGCATGTATTGCAGAAGCTGTTGTGAGAAGTCTTCCACATGCTGACGTCCGTGGTTCTGAAGTACGAGGTCCAACTTATTGTCGGGTCGGACTGTCTTGACATAAGCCTCGAGTCGGTCGCCTGTGTGGATGTCACGGAACAACTCGTTCTGGTAAATCAGTCCACTGTATTTTCCTTCGACAATGGCTTTGAATCCCAGCTCTGTCTTCTGCTGTACGAGGATGTTCACTCTCTCGCCTGGGCTGTAGGGCGGCTGGTCTTTCGACAGGAACTTCTCAACCTTGGCTGAAGCTACGATGCGTGAGGTGAGGGTGTCGATGTAGCAATAGACAATGTAGCTTCTGCCCTGCTGCATCCGCATCTTCTGTTCGCGGAACGGACAGAACAGGTCTTTCATCAGCCCCCAGTTGAGGAATGCACCGAACTGGTTGGTCCAGTTCACTTCGAGGTATGCAAACTGGTTGACTTCCACGAGCGGATGTTCGGTGGTTGCGATCAACCGTTCTTCATTGTCGAGATAGAGGAAGACATCAACCATGTCGCCCACCTTGCAGTCTTGTGGCACATAGCGCTTTGGCAACAGGATGTCGCCGATTTCACCGGCATAGAGATAAACGCCGAAGTCCACTTCACGAGCGACCTTCAGTTGGTTGCGCTTGCCAAGTCTTATCTCGGGTTCATCGATATGCTGACGAACATCTGTGTGTTCGCTGTTTTGTTCATCGCTCTGCAAATTTATCTGTTCATCCTTCTGCATATCTGTCCGACTGTTCTTCCGTATATCTCTCTGGTTATTCATTTGATTGTCCTTCTGTCTGTTCATCGGTCTGTACTTCCATTGTTGTGTTTGTATCGATTTCATCTGTAGCAGCGTTGCTTTCCCTTGTGGTTTCACCAACCACTTCACCGTCCTTGATATGGATGGTGCGGTCGGTGATTCGTGCAAGTTCTTCATCGTGGGTAACGATGACAAAGGTCTGTCCGAATTTATCGCGCAGGTCGAAGAAGAGCTGGTGGAGTTCTGCCTTGTTCTTGCTGTCGAGACTGCCCGACGGTTCGTCTGCCAGAATAACTGACGGCCCGTTGATAAGTGCCCTTGCCACAGCCACACGTTGTTTTTCTCCGCCCGACAGTTCATTAGGCTTGTGCTCTGCCCTGTCTTTCAGTCCAAGGAATTCCAGCAGTTCCTTTGCCCGTTTCTTCGCCTCTTTCTGGGGTTTGTGTGCAATCATTGCAGGAATCATCACGTTTTCGAGTGCGGTGAATTCGGGCAAGAGTTGATGAAACTGGAACACGAAGCCAAGATGGAGGTTGCGGAATTGTGCCTGGTCGCGCTGATTCATTCTGCCCACGTCCTTGCCGTCGATGATGATTTCACCGCTGTCTGCGCTGTCGAGCGTTCCCATGATTTGCAGAAGTGTGGTTTTTCCTGCTCCGCTTGGTCCGACGATGCTTACCACCTCGCCTTTGTTGATTTGGAGGCTGATGCCCTTGAGTACTTGCAGGGCGCCAAAGCTTTTTGTAATGTTTCTTAACTGTATCATTGCAATGTTTTTTATCCTACTTTACTTATCCATTTCGACATCCATGCCGAGATGCGCGACGAATGGTATTGCTTGGTGAGAGGCTCAGAGAAAGTGTAAGCCTCGTTGTTTTCGCCATATTGGTCGGGGTAGATCATCATCACGCTGCACGTGTTGAAGTATTCCTGCAGAATCTGCGGAATCTTGTCAAACGACGGCTGGTAGCTGATTCCGCCCGGACGAGCAGTCACCACTACGAACAGATGGTCGGAATTGATGTTGTCCTTGAGTGCCACCATGTCTTGCACTGAATCCAGCATCTTGTAGTCGGCTCTCACGTCTTTATGGTACTTGTGGATGTACTGATGGATGAGCCGTCCTGTTGATTCCGACGTGTGGAATTCGATTCGGCAACCGATTTCACCGGCAAAACGTGCCAGTCGTTTCACCCAACGGTAGAAGCCCACTTCGTATTCAGCCTTGTCGGGCACTGCCACCACGAACTTGCGAATCATGTTGACTGGCTGGTTGTAGTTGAGTATGATGAGCTGGCGGTTCATGCTGCTTATCAGGTTCTGTGCGAAATAGCCGTAGTATGAATTGTCGCCGTCCTTATGGTCGTGCTGTCCCATGATGATTTCCGATGCATCGTTCTCGCGCATGCTGTGCACCACACCGTTCACGAGGTTCACTGCCAGTCGGCTTTGTGTCTGTACCGGCACATCCGAAGCTGAGCACACTTCCTCTGCCTCGTCGAGGATTTCACGGCTTTCGCGCTGTGATTTATCGGTGAAATCGGCATCGTTCACCACGTGAAGGCAGATGAGTCCTCTGTTCAGCGCCTGATTGCGCATCATGATGCCGGTGTGCATGAGGCTTCGCAATTTCTGTGTGTCCTTCAGCAGGACAAGTATTTTCTCGTCGTCGGTAGGTTTGGTCCGTGTGTTTGCATATTCGTCCGCCTTCAGTTTCAACTTGCGTGCCGCCTGGTCGGTTGCCATCGAACTGATGATGCACGAGATGAGAATCATCATGACGACGGCATCAAGCACGGTGTTGTCCATCAGGTAAACTCCCGGTTCCACTTCCAGCCGGGTTCCCACCATCACCATGGCGATGGCTCCGGCTGCGTGTGCCTCGGACAGTCCGAACATCATAAGTCCCTGGGCATGGTTGAAATGGAATAGATAGCGCGAGACGGTGGATGCAATCAGTTTCGACAGTGTGCTTGCCAAGACGACGATGGCGATGACAAGGATTGCTCCCCAACTGCTGAAGAGCGGGCGCAAATTGACCAACATTCCCACTCCCACAAGGAAATACGGGATGAAAATGGCATTGCCCACAAACTCCGTGCGGTTCATCAGCGATGACGAACGCGGAATGAAACGGTTGAAAATCAGTCCGGAAAGGAATGCTCCGAGCAAGCCTTCGATGTCGCACAGCTCAGCCATTGCAGCAGAGAAGAACACCATGACGAGCACGAAGATGTACTGGATGACCCGCTCAGTGTAGCGCTTGAAGAATGCACGGATGACAAAGGGGAACACTATTATGATGCAGGCGAAATAGAGAATGCATTTCACCGCAAAAAGAATCCAATACCAAGTGTCGTTTGCCCCACGATACTGCCCTGCAATAACTGCAAGGAGGATGAGGGCGAAGAGCAGTGCCACCATCGTGGCAGAGATGGAGATGGTGACTGCCGGATTTTTTGTCACTCCGTATTTGGCTACTATCGGATAGGCTACAACAGTGTGGGAGGCAAAGATGCAGGCAAGCAGCAGGGATGCCGACATGGTGTAGCCAAGGATATAGTGCCCGGTGACGAATCCTGCCACAAACGGAATGAGGGCAGTGAGCACTCCGAAGCAGATTCCGCGCGAGAGATTGCGCTTGAAACCCACTGGGTCCATCTCCAGTCCGGCAAGGAACATGATGTAGTAGATTCCCACCTGTCCGAAGAGCTGGAAGCTGGAGTCGCGTACAAGGATGCCGAACCCGTGTTCGCCAATCAGCACTCCGGCAAGGATGTAGCCGATGATGTGGGGAATGCGCAGTTTACCGAAAATGAGCGGAGCCAACAATATAATAAGGAGCACAAGAAAGAATACCCAAGTGGGGTTGGTTATCGGCAGATGTATGTATTGAGTGATTGCGTCCATTGTTGAGTCCATTTCATGTTAAAATGCATTTGCAAAGTTACGAAATTATTCGGAGCCAGAGCTCCAAAACACGCTTTTATTTCTCTGACTGGAAAAAATTTTTTCTCTGACTGGAAAAATAATTTTCTCTGACCAGGAAAATAATTCGCTCCAACTGGGCAGAAAAAGGGAAAGAAGACCCTGTCCGATTTTTCCCGAAAATGCACCAATACTTTAGCAATTGTAACATGATTGGAATTCGGCTTCAAAAATTTGGGCCGCAGGCTTGTTTGCCTCGAATATTTTATCTACCTTTGCGTTATCGTTATGGGAATTGCCTGCTTTCTTATGCGGCACTGAAGTGGGCGCTGACCTTGACACGATGAATCAATGGGCTTCTTTCGTTGCCCCGGAATCAAATGGAAATTTAACCGAAGTGCTGCAGCCAATAACAAATTAAATGAACAAATTTTTGACGGCTTGCCTTCTGTGCCTATTGCTGCCACTGACAGGATGGGCTATCGATGATGGCACCTACTACCTGTACAATGTCGGTGCAGGTATGTTCTTCGACCATGGAGGGTCGGACAATTACACAGCATGTTTCAAACCACACGGAGCCCCTGTCATTCTGAAGAATGCGGGCACTGACACCTACACCATCCAGACGTGTGTGGACAAGACTGCCTATCTGGACGAGAACGGAAAGGTGAGGACTGCCACTGCCGGTGTGAACTTCTCAATCACTGCTGTGGATGAAAACACTTACATGATTGCCGTGAACGGCAAGTATCTCGGTTACGGAGGAACCACCTCCAGCGTGCTGAGCGAGACTTTGGTCAGCTTCGACCTGAGCCTGGGAGGCGGCGACAATGTGCTGTGGAAGATTCTCAGCAAGGAAGACCTCGAGAAGGAATTCGACAAGGCTTCGCCCACAAATCCTGTCGACGCAACCTTTTATATAAGGTGTGCCAACTGGAACCGCCACGACATGTATCTCGATGCATGGTCGAACTTCGTGAAGGACAAGACCTCAGGCAACTGCGGTTCGTACCTCAACAACAACTGCGGCTATTTCTACGGAACTTCAACTGATGCCAACCAGGTTCTGACCGGACTACGGCCCGGAATGTACAAGCTGAAAGCTCAGGCATTCTATTGCCACGGACCAGTGGCAAATGTAGGCACAACCTACACTGCTGCAACCATGCCAAAGAAAGCAATGCTCTATGCAGGTTCAGCAGAAACAGAAGTTGAAGGCATCATGGACGAGATTTCTGCCACCAACATATTCACCAACGGTCAGGCAGTCGACGGAGGATACATCCCGGTAATCAAGTCTGCCGACAGCAACGATGCAGCCAAGGCATTCGACATGGGAATGTACAGCCAAAACGAAGTGACAGGCATCGTAGGCTCCGACGGCACTTTGTCCATCGGAATAAAGATGGAAGACGGAATCACCGGTTCCTACATCGCCCACGACAACTTCGAGCTTTATTATCTCGGACCAGTCACATCCATAAGCGAAGAAGAAGTGAACGCACTGCTTGCCACAGTACCGGAAGGCACAATGGCAACCACAGTGAAAGAAGCCATGGATGCAGCAGTTGCAGCGCTGAAAGCCAACGCAACAGTCGAGAACTACAATGCAGCCGATTCTGCCATCACAGCAGCAAAAGCCAATGTCCAGGCTTACACCGACATCAAGGCAGCGCTGGATGAAGCTGATGCCACAACCCTCAGCGACGAGGCAAAGGCACAGTACACAGCAGCAGTGGCTGACATCGTGGCAGCATACAATGCCACAACCATTGAAGGCGACGGAGCAGCCGAAGTGGAGGCAATCAGCGAAGCACTTGCCAATGCCAAAGCTTTCGACATCTCACAGAGCAACGACAAAACAGCGCTCATCGCCAATCCTCAGTTCGATGAAGGAACAAGCGGATGGAGCGGTGACTTCGGCAACGGAGCGAAAAAAGGTCTGGCTTCAAACTATGTCATCACATCATTTGGCGGAGGCTTCGACATCTATCAGGAAATCAGCGGACTGACACCTGGAATCTACAAGTTGCAGATACAGGCATTCAGCCGTCCTACTGGCAATGATGACACATGGACAGCCTATCAGGCAGGCGAAGATGTAACAAACGAAACTTACATCTATGCCAACGATGCGAAGAAGAAAGTGAAGCTCATCGTTGAAGACTACATGACCACAGCCCAAAGCAGCGGCACATGGAGCACATACACACTCGACGACAAGAGCATCTACGTGCCAAACAACTCCACAGCCTTCTCAGTAGCTTTCTCTGCCGGACTCTACGACAACGAACTCATCTGCGTAGTGGGCGAGGACGGAAAACTCAAGCTGGGCATCAAGAACGAAGACACGGAAAACTCCAATTCGTATGCAGGCTACGACAATGTCCGACTCACATACATCGGCAGCGCTGACATGACCGACAAGATTGTCAACCCACAGTTCGACGAAGGAACAAACGGATGGGACGGCGACTTCGGTGCAGGAGCCAAGAAAGGACTTGCCGACAACTACGTCATCACCTGCTACGGCACAGTGTTCGACATTCATCAGACTATCACAGGACTTCTCCCAGGAACTTACAAGTTGCAGGCACAGGCATTCAGCCGCCCTGCAGTGAACGACGATACATGGACAGCCTATCAGGCAGGCAACACGCTGGCAAACGAAACTTATCTCTATGCCAACGGAGTGCAGCAAAAGGTGAAGCTCATCGTTGAGGACTATCTGACAACTGCCCAGACCAGCGGTACATGGAGCACATACACACTCGATGGAAAGAGCATCTATGTGCCAAACAACTCTACAGCCTTCTCTGTAGCTTTCTCTGCCGGACTCTTTGAAACAGAACTTCTCTGCACAGTAGGCGAAGACGGAAAGTTGACCATCGGAATCAAGAACGAAGACTCAAGCAACAACATTACTTATGCAGGCTACGACAATTTCCGCCTTACTTACATAAGCAGTGAAGTTATAGAGGAAAAGGAGAACATCCTTGAAACAGCCAATGCAGCGCTTGCCGCTTACAAGTCAGTTGCAGAACAGGCTACAGACCACTCTGCCTTTGATGCAGTCTACAATGAAGCTGCCGAGAAACTGGCAGCGTCTCCTTCAAACGCAGAGATTACAGCTGCCCAGGCTTCAGTGCTCGAGGCATTGAAAAAACTCATGAAGACAGGCACTACAGCTACCGGTCAGTTCAATCTTACTGCCCTTATCCAGAATCCTGACTTTACCAGCGACGACAAGGGATGGACTTCAGAGAACGGCACTTACAGCCGCAACAGCATTGGTGTGCTCGAGTCAACATCAAGCTCAGCCGACCGTCTGACCCAGACTCTTGCCGGAATGCCAGCAGGAAAGTACACACTGAAAGTACAGGGCTTCTACCGCTCAAAGGAGTGGAAACAAGCACAATACGACTATGAGCATGGCGACGAGACCATGAACCTCTCGCTCGTATTCAACGACCAGTCAGTGCCAATGAAGAGCATCTTTGCCGACGGACAATACACGCTTGCTTCTGCCTGCATATCAAGAACGGAAGATGTGGGTGCAACAATCGAAGGACGCGGATTCCCGTTGCTCAACTCAAAGGTAAGCGAAACTCTCACTCCTGGCGTGTTCTGGAACTATATTGAAGTGGAAGTAGGCGAAGACGGTGACATCACATTTGGAGTTGACCGCCAGGCTTCTACCTATACATCCACATGGACCATCCTCGACAACTTCCGCCTTTACTATGGTGAGCGCAATGCAGTGACCCTCACTTCACCTGCAGCCTACTCAATGGCAGACGACACACCTGCGGAGGTGATTATCAAGAAGAAGATGACAGCCGGAGTCCTCACCCCACTTGCAGTTCCTTGCGACATTCCAGGAAGCAAGTTCAAGGCAGTGTACGAGATTGGTTCGCTCAATGCAAGCACAAAGACAGCAGTCGTCTATCCAGTTGAAAATGTGCGTGCCGGAGTTCCTTGCTTCGTGGAAATGGAAGAAGATGCCGACAGCATCATCGTAGGCAAGACAGTTCTGACAGCAGCCGAAGCCGACACTCAGCCAGTGCTTTGGGACGGCGGAATCATTGCTCCTAACTACAAGACTCTCAATTGGCGTGCTGCTGGTTTCACCGGCAAGTATTATGGCAGCGCTTACTTCACGAATATCGAGAAGCTCGACCTCAACGACATGAGTTTCGTGGCAAATATCGAGAACTATCAGGTGCGCATGTTCCTTGCCCAGACCTACGCCACATCGTCTTCATCCGTTGTGTCAGACTACAACAAGCCAATTCCTGCACGCCGCGACCTTCCGCATGCCATCGGCATTCCAGTTCCGGCAAGCAAGGCAAACGGTGCAGTAGTGAACTACAGTCTGAATTCAGACATGACCGATGCCAAATCTCTCGATGTGGAGAACAATTCTACAGTCTGCTACATCCAGAACCTTGTTCCGGGCAACCGCTACTATTACTCAGTGGAATCAGCCGGAGAAGTGGTTTCAAAAGGAAACTTCAAGGTGGAAGGCCCATTCCGCTCAGTCTATGCACCAAGCGTTTACAATATCCGTGACTTCGGCGGCAGAACCATGCAGGACGGACGCATCACCAACTACGGACTTATCTATCGTGGAGGTGAAGTCAACGGCTATCATCCTTCAATCGAGGGAGATGTGGAACGGCTCAAGGAATTGGGCATTGGTGCAGAAATCGACCTCCGCTGGAAAGACACTTATGACCAAGACCGTGAGACCGGCAAATCAGCCTTCGGATTCGTGAAGGGCGAGGACTATTACTTCGCTGCTGCAAACGATTATCTGGCATCCGACCTTTCATCCACCGACACTCAGGGCCGACTGAAGGAAGAGTTCCAGTTCTTGCTGAAGCACATTCGCGATGGCAAGGGAGTTTACTTCCATTGCGTATTTGGCGCTGACCGCACAGGATTCTTTGCCTTCCTGCTTCAGGGCCTGCTCGGGTTCACTCTCGACGACATGCTCCACGACTATGAGATGACATCGTTTGCCGCTCCAGCAGGAAACCGCAACAAGTCTGCCATCCAGGAGCGTATTGCTGTGATTCAAGACCTCACAGGTTCTACTCTCCGCGACAAGTTCGAGAACTACTGGACAAACAGCGTGGGAATAACTGCTGACGAAGTCAACGAGTTCCGATCTATCATGCTTCACGAACCTATTTCCAAGAAAGATGTGAATGCCGACGGAAAGGTTGACACTCATGATGTGCTCAACATCTACGACTTCATGCGCAGCAACGTATGCAAGGTGACAGAAGCAGAACAAGACGTGAATGCCGATGGACTGGTAGATACTCAAGATGCACTTGATGTCTACGAGTCAATCGAAGGCGAATAACTGAAAGACTTTTGAAGTCTGAGAGTTCATCAAACGATGAATAATCAGACTTCAGATGTTTATCATTCAACTAAGAGCAAGCAACTGCCTTCAAGTCAAAACACTAAAAAAAGGCAGGCTAACCAACCGTTAGCCTGCCTTCATTTTATATGTAAAAGTATGAGTAAGAATTCTCTCAGAATTACATCATGCCGCCCATGCCTTGGCCACCGCCCATTGGCATTTCAGGCTTTTCTTCCTTCTTGTCGCAAATCACGCACTCAGTGGTGAGCAACATTCCTGCGATTGAAGCTGCATTCTCAAGAGCTACACGGGTTACCTTTGCAGGGTCGATGATTCCGCTCTCACGGAGATTCTCGTAAACGTCCTTGCGTGCGTTGTAACCGAAGTCGCCCTTGCCGCTGCGTACCTTGTCAACCACTACGCTGCTTTCCATGCCTGCGTTTGCCACAATCTGACGGAGAGGCTCTTCGATGGCGCGACGGATGATTGCGATACCAGTGTCCTCGTCGGCATTCTCGCCCTTTAAGTCATTGAGTGAGTCGATGGCACGGATGAGAGCCACACCACCACCTACTACTGTACCTTCCTCGATGGCTGCACGTGTTGCGCAAAGTGCATCGTCCACACGATCCTTCTTTTCCTTCATCTCAACCTCAGATGCTGCACCTACATAGAGTACTGCCACACCGCCTGAGAGCTTTGCCAAACGCTCCTGAAGTTTCTCCTTGTCGTAGTCAGAAGTAGTGTTCTTTATCTCGTTCTTGATTTGGTTCACACGGTCCTGGATATTCTCCTTGTCGCCCTTGCCGCCAACAATGGTAGTGTTGTCCTTGCTGATAGTAACCTTCTCGGCACTACCAAGCATCTCCATTGTAGCCTGCTCGAGCTTGAGACCCTTCTCTTCGCTGATTACCACACCACCAGTAAGTGCTGCAATATCCTCAAGCATTGCCTTGCGACGGTCGCCGAAGCCCGGAGCTTTCACAGCACAAATCTTCAACTGGCTGCGCAGACGGTTCACTACGAGAGTGGTCAGTGCATCGCTGTCTACGTCCTCAGCAATTACCAGCAACGGACGGCCTGTCTGTACGGCTGGTTCGAGGATTGGAAGGAAGTCCTTGATGTTGGAAATCTTCTTGTCGTAGATAAGGATAAGAGGATTGTCCATCACACATTCCATCTTCTCAGTATCGGTTACGAAGTAAGATGACAGATAACCGCGGTCGAACTGCATACCCTCAACCACATTGATGGTAGTGTCACGCGACTTAGCCTCCTCGATGGTGATCACACCGTCCTTGCTAACCTTCTTCATTGCGTCGGCAATCAGCTTACCGATTTCCTGGTCGTTGTTGGCACTGACAGTGGCAACCTGCTCAATTTTGTCATAGTTGTCGTTCACCTGCTCGCTCTGAGCCTTGATGTTCTCCACAACCTTGGCAACAGCCTTGTCGATACCGCGCTTCAGGTCCATCGGATTGGCACCGGCAGCCACATTCTTCAGTCCTGCAGTGCAGATAGCCTGTGCAAGTACAGTGGCAGTAGTAGTTCCGTCGCCTGCATCGTCACCAGTCTTGCTGGCAACACTCTTCACGAGCTGTGCTCCAGTGTTCTGGAAAGTGTCGCTCAGTTCAATTTCCTTAGCTACAGTCACACCGTCCTTGGTAATCTGAGGTGCACCGAACTTCTTCTCAATGATGACGTTACGTCCCTTAGGGCCGAGAGTCACCTTCACTGCATTTGCCAGTGTGTCAACACCCTTCTTCAGTTCTTTGCGGGCGTCTATATCAAATTTCAAATCCTTAGCCATAATTCTATACTTTTATTTAATTGTTCAACAACTTATCCAAGAATAGCGACAACATCAGATTGACGCATAATGAGATACTTGGTGTTTTCGTATTCAACCTCAGTACCGGCATACTTGCCATACAGCACCTTGTCGCCCACTTTCAATACCATCTCCTCGTCCTTTGTGCCGTTTCCGACAGCCACTACTTCGCCCTGAAGCGGTTTCTCTTTAGCTGTATCAGGGATAATGATACCGCCAACAGTCTTTGTCTCTGCAGGTGCAGGTACTATCAATACTCTGTCTGCCAATGGTTTGATATTCATACTCGTTTCTTTTTATTATGTTGTTACACTTAAAGTTTCGCGCATCGTTTCATTCATGCGTTCAACCCATAAAAATGCAAATCCTGTGCCAAAAATGCAATGCTGACAACAACTGACAGTAGCTGACAAGGATGTGACAGTTTGGCATGAATCACGAAAACAGTGCGCCTTCATTTCGCCCCTATTGGTCCGTATTCATTCTCTGACTGGAAAAAACTTTTTTCCTGACTGGGAAAATAATTTTCTCTGACTAGGGAAGTAAAACGGGCTTTTCTGCGCCTCTTGTCTCCCTCGCTGCGAAGTCAGGAAATCCTCCGCATTTAACATTTCCCGATTTTCAGCTTCTTCAACGTCTCTCATCCCCGAATTCACTAACAGTTCCGTCTCAATCATTACAGTTACCATGCCATTTACCCCTAAATTCACACAGTTTTCAGCCAAAAACCGGGAGAAACCCATGAAAAAAGTTTGTGTTAAAATGGCAAGAACTAGCGTAACAACCCACGAAACTCGTGCGCAAACCCACGAAAACAGGGCATTTTCGAGGGGCAAACTGTCATGAAATCGCAGTTTGTCGCACTTTGCTGTCACAGCGTTTCATTCTCTTAACATTCTTATCTTATTGCATTACAGCATCTTACTGATTTTATTAAGATATATTACGTTACAGTTTCAGTTGTGACAGTTATTTTTTAGGTAACCATACATTTGCGCGCTTCTTCTCATATACTATATAACTATCTAATTATTAATTATATATATAATAAAAGTAAGGAAATCGCAAAAGTATGGGTACCTTATTTTTTTACTGTTATACTGTAACAACTGTAACGCACGAGGCTTCCCAGAGCGTTTTGAGTGGAAATATGTGAAAGTTTGAGTTCCATACGAGGAAATATTGAACAAATCACTCGAACATCGCCAATAGGAGCAAGCGCTTTTATGCTTGTCGAACGCTTGTGCTCCTATCACTGCTCCTGATGCAATGCCACGCGTCGAAGAGGCAGCTACAATCCTCATATATACCTAGCCGTGACGGACGCTGCACATTTCGTCATCTCGCATGGCGTTCCCATGAAGATGACGGTGCCGCCTTGTTCGCCTGCACCGGGTCCGAGTTCCACGATGAAATCGGCTGACTTGATGACATCGAGGTTGTGCTCGATGATATAGACGGTGTTGCCCTGGCTCACCATTTTATCGAACAGACTGAGGATGTGGCGTACGTCTTTGATGTGAAGCCCGTCGGTAGGTTCGTCGATGATGAACACTTTGCCTTCTTGTCCGAGATATGACGCCAGCTTCATGCGCTGGAGTTCGCCTCCGGAGAGGGTGGACAATGCCTGGTTGAGATGGAGATATGGCAGTCCTACGTCTATGAGCGGTTGTATCTTGGCTTTGGCCCGGGATGCCAATGGTTCGAACTGGGGCAGACGGGAGAAGAAATCTGTGGCTTCTTCCACGCTCATGTCCATCACCTCGGCTATGTTCTTGCCGTTGACCTTGTACCCGAGAGCCTCGGGCGAGTAACGGAGTCCGTGACATGCCTCACACTGGGTTTCTATATTGTCCATGAATGCCATCTCGGATATGATGACTCCCTTACCACCGCACACTGGACAGGCTCCCTTGCCATTGAACGAGAAGTAATCTTCCTTCACCTTGTTTGCCTTGGCGAATATCTTGCGGATGTCGCCTGCCATGTCCATGTAGGTGGCTGGAGTGGAACGCAGACTCACTCCTATCTCTTTCTGGCTGATGTAAATCGGCAGGGGTTCGCCATCATTTGCTGCCTGTTCACCCAACCGCTGACGGAACACTTCCATCAGACTGCTCTTGCCCGAACCTGCCACACCGCACACCACTGCCATCACTCCCATCGGAAGGTCGACGGTGATGTTCTTGAGGTTGTGCAGACTGACGTTCTCGAGACGGAACAGACCGGTGGGTCGGCGTGTCGATGACTTCATCTCGGTGTTTGCCTCAATCATCTGTCCTGTGGCAGTGCCGCTCTTGACGAGTCCATCGTATGGTCCCTGATACATGATTTGTCCGCCGGCAACACCTGCGCCCGGCCCCATGTCGACGATATTGTCGGCTATGCGGATCATCTCCTTATGGTGCTCCACGAGTATCACGGTGTTGCCGTGGTCGCGCAGCTTCCTTACGGAGTTCTTCATCAACTGTATGTCGTGGTTGTGTAGTCCTACGCTCGGTTCGTCGAGGATGTAAAGCACGTCTGCCAACGATGAATTGATGTATTTGGCAATCTTGCAGCGCTGTGCCTCGCCGCCCGAGAGTGTGCCTATGGGACGGCTCATACTCAGGTAACCCAGCCCGATTTCTTCGAGTGCATCGAGCCGCTGTCCTATCGATTGTTTCAGGTCTGTTGCCAAGGGGTCGGTGAGCGATTTTATCCATGCATTGAGGTTGTGGATGGACATGTCGCACACCTCTGAGATGTTCTTGCCTTCAATCTTGCACGAACGGACCTTGGCATTGAGACGTGTACCGCCACAATCGGGGCAGATTCCCATGCGCAGCATCGGGTTGAGCACGGCGCTGTGGAGCAGTCCTTCCTCGGAATTGATGATACTGCGGTACATTCGCGGGATGAGTCCCTCGTACTTGGCTGTCTTGGGCCAGTTGGACGGTGGATTCTTGAGCTTTATCTGTGGTGAATTGAGGAAAAGCTCGAGTTCATCGGGCGAATAGTCTTTTATCTTCTTGTCGAGGTCGAAGAGTCCGCTGTGGGCATAACGAATCCACCGCCATCCTCCCTTGTGGAATGCGATGTAATGGATGGTGTCTTCATCGTTGAGGCTCTTGTTGAAATCCACCAGTTTGTGGATGTCGAGCTCGCGTATCTCGCCCAGTCCCGAGCATCGGGGACAACTGCCCTGGGGGTGGTTGAAGGAGAAGGTGTCGGAGTAGCCTACGAAGGGTTTGCCTACACGCGAGAAGAGGAGTCGCATGAGCGAATAGATGTCGGTGTAGGTACCTACGGTCGACCTGCTGTTTTGTGCTGGTTTCTTCTGGTCGATGACTATGGCGATGGGCAATCCCTCGATTTTATCGACATGCGGACGTCCGTATTTGGGCAGATATTGTTGTACAAACGAAGGGAACGTGTCGTTCAGTTCCCTTCGTGATTTTGCAGCAATCGTATCGAGTACAAGTGAGGATTTCCCTGAGCCGGACACGCCGGTGAATACGGTAATCTTGTATTTGGGAATATCCAGCGATACGTGCTTGAGATTATTCTCGTATGCGCCTTCTATCTTTATCATCCTTTGGCAGCGTACACTTCTTCGATTGTCATTGGTTTCTTCTTATGTCCGAGCACGCGTGCTCCGTCTTCGGTGATGACGTAGTCCATCTCGTTGCGCAGTCCGGTGAAGCTCTTCCATGCCTCCACCTTGTCGTAGTTGATGAAGTCGGTGAACTGCTTCTCTGCCTTCCACCTGTCGATGAGTTCGGGGATGAAGTAGATGCCGGGCTCTACGGTGAACACGAAGCCCGGTTCGAGTTTGCGTGCCAGACGGAGTGACTTGAATCCGAACTGTGTGCTCTTCTTCTCGCCCTCTGCATAACCCACATACTGCTCGCCGAGGTTCTCCATGTCGTGTACGTCGAGTCCCATCATGTGACCCACGCCGCATGGGAAGAACAGTGCGTAGGCTCCGATTTCTGCAGCCTCTCTTGGGTCGCCCTTCATCAGTCCGAGGTCCTTCATTCCGGCACAGATAGTCTCTGCTGCTGCGAGGTGTGCCTCTCTGTAAGGTACGCCCGGTGCCAACTTGTTGACTGCCGCATAGAATGACTTGAGGTGGAGATTGTAGATGATTTCCTGCTGCTCTGTGAACTTGTCGCTTACCGGCATTGATGAGGAGAGGTCGCCTGCGTAGTGCAACTGGTCCTCTGCCCCAGCATCCACGAGGAGGATATCGCCCTCGTGCAGTGTGTTGACGAACGCATGCTGGTGGAGAGTCTGTCCTTTGGTAGTGGCGATGGTAGGGAACGAACGGAAGCAATCCTGGGTCATCACTGCATATTCGATGGCTGCGGCAATCTGTGCCTCGGTCACACCTGGACGTGCAGCCTTGTAGGCAGCAAGGTGCATGTCGACGCTTATGTCGATGGCAGACTCGATGTGTTCCAGTTCCTCTGCAGTCTTGTGGTTACGCATGTCGACGATGGCTTTGATCATCGGGACAGATGCCTTGGCTGCCTGCCCGGCTGGGTTGATGCCGAGGAGTTCCTGCAACCACACCTGGTGCTCGCCTCTGTAAGGCGGAAGGAAATGTATTGTCTGACCCTTTGCCTGGGCATTCTTCACGTATGTTGTCAGTTCAGAGAGGGGTTTGGTCTCGCTGATGCCCACCGCTGCGCTCTTCTCGGCTACGGTTGGTTGGTAGCCCATCCACACGATATCGTCGATGGTCAGTTCGTTGCCGAAGATGATTTCCTTGTCGTTGTCGATATCGATGACGGCAGCAAGTCCGGAGTAGTCGCCACCGAAATAATAGAGGAACGAACTGTCCTGACGGAACATGTAAGCATTGTCGGCATAGTTCATACCTGCCTCACCGTTACCAAGGAAGAGCATCAAGCCGCTTCCCACTCTTTTCTTAAGTTCTGCTCTGCGCTGAACATAAGTCTCTTTTTTGAAAGGTCTATTCATAGCTTTGACGTTTAGTGTTGCAATTGTACTGCAAAATTACGACAAATCAATATCAATTGCAAAAGAAACGGGAAAAATGAAGCATGAAAACCTTGTATTTATCTGTGTTCGCCATGTGGAGTTGACTAGTGTAAGTGTTGACAATTGCACGAGTTTGCAATGCTGCGCCCAGATTAGTTGAAATCTGACAGCGAAATCAGGATATGACAAAGCGAAATCAGGATATGGCAATGTGCTAGTTGGCAGGAAAAAATGAAACTACTTGCGATGGCATTTGAAACTACTTGCGATGGCACTTGAAACTAGTTTCATCGGGCATTGAAGTTGACTTCGTTTTTTTGTTGGTTTCAGCACAAAAAAGTGTCCGCAGCGTGAACTGCGGACACTCAATGTTGGTTTGTTTATTGTTTAGTGAAGTTCAATCACTTGATTGGTTTGATTCAATCGTTGGATTGTTGTTCAATCACTTGACATAAACTTTCTTGCCGTCAACGATGTTCAGACCCTTCTGCAATGC
>CAVISR010000063.1:0-16572 GCA_963645405.1 Acutalibacteraceae bacterium
AGTCGTCACCTATTTTATAATAGGTCTTGAAGTAACCGGTCTTGTAGTTTGCCATGGAAACGCCAGTTTTGCTGCTGTCAAAGGTTGTTGCACCCACAATCTTCGCACAGTTGCCAAACAAGTCAAGAGTAGAAGTCACATTGGCTGTACTGAATTTTTCGCCTACATAAACTGTAGTCAATTCCTTACAGTCTCTGAACAAATAGCTCATATCTGTTACGTTCGCAGTATTGATTTCCGACATGTCAACTGTCTGCAACTTATAGCAATAATGGAATATAGAACTAAAATCGGTGACGTTTTGTGTGTCAAGTCCCGACAAGTCTGCTGATACAAGGTCTTGGCAACTGCGGAACAAACCGTACATCGATGTGGCTTTCTCTGTATTGAAGCCTTTCAAACTGATGGAAGTCAGTCCCGCACCTTCGAACATAAAATCCATGTTCTCCACGTTCGAGAAATCAAGATAGGACAAGTCGATGGTATTAAGAGAGTTGCACGATTCAAACATATCTCTCATCATTTTTACGCTCGATGTGTTGAGTCCTTTCAGATTGAGGTCTGACAGATACATACATCCAGCGAACATCCATCTCATATCTGTAACATTGGCAGTATTGAGACTTGACAAATCGAGTTTCTTCAGAGCCGCACAATAAGAAAACATTCTGCGCATATTGGTGACGTTGTCCGTATGCAGGTTCTCCAAACCCTCTATGCTTGTAAGGTTATACAAACTAAAGAACCATCCATGGCATGTTGTCGGGCGTGCTTCAGCAAATGATTTATCGAACACCACAGCTTTTATTGATTCATAATTCTTTACCCATGGTTGGTAATCTGCCAATCCTTGATACAGTGATTCGTCGTCAATATCCGTATCCTGTTCATATAGAGCAACATCATAAGCCGTCACGTCATCGTCAAAACTGTTTGGCTTTACCCCATACTTGAAAGTAAGTGTGCTGTCGGTACTGTTGAATTCCGCCCATGCCTCAGGCTTGGCAGTGAAGTAACCGGTCTTGTAGCTTGCCATCGTAGCATCCACCTTGCTTGCGTCGTAGCTCACAGTGCCCTCGGAACCTTTCAAGACAGTACATCCATCGAACATCTTGTCAGAATCTGCACCGCTGGATACACTAAACTTGTTGCTGACATAAATTGTGGCAAGAGCGCTGCATGAGCTGAACATCGATTTCATGTTCGTGACTTTTGCTGTGTTGAAAGATGACAAGTCGAGGGATGTCAGACTCTTGCTTCCGCTAAACATGTTGCTCATGTCAGTGACATTCTCCGTGTTGAAAGAAGTCAAGTCAAGGCTGGTAAGGTTCTCACATAGGTTAAACATGTCCGCCATATTGGTAACTTCAGGGGTGTTAAAGCTCGACAGATTGAGTTCAGTCAAACCACTGCATCCATAGAACATGAGTGTCATCTCCGTAACTTTAGATGTGTCGAAGTGCGACAAATCAAGACTACTCAATTTCAAGCACCCTTTGAACATTGACATCATATTCGTAACATTCGATGTATCAAAGTGTGATAGGTCAAGCTCCGTCAAACTACAACAGCTATTAAACATTGCCATCATATTCGTCACCTTCGAAGTATTGAGATACTCCATGCCTTTTATGGAAGTCAGACTTCCCATTCCCATAAACCAGAAGCAGCAAGTGGGTTGGTAATCTGCAAATGACGAGTCAAATACCACGTTTGTCACATCTGACATGTGTTCATTCCATCCTGGAAGATAGGAGCTCATGTCGGAGTCGTCCAAATCCTCAGCGGTTTTCAGAGCATAAGCTGTCACGCCCTCGTCGAAGCTTGTCGGTTTCTCGCCATACTTGAATGTAAGTGTCTTGTTTGTGCTGTTGTACTCTGCCCAAGCCTCGTTGTCGGCTTTGGCCTGGCTTGGCAGAAGAAGTACGAGCAGTGTCAATACCATCGCAAGGAAGTGCTGCAATTGCATGCCCCCCCCGGAAAGAAGTCTTGTCTTCATCTTTTTGATTCGTCAAATTTATTCGTTATTTATGCGTTCATGATTTCATATAATGCCAGAATACCATTTGTCAAATCGTGTTGTAACCCAACAAACAGCATACGTTCAAAACACGCTGCAAAGTTACGGAGAATTCATGAGAGAAGTACAACCCGCTTGTTGCTTTTACAGTAATTTATGACTCTGAGTGCGAAAACATTGGGATAATAGCAAGTGAGTAAGGCAAAGCGGGAGGAAAAAGTTTTTCCTAGGCAGGGAAATAAAAGCCCTCTCCACAGCCTTGTGCGGAGAGGGATATTCATTCAGTTTTATTTGCTTTATTAGAATACTACAAGCCTCGATACTCATGCAAGCGCCAAAGCATTGCAATCAACAATGTATTGCAAGTACTAAAGCTTATCCTTACAAGTGCTAAAGCCTTACATTCATCAAAGCTTTGCAAGCTCTATCACTTTGTCAACTGCTGCCGACATGCCTTCAGGGTTCTTGCCTCCGGCTGTAGCGAAATGGGGTTGGCCTCCACCGCCGCCCTGCATGAGTTTGGCTGCTTCGCGCACCATCTGTCCTGCGTTGAGTCCGTCCTTCACAAGGTCGTCGGACAAAGCTACGGTCAGTGTCGGTTTACCGCTTGTAGCACAAGCAATTGCCACAAGGAGTTTCTCCGGGAACTGTGCTCTGAGCTGGAAGGCAATGTCCTTGGCATTCTGCGGATCGATTGGCAAGACGCCACGGATGACCTTCACGCCATTGACTGTTGCTGCTTTCTCGATGAGCGAGTCCTTGAACTGCTTTGCTTTCTGTGCCTTGAATTCCTCCACCTGTGCATGAAGTTCCTTGTTGTCGGCGATTGCCTTCTCGATGGTTGACCTCAAGTCGGGCGCATTGTTGAGAAGGACGCGGACATCGCTGATGAAGTCCTGCATACGGTCCATCATCTCTTCCACTACCTGACCTGTAATTGCCTCGATACGGCGAACGCCTGCTGCAATGGAACTCTCGCTTACGATGCGTACCATGCCAAGACGACCGGTCGATGCTGCATGGCAACCACCGCAGAACTCTACGCTTGAACCGAACTTCACTATGCGCACCTTGTCGCCGTACTTCTCGCCGAAGAGGGCGATGGCGCCGAGCTTGCGTGCTTCTTCAATCGGTGTGTCGCGGAATTCCTCGAGTGGAATGTCGGCACGGATCTTGGCATTGACGAGGTGCTCAACCTGTCGGAGCTGCTCGGGTGTGACTTTCTCGAAGTGGGAGAAGTCGAAGCGCAGCCCTTTCTCGGTGACGAGTGAACCCTTCTGCTCAACATGAGTGCCAAGCACTTCACGCAGAGCCTCATCGAGGAGGTGGGTGCAAGTGTGGTTTGCCTCAATTGCGCGGCGGCGGTCCACATCGACACAAGCCATGAACTCAGCCGTGGCATCGTTTGGCAGTTTGTCGACTATGTGGATTGACTGTCCGTTCTCGCGTTTTGTATCTATCACATTGATTGTCTCGTTTTCTCCAGCCAGCACTCCGGTGTCGCCTATCTCACCGCCCATCTCTGCATAGAACGGTGTGTTGTCGATAACCACTTCGTAGACAACGCCCTTCTTCTGCTTCACCTGACGGTATTTCAGAATGTGGCAAGTGTATTCAGTGAAGTCGTAGCCCACGAACTGGCTCTCGCCTTCGCTGACAATGGTCCAGTCGCCCATCTCCACTTGTGCTGCATTGCGCGCGCGTTCCTTTTGTTTCTGCATCTCCACATTGAATCCGTCCTCGTCCACTGTCATGTCGTTTTCACGGCAGATAAGTTCGGTGAGGTCGAGCGGGAAGCCATAGGTGTCGAACAGCTTGAATGCTTCTGTGCCCGGGATGACAGTCTTGCCCTCTTCCTTCACGCGGTCCATCACGTCGGACAGCAGCTTTATGCCGTTGGCAAGGGTGCGGAGGAATGCATCTTCCTCTTCCTTCATCACCTTCATGATGAGTTCCTTCTGAGCCACGAGTTCGGGGAAGGCTTCGCCCATCTCGGCAATGAGTGTTGGCACGAGCTTGTAGATGAATGCCTCTTTCTGTCCGAGGAAGGTGTAGCCATAGCGCACTGCACGGCGCAGGATTCGGCGAATCACGTAACCAGCCTTGGCGTTGCTTGGCAACTGTCCGTCGGCAATGGAGAAGGCAATGGCACGCAAGTGGTCTGCCACCACGCGCATGGCGATGTCGGTCTTCTCGTCGTCGCCGTATTTCATGCCCGACATGTCGCCGATGACTTTGATGATTGGCAGGAACACGTCGGTATCGTAGTTGGATGTCTTTCCCTGGAGTGTGCGCACAAGACGTTCGAAGCCCATTCCGGTGTCAATCACCTTGGCTGGCAGTGGTTCGAGACTGCCGTCAGCCTTGCGGTTGAACTGCATGAACACGAGGTTCCATATCTCAATCACCTGTGGATGGTCTTTGTTCACGAGTTCGCGTCCTGGCACCTTGGTTTTTTCCTCGGCTGGACGTGAGTCGACATGGAGCTCGGAGCAAGGTCCGCAAGGTCCGGTATCGCCCATTTCCCAGAAGTTGTCGTGCTTGTTGCCGTTGATTATGTGGTCCTTCGGGAGGAACTGTTCCCAGATGGATGCTGCCTCATCGTCACGGCTGAGCCCTTCGTCGGGCGCGCCTTCGAAGACTGTGGCATAGAGGTCAGCCGGGTCAATCTTGAGCACATCGACGATGTATTCCCATGCCCAACTGATGGCTTCCTTCTTGAAATAGTCGCCAAACGACCAGTTGCCGAGCATCTCGAACATGGTGTGGTGATAAGTGTCGTGACCTACTTCCTCAAGGTCATTGTGTTTACCGCTCACTCTCAGACATTTCTGTGAGTCTGCCATACGCCTGCACTTAGGCTGCACATTACCAAGGATTATGTCCTTAAACTGATTCATTCCGGCATTTGTGAACATAAGTGTCGGGTCGTCCTTCACTACCATTGGAGCTGAAGGCACAATGAGATGGTTCTTGCTTTCAAAGAACTTCTTGAACGATTCTCGTATTTCTTTTGCTGTCATCATAAACTGAGTTTACTGCATATTTGAGTACAAAGATATGAAATAATTGAGAAAGAGACACCCACGAATGCAAAATATTTGTTTCCAACGCCTTCATATATTGATTTTTCCATTAACTTTGCATTATGACAATATCAGTAATCATCCCAGTTTACAATGTCGAGGGCACTTTGCAGCGATGTGTGGAAAGTGTGCTCAGGCAGACCTTTGCCGACTGGGAAGCGATACTGGTGGACGACGGGTCGACAGACGGCAGCGGAAGCATCTGCGACAGCTTTGCCAGGAAAGACCACCGGATTTCCGTCATCCACAAGGGCAACGGCGGACTGAGCGACGCACGCAACTGCGGACTCGACGTGGCACAGGGAGACTTCGTGACCTTCATCGACAGCGACGACTACATCGCTGACGACACCTTCGGGAAAATCATACAGATGGCATGCAACTACTACGATGCAGAAGTCATCGAATACCCCATCATTGTGCACAAGGACCACAAGACCGAGCACACACTGCAGTTCGAGACACTGATGTTCAACGATGCCAAGAGCTACTGGACCGACGGCAGGGCTTACGACCACACCTATGCCTGCAACAAGTTCTTCCGCAGATACCTGTTCGACAACGTGAGGTTTCCCAAAGGCAAATACTTCGAGGATGCATGGACACTGCCACTCATCCTGAAAAGCAATCCGCTGGTAATGACCTGCTCGGAAGGCTTGTACTACTACTGCTGGAACGAGAAAGGCATCTCCGCAAACCCGTCCGGCGACAAACTCCGTCAGTTGCTCGAGGCAGAGATAGAGGCAGCACAAGTGCTCCGCCTGCCGCTCACCAGCGACGAAGCATCGGAATGGTACATGCAGACACTGAACATACAGATTGACGTGTGCCGGTTCTGCAACGAGCAACCGATACTGCCATCGCGCCAGCTGCCCCTCCATATTGCAGCCACCCTGCCGGGCAAGATAAAGATACTACTACTCAATACATTAGGAATAAACCTATTATGCAAACTCTACCGACTGATAAAGGGCAAGTCCTGATAAGTTTCATCATAACTTACTATAACCTGCCTGCCGACATGCTCCGAGAGTGTGTCGCAAGCATCTGTGCCCTTTCCATTCCTGCCGGCAAGAGAGAAATCATCCTGATTGACGACGGAAGCGACATCAGTGCCGAAACCATTCTTGGAGATATGGCTAGGGAAGTGACTTGCGTAAGACAAGAAAACCAAGGACTGAGCGTGGCACGCAACACCGGAATGGCAATGGCACAAGGCAAGTACATCCAGTTCGTGGACGGTGACGATGCCCTTATCAAGAGCAACTACAACCGATGCGTCAATATGCTTGATAGCCAACAGCCCGACATCCTGATGTTCAGAACGGGGAAACCGACCAGTAAATTCCGCCAGTGCAAGGCAGAGACATCCACCGGGACAAGATACATGCAGAGCCGCAACCTACGGGCATCGGCATGGGGATACCTGTTCAGGAAAGAACTGCTGTGCCGCAGAACTGCTGTGCTTGGCGAACAGGCATTCACGCCCGGCATACTGCATGAAGACGAGGAGTTCACTCCCCTACTCTTCCTCCGTGCCGGACAAGTGATGTCCACCGACATCGAAGCCTACTACTACCGCCAAAGGAAAGGTTCGATAACCCACAAGCACAACGAGGCTTGGACAAACCATCGGCTAGACGATTTCGAGCGGGTCATCATCCGTCTGCACAAGATTGCAGGAACACTGGATTCCGATTCCGAGGAAGCGCTCAACAGACGGGTGAACCAACTATGCATGGACTACATCTACAAAACTCTCCTACTGACGAAAAAGATTTCACTGACCAAGAAACGGGCAGAAAGGCTGAGAACTCACGGGCTCTTCCCTCTTGCCAACCGCCACTACACAGTGAAATACAGTCTGTTCCGGTTGATTACGAAACACATGTTCAAATAATTGGGATGGAGACAATGGATAAAACAATTCAAGCTCTGCAAGCATATAAAACGAAGGAAGTTTGGGCATATAGTTCTGCGACCGCTTGTCCATTGCCATACGACCGCTTGTCCGTCGACACACGAGCGGTTGTCCATCGTCACACGAGCGGTTGTCCGTTGTCCTACGAGCACAAGTCCATGTTTCCGAAGTTTCCAAACGGAAAAACCAAGTCTGTAAAGAACCAATCATATTTGGGCTTGCAGAACTTGAATAAAACAAGAAAGGAGAAGAGACTAGACAATGAAAGAATGGAGATGACAAAGCCAGATTGATTTCATCCAAGGAAACGACATTCATCATGTTAAAGTCCGCAATCCGCATATAGCATTGAGAAAAATAAAGTAAATTCGCAAGTAAAGTATATAAGAATCATGTTCAGCATCAGAGACATATCAGAATACATCGTAATGCTCATCAGTGCGTTTGCCAACCACTACAGCATCACCTGTGCAGAAGCATACCGTTACCTGAAGCGCTACGGAGCAATCAAATTTGCGCACGACTTCTACGATGTGATGCACACCCAGCCATTCGACGACATGGTGCAAAGCATGGCACAATATTGCAGACGGAAAGGAGGTGTCCTATGACAAACCTCTACCACGGTTCAAATGTCAACATTGAGCATATCGACTTAAGCAAATCGCATCCCAGCAAAGACTTCGGGCGCGGTTTCTATCTATCTGCCGACCGCGAACAAGCATTGCGTATGGGCGAATTCAGGGTTCAACTCGAGGGAGGCGAACCTGTTATCAATACGTTCCTTTTCGATGAGCAGTTACTCACATCCGGAGAATTGAAAACAAAGATTTTCGAAGGTTACACCCGTGAATGGGCAGACTTCATCTTTCTCAACCGAAACAACAAAACACCCGACCCCGTCCACGACTACGACAGAATCTATGGTCCAATAGCCAACGACCGAGTTGGTGTACAAATCGGCAAATACGAAGCAGGCGACATCACACTCGACCAATTTCTGCTGAACCTGAAATACATGAAGGGTATAACCTTCCAGTATTATTTCGGAACAGAACGTGCAATCAATGAACTAACAAAAGTATGACAGGACTCAACGTAACACAACAAGAATTCGAGTATATGAAGACCCAGGTGACAGCACGAATGATACAGATACTGGTAGAGGAGCAAGGTCTTACCCTGGAGGAAGCCTTCGACCGGGTATACACATCGCCCGTATACGAGAAATTGTCCAATCCAAATACAGGACTGTTCTTCCAATCGCCCAGATATGTTTTGTCATATTTATAGCACAACATACATCCCTTATTTTATAGCAAACATACATCCATCACGGCATCAGTCTTTGAAACCAATACCCCCAACCAATCATTATGCAAACTACATTGAAACGAACAAAGAAACTGGCGATAGCAGCACTGTTCATGTCTGCAGCCAATACGATATATGCCCAGACATGCGCCGACTATCTGAAGGCATTCAAGACAAGCGACTGCACCATTGCCTTCGACGTCAACTCCGAAGGAAAAGAATTCAGAGTGAACTGGGGAATGGACACGGCATGGGACAGCGAAGCAAACGTGAGACGGGGAGTGAACCACATAGGCAAGGAGAACTTCAGCACCGGACGCCTGTCGTTCCAGCCCACCTATCTTGTGAAGACCAATGCCGACGGGAGTTACGAACTGACTGCCGCGCAGAAAACAGCCCTGGCTGCACGCATCACCCATCTGAAACTCACTGGAGTGACACAGGCCAACATCAACTGCGACAATGCAGCGGCACTCGACACACTGACCGACGGGTCGACCGGCATGGGCAACTACTTGAGAAAGCCCGAGGAATGGTACAAACTCATCAAGGCAAGCGTGAAATACTGCCAGGACAAAGGCATGGAAATCATCTCCATCTCCCCATACAATGAGCCCGACCTCGACGAAAACAAATACTGGTGGAAGGAAGACTTCCTGGCAATCTGCAAGCTCATCCGTTCCGATTCCTTCTTCGACGGCATAAGGCTGTGCGGAGGAAACACCCTGAACTGCGACCGTGCATGGGACTGGTATGAAGACCTGCGCGAATACCTGGAGGAAGGCAACACCCATCAGTTGGCTGGTTCGTTCGACACCTATGCCGACTTCTTCACAAAAGTACGCGCAGACGGACGCATTGCCACTAACGACGAACTTCACAATGTGGGCGAAGCAATAGTGGGAGTGAACTACGGCATGCAGAACGGAATATGGTGGGGATTCGACTCCAAGGCACGAGGACAATTCTGCCACGACAGCCAAGAGGGAGTGAGAATAGGCTACGGAGAAGACCGCGACCACTGGACAAGCGGAGCAGTGTACCGCAACGACAAAACGGGAGAAGTGCACGCCTATCTCGGTTCATCCGAACGGCAAGCCAACAACTCGTCCTTCACCTTCGTAAGCAAGAACAAAGATGTCTACTTCGGTGGCTACGGACCAACCCGCCACTGGACATACAACATACCTGGAGGCACTGGCTATCAGAAGGGACAGACCGGAGCAGAGTTGCTGGTGGACATCACCTCGGGAGAAGACGTGCAGCCCGACACCATCAACGGCACCTACCAACTGATGAACCGCAGTGCAAAGAAAGTTCTGAGCACGGCAACCACCAGTCCCACAAGCGGAACTGCAGTGTGCATCAAGACAAAGACAAAGAACACATACGACGACTGGAAAGTGGAGCCGGTAAACACACGGGTCGGCGGAGACTTCAGCTACTTCACCATACGCAATGCAGCCAACCCCATCCCCATCGACGTGTGGAACTGGTCGCTCAGTGCCAACGGAGAACTCCGTCTGTACGACGGCAGCGGAGGCGACAACGAGCAATGGTATCTGAAGTATGCAGGCGAAGGCTATTATTACATCATCAGCCGATACAGCAACCTCTACCTCACTGCCCTGTCGTCAGCCAACGGTTCGAGCGTAGTGCAGTCCACACTCGCAGTGTCAGCCGTCAAGCGAAAGCTGCAACAATGGAAAATCATTCCGACAGACGCCAACTGCGAGACTACTGCTCCGGCAAAACCAGCCGGACTCTCCGCATCTGCCAACTCAGCCTCAATCAGACTCAACTGGACAGCCAACACCGAAGAAGACCTTGAAGGCTACATGGTGTTGCGTGCCGACACGTCGGGCGAATGGAACACCATCGCACGGAAGATAAAGGCAACCACCTTCACCGACAACAACTGCAGACAAGGAGAACCCTACCGCTACAAAATAAAAGCCATCGACCGAAGCGACAACATCTCGGAAAGCGGCGATTCGGTGGAGATAAAGACAAACGGCGAGCAAGCTCTCATCGCACAATGGGAGTTCGACAATGACCTTGCAGACAACAGCGAGAACCGATACACAGCCCAAATCAGCGGCACAGAGAAGCACTCCACACTGAAAACATTCGTGAAGTCCGGCACCGGCAGTCTCAACCTCGACGGTTCTTCATTCGTGCAACTGCCCTACACTGTGGCAGACAACAGCGAGATGACCATCGCCCTATGGGTGAACTGGCGCGGCACAGCCCTCGGTTCATGGCAGCGCATCTTTGATTTCGGCAACGGCACCGACCAATACATGTTCCTCACGCCCTGTACCGCCAGCTCTACCATGCGCCTCTGCATGAAGGACGGAGGAGAAGAGCAATATCTCGATGCACCCAAACTGGCAAGCTCATGGAGACACATTGCCGTAAGCATAGGCAAGCAATACGTGAGAATCTACGTTGACGGAGAGAAAGTGGCAGAGACAGCCGACATCACCATACGCCCGTCCGACATACGTCCCGCACTCAATTACCTCGGCAAGAGCCAGTATGCTTCCGACCCCATGTTCAAAGGCAACATCGACGACCTGCGCATCTACAACCACGAACTGACTGAAGAAGCAATCGCAAGCATTGCACAGCAAAAGCGCGAGGACGTGAATGCCGACGGCAATGTGGACACACAAGACATCCTCAAGGTCTACGGCTACATGCAAGCCCCCGTGGAAGGAGGAAGCAACCGGGTGGAAGACGTGAACGCCGACGGCATGGTAGACACGCAAGACGTGCTGGCAATCTACGGATATATGCAAGGACAATAATATGCAAGGACTATAATATATATAATAAGGAGAAGGCTGCTTCCGATTAAGGAGAAGGCTGCTTCCGATAGTTTCTCCTTAAACCAAAAGCCCGCAATCCAGTCTTAACAAAAGGAAACGACAAAACTTATACATACATGAAAAGAATTACTTTCATCATTGCAATGCTCACACTCCAGTCCGTTGCATGGGCAGCAGGACTGACAGTGACAAACCTGAGAGTCGACGGAGTGGTCAATCCCCTCGGTTTCGGCAAAGAGCAGCCCACACTCTCGTGGACCGTCGCCGACGGCAACCTCAAGGACGTGAAACAAATATCATTCAGAGTACAGATTTACTCCAACCCGAGATGCACACAGAAGGTGTGGGACTCCAAGTCGCAGATGAGTACCGACTCATGGATTATGGCACCGGCACTGAAAGGCGACGGCACACGCTACTACTGGAGAGTGACCGTGAACGACAATAAAGGCAGACAATGCATCTCCCAAACTGCCACCTTCGTCACCGGACTGAGCGACATCGGATGGAGCGATGCCAAATGGTTGAAAGGCAGCCGTCTGCTGTGGGACAAGCAGGAAGGAGCAACCGTGCTGCGCAAAGAGATGGACATCAGCAAGAAAGTGCTGAAAGCCCGCGTGTTCGCAACCTCCCTCGGCAACTTCAGCCTCTACCTCAACGGAGAACGCATAGGCAGAGAAGACCAGGACGGCAACACAGTGTACGACGAACTGCTGCCCGGATGTGTCGACTACAGAAAAGAAGTGCCCTACGTCACCTTCGACATCACCGACCAGTTGGTCAAAGGCAAGAACATGATTGGAGCACAACTCACCAACGGATGGTGGAGCGGAGAGATAACAGCCAACATCTACCACAAGCCCGACCTTGCATTCATGGCAAAAGTCCTCGTGATGTATTCCGACAGCACCGTTGCCACATTCGTCACCGACAACTCATGGCAGACAAACAACTGCGGACCGGTGCTCTACGGCGACATCTATAACGGAGAAACCTACGATGCGCGCAAAGACTACAGTTGGGCAACAGTAGGCGACAACTCGCAAGGTTGGCAACCAGCCACATACACCACCTTCAGCGGTGAAATCACCGGATTCAACGGACCGAAAGTCATCATCCGCCCCGAGTACAACCAAACGACAAAGAAAGTGACAGTGTGGGAAGGCACACGGCAGACCGGCACCACCTACGGAGAGATTGTGGTGAAGAGCAACCCTACACTCGACGGCAAGAAAGGCTTCGTGCTCCACAAAGGCGAGACAGCCATCTTCGACCTTGGACAGAACATCACCGGATGGCCCGAACTCACAGTACAGGGCTCTGCAGGAGCAGAAATCACCTGCCGCTTTGGCGAGATGCTCAACGACAACGGAGCCAAGGAACACATCAACGACGGACCTGCCGGCAGTGTCTACACCTACAACATGCGTACGGCAAACACCACACTGCGCTACATCCTCTCAGGCAACGAGAAGGGAGAGACCTACCACCCCACACAGACCTTCTTCGGATTCAGATACGTGTCGATGACCGCCAACGAGGACGTGACCGTCATCAATCTTCAGGGACTGTCCGTAGGTTCCGACCTCAGCGAATATGCAACCTTCGAATGCAGCGACGCAAGAGTGAACCAACTCTACAACAACATCCGATGGAGCGCACGCGACAACTTCCTCAGCATACCCACCGACTGTCCACAGCGCGACGAACGGCTCGGATGGAGCGGCGACACACAGATATTCTGCCGCACAGCATGCTACACCTCCGACATGCGCGCCTTCTACCACAAATGGATGCGCGACCTGAGAAACTGCCAGCGCGAAGACGGAGCAGTGCCCGACGTAGCACCACTCGGACGCTACGGAGGCTACGGCAATGCAGGATGGGCAGATGCCATGGTAATCGTGCCGTGGACAGTGTACCTCATGTACAACGACACCGAAATACTCGACGAGAACTATGCCGCCATGCAGCACTACATGACATGGCTCCAAGCCAATATCGACAGCCTTTATTCATACAACGGAGCCGGCACAGCCTATGGCGACTGGCTTGCCTACGACGAGATTGACGCACGCTACGTCAGCGTGTGCTACTATGCCCACGTTGCCGACCTCATGGCAAGGATAAGCATTGCACTGGGAAAAGAAACCGAACCCGACGAATACAATGCCCTTGCAAGTGCCATACGCGAAGAGTTCAGAAAGCGCTACGTCATCGGCGGACACCTCGTCCACAAGACACAGACAGCCTATGTGCTTGCCCTTCACTTCAACATGCTGGAGGCTGGCATACAATACGAGAATGCAGTGAAGGAACTGCGTGCAAAAATCGAGGAGAACGGCAATTGCCTGTCCACAGGCTTCATCGGCACAGCCTACCTCTGCCCCACCCTTTCCGAATACGGAATGAGCGACCTTGCCTACAACCTGCTGCAACAGAGCAAGAACCCAAGTTGGCTCTACGAAGTGGACAACGGAGCAACCACAGTGTGGGAACGCTGGGACTCATTCAAGGCAGGCGAAGGCTTCAACAAGCACGAGTGGAACATGAATTCATTCAACCACTATGCCTACGGAGTGATTGCCGAATGGCTCTACCGCGACATGATTGGCATAGGAGCCGACTACGAAGACCCTGGATTCCACCACTTCACTCTTGCCCCACAGCCCGACATGCGCAACGAGAGCGAACTGCCCGAAGGACAGAAACGAATCGACTGGGCACGCGGAAGCATCGAAACCCCTTACGGAACAATCTCGTCCTCATGGGAGCGCGACAAGAACGGGAAAATCCACTACTCCTTCATCGTGCCGTTCAACACCACTGCCACATTCTATCAGCCCCAGGCAGACGGAACCACCAAACAAATAGAACTGGAGACAGGCAAGTGGGAGTTCTAAGCCCCATATAATCGCAAAAACGGTCGCAACTGCGGCCGTTTTCTTTTGCTGAAGATTCACCAATCACGCCTTGCGCTTGTTCCACCAGAGGAAGATGCCGGCAAGAATCGTACCTGAGATGCTGTGCCAGGCACAACTGATGGCGCAAGGCAACACTGCAAGAGGCTGCGCAGCAAAGAACTGACCGGCAAGCACCGTGGCAAGACCCGCATTCTGCATGCCTACCTCAATGGAGACCGTACGCTTCTTCGCAGTATTGAAACCAGCCATACGTCCAGCCACCCAACCGAGCAGATAACCCAGCGAGTTGTGGCAGAACACCACAGCGAAAGTCAGGAAGAAAAGCATCAGTCCACGCTCCATGAGGTCGTCGTGCACAGTGGAAATCACTCCGCCCACGATGCAGGCAAGAGCAGTGACACTGACACCCGGCATGAGGCTCTGCAACGTAGGGAAATACGAACGGCGGCCATACACATAGTTGAGGGCACAGCCAATGCCCACCGGAATGATGGTGACAATAAGGATATTGAGGAACATGCCGATAGCATCAATCTCAATGATTTCACCGGCAGTAATCTGCATAAGCAGCGGAGTCATGACCGGAGCCAGGAGAGTCGAAGCACATGTCATGCCCACGGAGAAAGCCACGTCACCATGGCAGAGGTAACTCATGATATTGCTCGACACACCACCCGGACAACAGCCCACAAGCAGGATGCCGAGAGCAAGAGCAGGGTCGAGATGCCACACCCGGACAAGCAGATAAGCCACACCCGGCATGATGATGAACTGTGCACAAGTGCCGATGAACACATCGAGCGGACGGCGTGCAAGAATCTTGAAGTCCTCGGTAGTGAGAGTCAAGCCCATGGTGAGCATGATGATGCCGAGAATCACAGTTTGAGTAGTGCCACGCACCCAGTCGAAATAGTGTGGCAGGAAAAAGGCAAAGACCGCAATGGCGATGACAAATGCCGAAGTATAGTTGGCCAAGAATCGGCTGATGGCCTGAAGTGTTCTAATCACAGAGCAAAACAATTTTAATTTACTATTCCGAAATCGGCGACAAAAGTACGAATTAATTCAATAGGTTAATCCCTCCCATGCAAGAAATAACAGGGAAACCGCAGCCAAAGCCCCCGAACATTTCGGCGCAAGGCATGATTTCCCGCTAAAAACATTTCGGTATAAGGCATGATTTTGGGTTATACGTTAGCCATCCGGACGGGAGCGCCGAACTGTGCAAATAGGAGTCAGCACTCTCCGAGCGCGTTAAAGCAAGCGCGGGTTTGTGCGTTGTAAAACATTGCGAGCTGTCGCTCGAGTGTCATCGTCTAGCTTTCGGAGAAAGCTGACTCCTTCATAGCGAACGAAGTTCGAACGACAGATTTGAGCACAAGCGCTCAACGAAAGCATCAGCGCTAGGAGCTAGCTCTCTCCGAGAACGTTAAAGCGAGCGTGGGAATTAGCGCGAGGCAAAAAGAGCGAGCTGTGCTCGAGTGTCATCGTCTACGGAGCTCGGAGAAAGCTAGCTCCTATTCCAGCTCGCATTTCAGCGCTCCCATCCGGATGGCTTTGCCTCTCTCTACGGGAGAGGGCAGGGGAGAGCTCACAAAAAAGCCTCCGATGCTCACGCACCAGAGGCCCAATCAACATAAGTAAATAAATAATTTCTGTTATGAAAAATATTTGATGTTTCGTTTTTTGTCGTTAACCCTTATGGGTTAGTTGTAGTGGTTTTTGCACCATTAATCCTGACAATCTTGTACGTCTTCTTTCCACTATTGATGTACTCTACTGCATAAACTGTGTTGTCTGCAGCTTGCCACTTCAATACTTTTCCATTTGTAATAGTGATAGTCTTGCCATCCTCAGTTGGAACTGTAGTTGTCAAGAGCGGCAATGCTGTTCCATCAGTATTTATTGTAACAGGAGTTACAGTTAACTTCTTAGTTCCGGCAGATGTTGTTGCAAGCGCATTTGCAACAGATGCCTCCGTGATTGGGAAGTTTGTAACATCGCTTGTTGCTACGGTGTAGAGTTTGACAGTTGTGTTGTCGTCATTGTTTGCATCTACAACCAAATCTGCAATGCTTCCGCTATTCGACAATGTTGCGTAGATGATATCGTCTTTCACATACTCATTTGATCCTGTCTTGTATGATGTGCCATCAGCTGTTGTAGCGAATGTTGTCCATGCTGGATCTGTAACAGTTGTGATAGTTTCTTGCTGTCCGGTCTCATCTGTAATTACACATGCATCGAATGTGATAGGATAGAGGTCGGCTGACTGGTCTGTAATCTTGAAGAGATATGTGTAAGCAAAGTTCGGCTTCCACTGGCAGTATTCTGCAGGAACCTTTACTGTTTTGTAGTCGACAGCAATTTTCTCGCCAGTATCCTCTGAATAGAGGTCATAAGAAATCTCCAATGTCACCTCAAATCCGCAGTATTGTAGTTTAAATATTTTTATAGCATCCTGAGCAACAAA
>CAVISR010000064.1:0-16122 GCA_963645405.1 Acutalibacteraceae bacterium
GCAAACACCCACACAGTATACAGGCAGAGGACGTTTTGTCTGCATTGTGCAACTTTCTCGTAAGCGAAAGGCACGAAGGACGACGGGTTTATATTCCAGAAAGGGGCTACACAAAACATTCGAACAGCGTTCGCTATGTAGGAGTCAGCAATAATGTTTAGGGTTTTGGGGGTTATGTCAGCCGTCCGGATGGGTGGGCTGAAATGCGAGCTGGAATAGGAGTCAGCGCTCTCCGAGCGCATAGACGATAGCGTTCGAACGCAAGTTCGCTATTGTTTTACAACGCACAAACCCGCGCTCGCTTTAACGCTCTCGGAGAGAGCTAGCTCCTATTACAATGCACTCGGCAATGCTCGTAAATGTTTTACAACGCACGAGCCCACGCTCGCTTTAACGCTCTCGGAGAGAGCTAGCTCCTAACGCTAATGCTTTCGTCTGACGCTTGTGCTCTTATCTTTCATTTCTTATTTCACATGCCGCATGGCGGTTTATTTGCTGCGCAGCAGCAGCAGGTTTATCGCCCGAGGCGGTTCGTGGTGGCGCAGCCACTGACGATGTGGTTATGGTGCTGGTGTGGTGAGCTTGCTCACCTAAGCCAGCGGCAGAAGCACAACGGCGTGAGCACGAAGTGCGAACGAACCGTCTCGGGTGTTTTTTAGGTTTTTGTTTCTTATAACACTCGAGCGCAGCTCGCACATTGTTATATATACAACGCACAAGCCCACGCTCGCTTTAACGCGTTCGGAGAACGCTAGCTCCTAGCAATCAATCCTTGAACAACACGCTGTACTGGCTGATGTACTTGCCGATGATGTCGAACTCGAGGTTTACTCTTGTACCGACCTTGATGGAATGGAAATTGGTGTTGTCGTAAGTGTAGGGAATGATATTGACCTGGAAGGTGTCACGGGTGGGATTGCAGACGGTGAGGCTGACTCCATTGACGGACACTGAGCCTTTGTCGACTGTGATATATCCGCGGCGTGCCATCTCCTTGTCGTACTTGTACTTGAACGTGTAGGTCCAACTGCCCTGGGCATCTTCCACGGCTGTGCAGACCGCTGTATCGTCCACGTGTCCCTGCACGATATGTCCGTCAAGGCGTCCGTTCATCATCATGCTGCGCTCCACATTCACTTCGTCGCCCACCTGCAGGTCGCCCAGGTTGCTGCGGTCGAGTGTTTCCTTCATTGCAGTGACGGTGTAGGTGCCGTTCTCAATCTTCACAACTGTGAGACAAACCCCATTGTGCGAAACACTCTGGTCAATTTTGAGTTCATCCACAAACGAGCATTTGAGGGTGAAATGAACATTCTCCAACTCCTTGCGTATTGCAACAACTGTTGCACATTCTTCTACTATTCCTGAAAACATAATATGTGTACATTAATTGATTATTGTCATGTGTATAAACCGAATCAAGGACCAAGTCCCGTTTCTGTGTGCAAAGATAACGATTTAATGGAGACCAAAAGCCGTAGTAGACCATTTTTTTGTATTTTTGCAAGTGAAAGTTGATACTATGAACAAGGAAGAAAGAGACAGAATCATAAAACTCATCAAGAGTGAGGTAGTTCCTGCTGTCGGATGTACCGAGCCGATAGCCGTGGCATTGTGTGTGGCAAAAGCCAAGGAAACACTGGGAGAAATTCCCGAAAAGATTGACGTGGAACTGAGTGCGAACATCCTGAAGAATGCAATGGGTGTTGGCATTCCGAACACAGGAATGATTGGTCTGCCGATAGCCATAGCGCTGGGCGTCATCTGCGGAAAGTCGGAATACAACCTGGAGGTGCTGAAGGATGTGGAGAAAGAATATGTGGAGCAAGGAAAGGCGTATATCTCTGAAAACAGAATCGCAATACGGCTGAAGGACAACATCACCGAGAAACTCTATATTGAGGTGACTGCAACCGACAAGGACGGGAACACTGCCCATGCCATCATCAGCGGCGGACACACCGATTTCGTGAAGGTGGACAGGAACGGCGAGACCCTGTTTGAGAAGAAGGCTGACGGTGAACAGGACGACGACTCGTGCGATGACAGTTGGCTCTCGCTGCACAAGGTCTACGACTTTGCCACCACTGCCCCACTGGATGAAATCAGTTTCATCAACGAAGCCCGCACCCTCAACGAAGCAGCAGCGGAGAAGTCACTGCACGAGAACTACGGACACATGCTGGGCAAGACCCTCACCCGTCCGCTCGGACGAGGCATCATGGGCGACACCATCTTCTCCCACATCATATCGGCAACGGCTTGCGCCTGCGATGCGCGTATGGCTGGAGCAATGATTCCGGTGATGAGCAACTCGGGCAGTGGAAACCAGGGAATATGTGCCACACTGCCAGTGGTGAAGTTTGCCGAGGAGAACCACAACACCGAGGAGGAACTGACAAGGGCTCTTGTCATGAGCCATCTCACTGCAATCTACATGAAACAAAGTCTCGGCAAACTGTCGGCTCTCTGCGGATGCGTGGTGGCATCAACTGGCAGCAGCGTAGGCATAACATATCTGATGGGCGGAACATTCAAGGAAATCACAGCTGCAGTGAAGAACATGATTGCCAACCTGAGTGGAATGATTTGCGACGGAGCAAAACCAAGCTGTGTGCTCAAGCTCACCAGCGGAGTGTCGACCGCAGTGCTCTCGGCAATGCTTGCAGTAAGTGGCGAATGTGTGGAAAGCACCGAGGGAATAATCGATGAGGATGTGGACAAGAGTATCCACAACCTTACCAAGATTGGCAAGGACGCCATGAACGAGACCGACCGCTGTGTGATGGACATCATGACGCACAAATCCTAACAACTCCACACTGCCACGGAAATGAAGATACTGCTGATTGGAGAATACAGCAATGTGCACTGGACTCTGTCGGAGGGACTGAAAGCCCTGGGACATGAGGTATGTGTGGTGAGCGACGGCGATGCATGGAAAGGCTACAAGCGCGACATCAATCTGAAGCGAGAATCCACGGGAATAGTCGACAGCGTCAGATACTACATGAAGATCCTGCGCCTGATGCCGCAACTGAAAGGGTTCGACATTGTGCAACTCATCAATCCCATGTTCTTCGAACTGCGTGCAGGCAAACTGGAGGCATTCTACCGCCAACTGCGGAGGAACAACAGGAAGGTGGTGCTCGGAGCATTCGGCATGGACTATTACTATGTGAACACATGCCTCGACTGCAAGACCTTCCGCTATTCCGACTTCAACTTCGGCAAGCACCAAAGGACAGAGGAATCATTCAACCAGCATTTCATGGACGAATGGCTAGGCGAAAAGAAGGCGCTCAACATGAGGATTGCCAACGACTGTGATGCCATCGTGACCGGACTGTGCGAGTACGACATGTGCTACCGCCAGGTGTTTCCCGACAAAACCACATTCATTCCGTTCCCGATAAAGCCAGCACCGCAGAAAGAGGTTGAACCATTCATCAACCGCCCGCTGAGAATATTCATAGGCATACAGAAAACCCGGTCGGCATACAAGGGAACAGACATCATGCTCCGCGCCCTGGAACTGGTGAAGGAGAAACATCCCGAGAAGATGGAAATAGTGAAGGTGGAATCTGTGCCGTTCGAGCAATACCGGCAGATGATGGATTCGAGCGACGTCATCATCGACCAACTCTACAGTTACACTCCTGCAATGAACGCGCTGCAGGCCATGTCGCAAGGACTGATTGTAGTTGGCGGAGCAGAACCCGAGAACTACAGGATTCTGGGAGAGGAGCAACTGCATCCGATAATCAACGTAAAACCTGAGGAGGAAGACTGTTTCAACAAGATTGAGCATCTTGTACTGCATCCGGAACTGGTTCCGCAACTGAAGCGCGACAGCATTGAATACATCAATCGCCATCACGATTATCTGAAGGTTGCTAAAAGATATTCTGATTTATACAGTCAACTACTTGCCTGACTTCCTCATCGGTCATCACTGGACTCAACGGCAGACTGAGTTCTTCGTCGGACCAGCGTTCGGCAACGGGCAGTTGCAAGGCTGAACATTCGGAGTAAGCCTTCTGCTTGTGTATCGGTGTAGGATAATGGATGAGGCACTCCACACCTTGCTCAAGCAACGAGTCCTTCAGTTGGTTGCGGTTGTGGCATCTGATGGCATAGATGTGATACACATGGCTGCTGTCAGTGATGTCGGGCAAGAGCTGCACTGCAGGATTGCTGATGTGGGTGGAATAATAGTGTGCTATTTCCATTCTCCGTCTGTTGTCCTTGTCCAACCGTCCCAATTTCACTCTCAAGACTGCTGCCTGCACTTCATCAAGCCGGCTGTTGAACCCTATGCGGTCGTGCACATACTTGCTAGTCTGTCCGTAGTTGGTGATGGACCTGACAACGGTTGCAAGTTCTGCATCATTGGTGGTAACAGCACCGCCATCGCCCAAGCAACCGAGATTCTTTGCGGGATAGAAACTGAATGCAGCCGCATCGCCTATGTTGCCTGCACGCATTCCAAAGAGACTCCACAATTCCTGTCCGCCACCTGAATAATGGAAAGCGCCATGAGCCTGGCACGCATCCTCAAGCACTTTCAATCCATGTTTCCGGGCAATCTTATTGATTTGGTCCATCCTGCACATCAGCCCATAGAGATGGACGGGAATGATGGCACGGGTCCGTGGAGTAATCAATGACTCCAACTGGGTTTCGTCGATTGTCGGCACATCAACATGAGGCTCGCAAAACACCGGACGCAAGCCGATGCGCGATACAGCCAGTGCTGTGGCAATGTATGTGTTGGCAGGAAGGACTACCTCATCATTGTCTGCCCAACCATACATCTGTTTCCATGCAAGCAAAACGGCAGTCAGCGCATCCAGCCCATTACCTACACCCACGCAGTATCTTGCGCCGACATAGTCCGCATATTCGCGTTCGAATGCCTCGACCTCCTTGCCCTTGACAAACCAGCCGGAATGAAGCACGCCATTGGCTGCATTATACAAATCGTTGCCAAACGAATCGTTTACCCGTTTCAAATCATAGTAATGTATCATGCTCTCTGTCGCTTTTACCTATTATATACTTATGAGATATACCTCTCTGTTGCCTTGCCGACTACTCACTGATGAGATATTTGCCTTCAGGAGTAACGCCCTCGGCAGAGATGAACAATTGTTTTGCGCTCGAATTGTTGTAGAACTCAATGTGCGCCTTACCGCTGGCATCTGTCTTCACGTTGGCATCCCAGTAGAGTGTGCGGCGGAAATCCTCGGTAGGAGGCATCACGCTGTAGTCCTCCATCTCGAACTTCGTGGGTTTGTTGTAACCGGAGAAGTGTGATTTCCTCACGCCTTTCGCTTTTGAATAGAAGAGCGGATGGGTGTACACAAATGCCACGACGGGATTGAGTGTATAGATGTCGGATGACTCGATGTACTGATAGAGCACGCTCAAATCTTCGGTGAAGAACACCGATTTCACTTCATCGAGGAACTGTGGGCGCTCAATCACACCCGTGTTGTTGTTTGTGCGCGAGAAGTTGAACTTAGTGGGATGGAAATTGGTGATTGTGCAGAACATGTTGTTCACAATCCACACAATCGGACGGCGGTCGTAGGTCAGTCCGTCGTCATAACAGATGATTGGTTTGTTTTCTGTCGTATTGTAGATTTCTTCCTTCTGTATGTCGGACTCGATGCGATATATCTTGCCCTCTTCCTCTTCGGTCACTCCTCCGGTGGTTGCCTTCACATACACCATGTCCTCGAGTTTCGGATTTGCCTTTCCGTCGACAAGGCTGTTCTTGCTCTTCAACCAATCGTCGAACGTAGGTATTGACTCTCCCCTGTCGGCTATCTGGTCGGCATAGATATCGCAGTCGTAGTAGACGGATGCCACCTTCTGTGCCTCGTCCTCGTCGAACCATGTCACGTGTTCATCGCCAAGGATGCGTCGGGTGCGGATTTTAATGGTTGGGAGCACATGCACCTTCTGTGTTATGCTCACGAACTCCTCGTTGTCGTCATCGTCGACCTTAGTCTTGAAAAAATTGCTCTCTGCAGTCGGCAGTGTCCGCATCTCGTAAGGGGAAAGCATTCGCTTGGCTGGAGAGAAATTGCGGTCGATACTTACCACACAGTTCTTTGCCTCACCTTCCTGCTTCGACACAATCTGCACCGACCAGTCGCCATAGCAATCAGGCAACTGGAATGAGTAGCGGCCCACGCTGTCGGTCTTTGCCTTGCCCGACATCGACTCACCGCTTCTGTTGTAGAGATATGCAGTGAGGTCAATCTCGGGCATTGCCAACTTGGTGCGGTTCTGCACCTTTCCAAACATATAAAGCCCGTCTTCCACCGGCTCTACCCTATCCAGTTTCCTCAATCCAGCCATGAGAGTCCAGTCGTAGCGGCGCCATCCCTGGGTGAGCATCAGCAAGTCGGCAGCACGGCGATGGGTTGCATCGTCTGCCTCGAAATAATAGTCGGGCGAATCGATGTAACCGCTCACATCGCTCGACAGCAGCAACCAGGTCTTCATGTTGCCTTCATGACCGTTCACCACTGTTGCCGCATCCATTGCTGAGAAGGAGACTGACGAGTTCGGTGCAGTCTGTATATTCATTGAGATTGTTCCGCATGGCGAAAGGTATCTCTGTTCGGTTGTCACATAAATGCTGTCGGACTCTTTTGCCTGCGGACAGATGAAGAACAGTCTTTCGGAAAGTATCTGACCGCTTGAGTTGAACACAGTCAATTGGTTCACTCCCTCCGGCATCTTGGATTTGTCGAACTGCATGATGAGTGCAGGCTCAGCAACCATTGTGTCGCACTGCACAATCGTTCCGTTGTGGATGATGGCATAACCGAGCAGGCATCCCTGCAACGATGCGGAACTGCGCAGCGTGGCTTCTATCACGTCGTCGTCCATCATGTTGAGCACCATCGTGCAGCCTTCGTCCTTTGCTTCGGGAAGTTCATATTCCTTGTCCTTGCCGTTGGCATTGGGTATCTGGATGTATTTGGCATTACTGTTTCCCGGTACTTCAAACACTCCACGTCCGGTTTCGTCGGTCTCGATGTCGGCAATCTTCTGCTTGTTCTCGTTGAGCAATGCACCGCTCAACTGTCTGCGGAATCCTTTCTCGTCAGTCACCACAAAAGCGACTCTGCCCGTAAGTCCCTTCACCCGGTCGCCTCCTTCCGGATAGAACTTCACGCTCTTGAGATTCAGTGCGGTGGTTGACTCCACTGTCTTGCCGTCCTCGTCCACTCGCATATTGGGCAGACGATGGCGCGAACTTACTTTGTCCAACTGTGGTTTCGAATAATCGCCCTCAGTCTTCGGCTTGTCGAAAATCGGGAATACGCGGGAGAATGCAGCAGGAGTACCCCAGTTGGTCATGTATCGGGTAAACGCACGGACTTCGTAGAATCCGCTCACACCAATGATGCTGTCGAGCAGGATGTCGCCTTCAGCCTCACCGTTCTCCACTTTCAGTGTGCGGCGCTCACACACGTCGCCAATCGGATTTACCAGTTCCACGTAGAGTACCTTACTGATGTTCGACTTGCTGGATTTGTCCATTCGGGTCAAGTAAGCCTTGAAACGGATTGTCTCCCCACGGAAATAACCGGTGTTGTCGAAGTGCAGATACACCTTTTCTTGGGGTGCTGCCTGATTGAAGAGCATTGCACGCTGCAGGTAGCCAAGTATTCTGTTTAGGTTCTGGTCTTCGGACAAGGCTTGCGCCATCGACTGACTGACGGCAGCGGAAACCAGCAAGATGACAAGGAGGATTCGTTTCATGATGTTCGTGTAGTTTTGATATCTGTAAATTGTTGTTCTCTAATATACTGTTATGACAAAAACATTCATTATTATGATAAAGACATTGCGCTTGGGTTTAAGGCAAAATGCGTAAATTCTTCATTCAAGTTCCGTGAAAGCCAATCGTTGTGCATCTGCAAAGGCATTGCTTGTGCTCTGTAAGGTCGTTGTTGTGTTCTGTAAAGACAATCGGTCGTATGATGTAAAACCAACGGACGTATTGGCTCGGACATCCGGACGTATCGGCTCGGACAACCGGTTGTATCCAGCAAAACTAACGGACGTGTTCTGTCCTTCCATCAATGTTCTGCTTGTTCGTGGCCTTTTCTTCTTCGTTGTTCCATGGTTCACGATCTTGCGATTGCCCTTAAAAAAAGAGTCCTCCCCACATAGGAAGACTCTTTCTTTTGGTTTTGAAGCGAGCGGATTACTTCTTTGCTGCTGCGATAGAAGCCTTACGGAATTCCTTTGCTACTTTCTCGAATTCAAGAGTTGCTTTGCGTACACGAGCTGCTGCAGCTTTGTTCGCTTCGGACTTTTCAAGGTCAACCTTAATTTCATCAACGAGTTCGTTGAGCTTTACGATTAATTCTTTCATTTTGAACAATTGTTTAAAGTTAATAAAATAACGCTTGCGTTAAGCGTGACAAAGGTAATAAAACCCTCGAAATAAACAATACCGGCAGGCGTTTTTTTGCGAATAATTTTGATTTTTCTCCGCAAAAGCCCCATTTTGCCCTCCGAACTACAATCTTGACTTAAAATTCTCGTATGAGAACCGCTTCCATTGAATCATAGCGCCATCCCTCCTTATATAGATGTCGGGCAAGGGCATTCCGTTGAATGTATTGGTCTTCACCATCGAGTAAATCGCCATGTCGCCAAAGACTATCTCATCGTCCTCCTTCAGTTCACGTTCCGACTCATACACGCCTATCACGTCTCCCGACAAGCAGGTCGGACCACCGAACCGGTAGAGGTTACCGGTCACGCAGTCTCCTTCCTCATGAATCTTCAGTCCGGCTGTCAGCACAGGCGGGGTGTATGGCATCTCAATCACATCCGGCATGTGGCATGCTGCCGATGCCGACAGAATTGCGTTGCGGATGCCGTCATCTCCCATCGGCTGGATGTCCATGACATTGCAATGGAGTTCACCGGCATTCAGCGCAACGGCTTCGCCCGGTTCGAGGTAAACCTGCAGACCATAGCGTTCCTTCACTCGCATGATGCAGTGCTCGAGCCTCTCCACATCATAGTCCTTACGGGTTATGTGGTGACCTCCCCCGAAATTCAACCATTTCATGCCATGCAGATACTTGCCGAACATCTCCTCCACGGCATCGAGCGTAGTTTCGAGGTCATCGGAGTTCTGCTCGCACAGTGTGTGGAAATGCAGTCCGTCAAGCAGTCCCAGCAAATCGTCCGTAATCATCTCGAAGTCCTTCAGCCGGACTCCCATGCGGCTTCCTTCAGAGCAGGGGTCGTAGATGGCATGACCTTCCTGCGTGGAACATTCGGGATTGATGCGCAGACCGACTTGCAGTCCCGCATCCTTGGCTTTCTTGCCATAGAGAGACAACTGACGAAGCGAATTGAACACGATGTGGTCGCATATCCGCAGAATCTCGTCCATGTCCTTTTCATTGAATGCAGGCGAGAAGATATGGTTCTCTGCCCCGGGCATCTCCTCATGACACAGGCGCGCCTCATACAGACCGGAAGCTGTGGCACCTGCAAGATACTTGGAAATCATGGGATACAAGGCATAGCAGCTGAAGCACTTCTGTGCGAGAAGTATCTTGCAGCCTGTCTTGTCCATGATTGTCCGAAGCACCTTCAGATTAGCCTCTATCAGATTGGCATCGATTACGAAATACGGATTCCTCATCAACCACTCGATTTATTGTGTTATGGTCTTGGCTTACGTATTGTCAATCTACAAGCACTGGATTCTCATCCACCTTCCATGGCAAGCCCCACTTGTTGAGCGCATCCATGTATGGGTCTGGGTCGAACTCCTCAACTGTGAACACTCCCGGGCGTTTCCACAGTCCGGTGAGCACCATCGACGTACCGATCATTGCCGGCACTCCGGTTGTATAGGATATTGCCTGCGAGCCTACTTCCTTGTAGCATTCCTGGTGGTCGCACACATTATATATATATAAGGAGCGCTCCTTGCCGTCTTTCATTCCGGTGAAGATGCAGCCGATATTGGTCTTTCCCACTGTACGTGGTCCGAGCGATGCAGGGTCGGGAAGCAATGTGCGGAGGAACTGGATTGGCACAATCTGATGTCCCTCGAACTCCACTGGCTCGGTGCCAAGCATGCCCACGTTCTCAAGACATTTCATATGGGTGAGATAACTCTGTCCGAAAGTCATGAAGAAACGGATTCGCTTCACTCCTGGGATGTTCTGTGCAAGCGACTCAATCTCCTCGTGGTGCAGCAGGTACATGTCCTTCATTCCCACTCCGTCGAAGTTGTACTGACGGTGAATCTCCATTGGTTTGGTCTCCACCCAGTGGCCGTCTTCCCAATAGGAACCGTTGGCACTCACCTCGCGCAAGTTGATTTCCGGGTTGAAGTTAGTGGCAAACGGATAGCCGTGGTCGCCGCCGTTGCAGTCGAGGATGTCGATGGTATGGATTTCGTCGAAGTAATGCTTCTGTGCATAAGCGGCGAAGACGCTGGTCACTCCCGGGTCGAAACCTGTGCCGAGCAAGCCTGTGATGCCTGCTTCCTCAAAGCGCTTCTTGTATGCCCACTGCCATGAATAGTCGAAGTAGGCAGTGAAGCCTTTCTCCTTGCAGCGTTTCTCATAGATGGCACGCCACTCGGGATTGTTCGTGTCCTCACATTCATAATTGGCTGTGTCCACATAGTCCACCTTTGTCTTCAGACATGCGTCCATGATGGTCAGGTCCTGGTAAGGCAAAGCAAGATTGAGCACGATGTCCGGCTTCACCTCTTCGATGAGTTTCACCAGCTCGTCCACATTGTCGGCATCCACCTTCGCTGTAGTTACCTTTGCCTTCGTATTGCCCTCAAGTTTTGCTTTCAAAGCATCACACTTGCTCACCGTTCGGCTTGCAATACATATTTCGTCGAACACGTCTGCATGTTGTGCACACTTCTGGATTGCCACTCCGGCAACTCCGCCACAACCGATTACAAGTACTTTACCCATTTCTGTTCTGTTCTTTTTATTCCTGTTCTTTATGTTGTATATGTTCCTATAATTTCAAACCAAGCAACAGCTCACGCACAATCTTGCAAGCCACTGCGGTTGAAGCGCCGCTGTTGTCGAGCATCGGAGCCAGTTCGTTGACATCGAGTGCCACGATATTCAGTCGTGAACAAACTTTTGCCAGCGCAGCCCTGAGTTGTTCGAATGTCACGCCTCCAGCCTCCGGAGTGCCTGTGCCGGGGAATATGGAAGGGTCGAGCACATCGAGGTCCACGGTGAGATAGACCGGTGCCCGTTCTTTCCCAAGCATATCGAGAGTCTCGTCCAGCCCGTCGAACGACAGCGGATGCATGTCCGTGTGTCCGGCTCTCGCCCACTGGAACTCCTCACGTTCGCCCGAACGTATGCCGAACTGATGGATTCTGCCGTCGCCCACCAGGTCATGGCACCGGCGCAGCACGCAGGCATGCGACAGTTGCACTCCCAGATAATCTTGCCTCAAGTCGGCATGGGCATCGAAATGCACGACGTGGATGTCCGGGTGAATCTTCCTCACCTCCCTGAATGCTCCCAGCGTCACGAGATGTTCTCCTCCCGTCATGAAAGGAATCTTCCCGTCGGCAAGGATTTCAGCCGTACGCTCGGAGATGGCATCAAGCGCCATCTCTGCCGAGCCCATCGGAAGTTCGATGTCGCCTGAGTCAAACACGCTGATGTCCTCCAACGAGCGGTCGAGATAAGGCGAATAGGTCTCCAGTCCGTACGACTCGTGGCGTATGGCAGCACTGCCGAAGCGTGCGCCCGGGCGGTAACTGGTGGTGGAGTCAAACGGTGCTCCAAACAAAACCACCTTTGCGTCGGCATAATCGGCATCGCAGCCGATGAAACTTTCCACATTCCTGTTCATCACATCTTGCCCTCCGTATGTTCAACCTTCGACAACATCCGCTCCACGTAAGCCGGAAGTGCAAAGCAACCTTTGTGCAGGTTGGTTGTATAATAATTGGTTTCAATTCCCCGTGCGTTCCATCGTGCAGCATCAAGGTCGTCCACCGGATGATATTTCTTCGATGCATAGCCAAAGAGCCAGTAACCGGACGGATAGGTCGGGATATGCGCCTGGTAAACTCTGCTTATCGGGAAGCACTCCACGATGCGCTTGTGTGCCTTCATTGTCTCCATGCGGTCCTCGGCATAGAACGGCGACTGGTGCTGGTTGACCATGATGCCGTCGGACTTCAGTGCCTTGAAGCACGATCCGTAGAACTCGCGTGAAAGGAGGCTCTCGCCCGGACCATAGAAACCGGCTGAGTCAACAATGATTACGTCATATTCACCGATGATGTGGCGGACGTAGCGCAGTGCGTTTTGAGTGTAGATTGTCACCTTCGGGTCATCGAGTTCGCTGGCAGAGAACGACAGGTATTTCTTTGCGGCTTCCACCACTCCCACGTTCACTTCCACCATGTCAATCCTCTCCACCTCCGGATATTTCAGCAACTCGCGCACCACTCCGCCGTCGCCAGCACCAAACACCAGTATCTTGTGTGGGTTCGGGTGTACAGCCATCGGGATGTGGGTCATCATCTCGTGGTAGATAAACTCGTCGCGCTCTGTCATCACAATATATCCGTCGGCAGTCAGCACCCTTCCGTATTCGGGCGACTCGAAGATGTCGATGCGGTTATGGTCGTTCTCCTCAGAGAAGACGTGCTTGTTGACCTTGATTGAGAACTTCACGTCCTCGGTATGCAGTTCAGAAAACCAGAATTCCATTTTCTTGCAGTCCTAATCCAATTAGTAAATCGTAGCCACTTGTTTTAGTATACAGTAGGCTTTTGTTTTAGTATCTCGTAGGCTCCCATTAGTATCTCGTAGGCTTTTGTCAGTAAATCGTAGCCTCTTTAATCACATTCAGCCTCTCAATCTTCGGGTCCTCCGGACCTGTCATCGAGCAGCCTTTCTCCTTTGCATAGAGTATGTAGTCGATGATTTCCTGCGTGATTCTCTCGCCCGGTGCCAGGATTGGGATGCCTGGAGGATAACTCATCACGAACTCTGTGCAAATCCTTCCGTTGGTTTCGCGGATTGGTATCATCTCTTCCTTCGGGGCATAGAACGCCTCCTGCGGACTCATCACCACAGCCGGATTGATGTACTCATGGTCGAGCAGTCCGCTTCGGTCGCGCTTGTAGCGTCGGCGTATGTCGTAGAGTGCACTCACCAGTCGTTCGATTTCCCTCATGCGGTCGCCTATGGAGATGTAGGCAAGCGTGTTGCCGATGTCTCCCAGCTCCATCTGGATGTCGTATTCGTCGCGCAGTAAGTCATACACCTCGATGCCTGCCAGTCCCACGTCGAGCGTGAACACCGTCAGTTTCGTCTTGTCGAAATCGAAGATGGAATCGCCGTTTATCAGTTCCATCCCGTATGCATAGTAGTCGCCTATCTTGTTGATTTCCGTGCGTGCATAGTCAGCCATCTCCACCACTTGCCTGAACGCCTCCTTGCCCCTGAGAGCCAGGTTGCGGCGCGAGATGTCGAGCGATGCCAGCAGCAGATACGAAGCGCTCGTGGTCTGGGTGAGGTTAATCACCTGGCGCACATAGCCTGCCCCCACCGAGTCGCTGGCAAGCAGGATGCTGCTCTGGGTCAGACTGCCGCCCGACTTGTGCATCGACACACACGACATGTCCGCACCTGCCTTCATGGCAGACACCGGCATGTCTTCGCCAAAATAGAAATGGGTTCCGTGAGCCTCGTCCACCAGCACCATCATGTTGTGTGCATGGGCAAGTTCCACGATTCTCTTCAGATTGGAGCAGATGCCATAATACGTAGGGTTGTTCACCAGGATTGCCACCGCATCGGGATTCTGCTCGATGGCTTTCTCCACCTGCGAAATCTTCATGCCGAGAGCAATTCCAAGCCGGTTGTCCACATCGGGATTCACATAAATCGGTGTAGCGCCGTTGAGCACCAACGCATTTATCACACTCCTGTGCACATTCCTCGGAAGGATTATCTTCTCACCCTTCTTCGACGCTGTCAGCACCATGGTCTGCACAGCCGAAGTGGTGCCGCCCACCATGAGGAATGCATGTGCTGCGCCAAAAGCCTCTGCAGCCAACTCCTCTGCCTCCTTTATCACCGATATCGGATGGCACAGGTTGTCCAGCGGCTTCATGGAATTTACATCAAGTTCTACACACTGTTTACCCAGCAACTTCACCAGTTCCGGGTTGCCACGGCCTCTCTTGTGGCCTGGCACATCAAAAGGGACAACCCTGTTCCTTCTGAACTCTACGAGTGCCTCATAGATCGGGGCATAAGCTTGATTACCCAATTTCTTTCCTTGCGTTATGTTGTCTTACTCCTATTTATATTATATATACATGTCCTGATTATATACACATGTTCCCTTCGAGTGCCGGCATCCCACGGGGATTCTCCATGCGCCCGCACACATATTGACTGCAAAGTTACAAAAAAATGCAATCAATGAAACACTATTCATGCAAATAAACATCGTTGCACCGCATTTCGCCCGATGCAAGGAGTCCAGAGCCTCACTTTTCGTCAGTCTTTTTCTGAAACCGTTCGTTGTTGACAATGAAGCGCACATGAGTTCCCTCGCCAATCAGTCCGCGCTCGTCCTCCACTTTCACACTGAAAGTCAACTTTCTGTTGTCCACCTCAGTCAGTTCACACGAGCACTTCACCTTCATGCCCAACGGAGTGGAAGCCACATGATCAATGTCCACGCGCGTTCCCACAGTTCCGCAACCCTCGTCCATGTAAGGCATCACACACTCCATGCAAGTCTGTTCCATCAAGGCAATCATCATCGGAGTGGCAAACACCCTCAGCGTGCCGCTCTTCACGTTGCAAGCCAGCATGTCTTCAGTGACCACCGACTCAATCTCGTTTTTCAGTCCTTTCTCCATCATAGTTCATTTCAATTCCGTTTCACCTGAATTCATCGTTCCAGTGCCCTCAAACAGCCCTCAAACAGCCGTTTTCAGCACCAAAACCAAAATTCGACCACAAAATTACAACATTTTTTCCGTAAACCCTTTGTCATTCTAAAAAAACTTCCTACCTTTGCAGTCGCTTACGGGAAAGCAGAGACAAACGCCTGCAAAAACCTCCCGAAAGCTTCAGAAGGTCAGACTCGCTAGCTCAGTTGGTAGAGCATCACACTTTTAATGTGGGGGTCTTGGGTTCGAGCCCCAAGCGGGTCACGAGTAAACTCTAAGAGTTTTTCATAAGCTTCAAAACTAGATTCAGGAAGGGCTGTCGGATGACACCCCTTTCTTCATATATATATACACTTGAAGTTCACGTCGCCATATAAAGTTTATACCCATATAAATTTCAAGTTACCATAAAGAGCGTTTCCGTAGGACGAGCAAAAAAACATGGAGCGTTTCAGTAAAACAAGAAACAAAAGCCCCGAAGCATTTCCGTAAAACGAAAAAAACTCGGAGTAATTCCGTGGAAAGAACAACAACAATCCGTAAAGCGTTTCCATAAAACAAAAGAAAAAAGCCGAGATGCAAGGCAGCTTAATTTTTTTTAATTGTCAGCTGTCAGCTGTCAGGATTCAAACGCCAAACGCACCAAATCAGCGCCTTTAAGCATTCGCAATCAGTCAACCAAATACGTCATTTTGGCAATATCTATAGACATCTCTGCCCGCCCCTCATTTCATAACCTTTTACCACGTTTTCACTCCCTGCCTAGGAAAAACTTTTTCTCTGACCAGAAAAAAAAATTTCTCTGACTGGGAAAATAATTTTCTCCGGCTGGGCAATAAAACGGCTGTTTTACGGCTCTTGTTTCTCGAGGCGCAGAGCATGAAAATTTCCATGATTTAACACTTCATGTTATATCGTGAGTGTGAATAGGAGCCAGCGCTCTCCGAGCGCATCGGCGATGACGCTCGAGCGCCAGCTCGCTTTATTCACAGCCCACAATCCCGCATTCGCTTTAACGCCCTCGGAGAGGGCTAGCTCCTATTCACTGCTCCCGATGCAATGCCACGCCTCGAAGAGGCAGCTACAATCAGCCCAGGGCAGAGTTCTGGAGCGATAGCGAAAGAACGGCACCCTGGGTA
>CAVISR010000065.1:0-16088 GCA_963645405.1 Acutalibacteraceae bacterium
TCATTCTTTGGTTGGGAGACACCATAAAAGGATGCTATGGCAAGACCTTGCAGCCCGAGGCCATCGACCTCATTGTCACCTTCCTCGCCCAGATCAAAGCAGCAGAACTGTTGCCGATGCTCAAGGAGTTATACAATACCGGAGCCATCCCAAGCCTCGTTGTTGAGGGCGGTTTCAAGGAAGCACAAAAACTCCTCAAAAAGGGAACCGACGACCTGCAGGTAAACTTCAAGGACATAAGGGAAATGCTGGGGGCACTCGCAGAACACGGGATCGAGTCCGACAGTCTCTTCTACGATGACGACGAAGAAGAAGATGATGATGATGATTATAAAGAAATAGTAAACAGAATAACCAATATTCCCGTGTACAAATACACGCTCGACATCACCCTCGACCACTCACCCCACGAGGTGTACCGCCAGTTGGAAGTGCCCTCCGACATCACCCTGGCAGCACTGGGAGAGATACTCGTTGCAGCCGTGGGATGGGAAGGCGAACATCAGCACCAGTTCATTGCCAACAAGGGCAAAGACTACTATGGCATACCCCAGAAATCCTATGGACTGGATTACGACTACGATACCCGTCACTATTGCGTCGAGGACCTGCTGAAGAGAGTGGGCAGCAAACTCAGTTGGGAATACGATTTTGGCGATTCCTGGCTTCACACCATAAAGCTCGTAGCCAAGGAGAAAGTGGAAGACTCCTCCGACATCAAGATAAGACTCACCAAGGGCAGCGGTGCATGTCCACCCGAAGACTGTGGAGGAGTGTGGGGGTATGAAGACCTGCTGCGCATAATCAATGACCCCGAGGACGAGGAATACGAAGACCAGATGGAATGGTTGGGCGGAAGTTTCGACCCCGACAAGTTCGACAAACGCTTCGCACAAGCCCTCATCAACGACTGCGTCAGCCAAATCAAACCGCTCCGATTCGGCAAATGACAACCGTGGCGAAAGCCCCTGAAAACTCAGAAGTTCCGGATATCCCTCAATTTTGCCACGAGAAAAAAAACGTGGCAAAGCCCTATCCCGTTGATACGGCAGGCAAGAAACACATTATATAATATGGAAAAGAAATATAATATGGAGAAGAAGAACTCAGTGAAAATGCCTGCCGCAGGCGGCAAGATGCAAAAGGAACAGGCAGTTTCCACAAAACCGATTGAACAGGCATGAACCGACCCATCTGCATACAATACTACGATTCCCCTTGCGGACAAATCATACTCGCATCAGTAGGCGATGAACTCTGTCTGTGCGACTGGAACAACTGCCCGTGTGCTGAGCGCAACAAACGCCGGCTCGTGCGACTGCTCAACGCAGAGTTCAAAGAACAGCCGTCGGCAGTGCTCCTACGCACAAAGACCCAACTCGATGAATACTTTGCAGGCAAGCGCCGCACCTTCAGCATCCCCCTGCATCCCGTAGGCACCGACTTCCAGAGACAGGTGTGGGACGCCCTGCTTCAAATCCCCTACGGCGAGACCCGAACCTACAAAGACATCGCCCTGCGCGTGGACACACCCAAAGGTATCCGCGCCGTGGCGCAAGCCATCGGAGCCAATGGCATCGGCATCCTCATCCCCTGCCACCGCGTCATCGGTTCCGACCACAGTCTCACCGGCTTTGCCGGAGGACTCAATGCCAAATGCCTGCTGCTCGGACTCGAAAGCCACGGCACGCACAAGGACACAGAGGTTTTACAACATTAATCTCCGTGTAATGGACCATTAATCTTTCATTAACCCAACTTTGACCCACTAACCTTGTTTTTATTTGCGCGAAGCGAATTTTTCGAATCCATCCGGATGGGAGCGCTGAAATGCGAGCTGGAATAGGAGTCAGCCGTCTCCGACGGCGTAGACGATGACGTTCGAGCGACAGCTCGCAAATGTTTTACAACCCACAAACCTTCACTCGCTTTAACGCTCTCGGAGAGAGCTAGCTCCTATTGCCAGCCCGCTCCGTCCGGACGATGGTAGAATGATTCGTGATTACTTTTTCCTGCGTTTCTCTTTGGGCTGTGACTTCGACTGTGACTTCGGCTGAGACTTTGATTGTACTCTTGTCTGTGCATTCGGGTATTGTTCGTCGAAGTCGGCAAGTTTCTTTTCGAAATAGTGCTTGAAGTCGGTCCATTTGTAGTAGGGGAAATTGTCGGTAGGGAGTGGAAGGGTGGCTTCGGCTTCGTTGAGCAGGGCTTTCATCAGGATGTCGCCCTTGCCGCTCTTGGGACGGTAGAACACAAGCTGGATGTTGCACCCCATGGGATAGATGCGGTAGTTGACCCACTTCTCGTCGAGGGTGGCGAGGTCGTCCACCTGGCGTCCGCAACTGTCGAGCTCGAGCAGGCATGCCAGCGGCATCACGCAGATTTCGTGTCCGAAACGGAGAGTGGCTCCGTTCCAGTCGGTCTTGCCGACGATGGTGTCGGCTGTGGCCAGGATGTTCTTCAGGAGGTTTTCCTGACTGAAGGGCATGATGCCTCCGGTCTGGGGTGCGGCTCCGTAGCCCAGGTACCAGTCGATGTTCTTTATCTTCCAGAGGTCGTAGATTTCTTCTTTGGTGAAGAGGTCCATGAAGTCGATGTCGGTGTCATGGCTCTGCATGTTGGTTGCCATCTCGAAGGTGTGGCGCATGAAGCTGTTGGCATCGATGCTGTCGCGGATGTACTGTGGGTCGTTGAACAGCTGGGAGCAGAAGCGGTCGGGATGTGCGTACTCGCGCTTGGCGTTGGCTACTGCCTCCTGGCGCGCACGGTTGTTGCCCTGGCGTGCCACTTCCCCACTCCACCCCTGGTTGAGATAGTACTGGAAGCTCTCGCTCACGTCGTTGTGCATACGGGTATTGGGGTTGTATGCCATGATTTCCTCGCACTCGGCTGTCATGCTGAGGATGCAGCGCAGGACAACGGTGCTGCGGGCATCGACGTAGGGTGTGCCTTTGAACACGCTGGGGAAGTGCTCGGTCATGCGCTTGCCTATCTGATGGTGCTGGCGCTCGCCAACGGTGGTGAGGTCGCCCAGACGTCCGATGGTGGTGGGATAGAACTCCTGCATGTCGTCAAGCACTTGCTTGCCTTTGGCTGTCAGCTTGCCGAGTCGGTCTGCCTTCCCGAGTATGGCGATGAGGTTGGAATAGTCCCAGTCGCTCAGCAGCCAGCGTGAACCGTGGCGTCCGTAGTGGCTGATGTAGAACGGTTCGTAGCCTTTGGGGGATTTGGTGAGTGGTTTGACTGGGTCGAGGTAGGCAAGATAGTTGCCGCCTGCGCGCAAGGGATTTTCATAGATTTCTTCACGCGCTGTCTGTGCCTGGAGCATCGGGAGGGATGCCAGTGCAAGGGTAAGGGTAAGAAAGATTTTCTTCATGTTTACTGTTGATGGTCTTTTGATTGATAATTTATTGAGCATACAAATTAAGCGTTTATTTTCGGAATAATCAAATTTCCGGCAAGAAAAAAAGCAGTCAACGGCTGATTGACTGCTTTTGGAGTATGCTGACGGACGATTATGCAATGTCCGCAGGGAACTGTCAGATGGTTTTCTCCACATCCCAGGTGAAGGCTCTCAAGCCCAGGAGCGGACTGTCTTCATCCACTTTATGGAGACGGGCGAGCAGGTTTTCTGCCTGCTGGTCGTCGACAATGGTGAGGACGGAACTGTTGTTTGATGGCCAGGCATGGGAGCCGAGGTGTGGGTCGCCGGTCTTTGTGCCGCGTCCGCCGGTGAGCGGAAACAGGGTGTAGCCTCTGACGTTGGTTGCCTCGAGCACTTCGATGACATTGTCGTGGTGTGCCTGGTCGTATGATATAAATACTGCTTTCATATTCTCTGTGTTATGAATGTCTGTTGTTTTGGGGCGGCTGTGGTGAACCGCCTCCAGTTATCAAATTTCCTCGTCGAGGTGTTTGGTCTTGTGGTCGCCTGTGAAGAACTGTTCCTCGGATGCATGGTCTTTCCAGTATGCATTGAGTTCGCGCTGTTCCTTCATCTGCTTACGCTTTCTCTTGATGCCGACTGCTCCGAAGATGCAGAACATGGCAGGGGTGTAGATAAGGGTAAGGACGGTGGCTACGGTAAGACCTCCGATGACGCTGATACCGAGCGGACGCCACATCTCAGCACCGACACCATGGCTCACTGCCATAGGCACCATACCGAGGATGGTGGTGAGGGTGGTCATGAGCACTGGGCGCAGACGGCTGCGTGCTGCCACCACTGCGGAGCGGATGAGTCCGAAGCCTCGTTCGCGCATCAACTGGGTGTAGTCGATGAGCACGATACCTGTCTTCACCACGATACCGATCAGCATGATTCCTCCGAGCATTGACATGACGTTAAGGCTGGTTCCGGTCATCACAAGTGCAAGGATGACACCTGAGAATGCGAAGACCACGGAAATCATGATGATGAACGGATAGGTCAACGATTCGAACTGGGCTGCCATGACGATGAACACGAGCATGACGATGAGGATTCCGAGTGTACCGAGGTCGCGGTTACTGTCTTGCTGGTCTTCGTAGGAACCTGCTACCTGGATGCTTATGTCGTTGGGGATGTTCATCTTCCCGATGATGCTGTTGCCAAGTGCCACACCGTCGGAAAGGGCTTCGCCATCGGCAAGCACTGCATTGACAGTGACGATACGCTGACGGTCCTTACGCTCGATGGTTGGCGGGATGGATGATTCCTCGACTGTGGCAATGTCGCGGATTCGGATGTTCTTGCCCGAACCGTTGGGGATGAGCATGTTCTCCACATCCTCGACTGACACACGGTCCTTCACTTCGTAGCGCACCTTGATGTCGTATTCCTCTCCATCCTCACGATAGTAGGAAAGGAGTGAGCCGGTGATGAGGTTGCGCACGCTTGAGGCTGCGGTTGAGAGTCCGAGTCCTTCGTTTGCCAGTTTCTCGCGGTCGAAATTGATGACCAGTTCAGGCTGATAGTCGGAACGGGACACAAGGCTCTGTGTGATTATAGGGCTTTCCTTCAACTTGTTGCTCAATTCGGTTGCAACATCGTAGGTCTTCTCCAAATCATATCCGTAGATTTCGAACGATGCCATTTGCTGTCCACCCATTGACGAGTTGGAACCGCCCATCATGACATTGTACTTTGAAAGTTCAGGGATATCCTTGCAGTCCTTACGCATCTCGTCGCAAATCTGTGCCAAGCCTTCTTCACGTTGGTTTGACGCCACGAACTTGATGTTGAAGGAGATGATGTGTGCACCGTTGTCGGAGAGTGATGCAAAGGTATTGTCGTCGCCTGCCTGACCAACTGTGAAGTTACAAGCAAGGAGTTTGTCACCATAGCGCTTCATCCATTTGTCGGACAAGTTCTTTGCCAGTTCCTCGGCTTTCTCCACACGTGTACCGATTGGCAACTGGAGGGTGATACCCACACGGCCGGAGTCGTTGGCCGGGAAGAACTCGCTCTTCAGTCCGCATATCTGCATGATGGTAATACTCAGGACGAAGAACACTACGCATCCTATCATGACGGTCCAGCGGTGGCGTACAGACCAGTTGATTCGGCGCTCATACCAGCGGTCGAGTCCGTCGAGCGCACGCTGGATAGGACCATAGAGGGTCTTGAACATCTTGCTCTGCTTCTTCTGCAGACGGAGCATCTGGGCACAAAGCATAGGTGTGAACGAGAGGGCTGAAGTGGTTGATATGGTCATGATGATACACATCATCCATCCCAACTGCTTGAAAAGCACTCCTGACATACCCGACACCATGGTCAGAGGGAAGAACACGGCAATCATGGTGAGTGTGGACGCAATGACGGAGATTGTCACCTCATTGGTGGCATGGATAGCCGCTTGTTTCGGGTCGGAACCTCGCTCGATGTGTGTCGTCACGTTCTCCAACACCACGATGGCATCGTCCACCACGTTACCTATCGCGATTGACAGACAGGACAGTGACACGATGTTGAGCGAACCGCCTGTTGCATACAGATAGATGAACGAGGCAATCAACGACATCGGAATGGTGATGGCGACAATCAATGTGGCACGCCAACGGCCGAGGAAGACGAACACGACGAGAACCACGAACACCATGGCATAGCCGATGGTCTCTCCCAATGAGTTCACCGTGTCGGTGATGTTGTCGGACGTATTGACGATGATGCCCAACTTGACGTCGGACGGCAGGTTCTTCTGAAGTGTAGGCAACATGTCCATGACTTTGTTGGAGATACCCACTGAGTTGGATCCCGACTGTTTCTGGACAATGATCATCGCACCTTGCACGCCGTTGGTGTAGGTACGCTGTGCACGTTCCTCCACATCGTCGACGATGCGCGCAACGTCTCTCAGATAGACTACAGCGCCGTTGTGAGTACCTACCACCACGTTGAGCATCTGCTGCGGGTCGGTGAACTCACCTTCCACACGAACTGTGTAGGTCTGGGTACCGATATCCACCGTACCGCCAGTGACGTTCTTGTTCTCGGCTGCGATGGCTTGGCTGACCTGGGCTGCACTCAACTCGTATGCCTCCATCTTGTTGGCATCCATATAGACGTTGATTTCACGCTCAGGTGCACCTGATATTGACACCGTACCGACTCCGTCGACACGTGCAAGTGGGTTTGCCACGTTGTCGTCCAATATCTTGTAGAGTGCTTTCTGGCTTTCGTGTGCCTGTGCCGACAGAATGATGATAGGAATCATATCGGTTGAGAACTTGAACAGGATTGGGTCGTTCGCATCCGTAGGAAGTGAGTTGGACACCATATCCAGTTTGTCGCGCACATCATTGGTCAAGTCGTCAATATCGTATCCGTATTCAAACTCGAGGGTAAGCACTGACACATTCTCCTTTGAGTTGGATGTGATGTGCTTGAGGTGTTCCACTGAGTTGAGGGTGTTCTCGAGCGGACGCGTCACGTTGTTCTCAATATCACTTGCCGATGCTCCGTTGTAGTAGGTCAAAATCATGATTGTATTCGTATCGATGTCCGGATACAAGTCGATAGGCAACTTCAACAGTGAGAAGAGACCCAGGATTATGACCGCAAGGAAGCAGAGGCTCGTCATTATCGGGCGTTTCACCGCCCCTTCATATAAACTCATAGTATATTATCTCTTACTTTACGACCTTTACTTCAACTCCATTTGCAAGACGTGACATTCCTGCTATAACAACTTTTGAACCTGGCTCGACACCGCTGATGATTTCATACTTGTCGCCGATATGTTTGCCAAGTTCAACCTTGTCGTAACTTACCTTTCCGTCCTTATAAGTATAGACATAGCGGTCGCCTGCACCAACCTGCTTTACGATGGATGCATCGGGCACGACTACGTGCTCGGCATTCTCCATTGTGATAGTGGCACGTGCAAACATTCCCGGACGCACCTTCTGGTCTTTGTTGTTGACTTTCACCTCAACCGGGAAGGTGTGGGTAGTCTCGTCTATTGTAGGATAAACGATAGACACTGTTCCTGTGAAGCTCTCGTCAGGATATGCATCGAGGGTGATGTCGAGGTTCTGTCCTACCTTTATGTATCTGTAGAATGTCTCGGAGATATTGACAAGCAACTTAACCGGGTTGAGCTGCTCGATGGTCAGGATTGGATTGCTTGAGCTGTACATATCGCCATTGTCATAGTTGCGGGCAGTCACGACTCCGCTGACCGGTGAGATGAGCTGTGTGTTCTGCACAAGCTGTCTGTACTGGGTTGTGAGGATGTCCAACTGCATCTTTGCATTGTCGTATTCAGACTTTGAAGCACCTCCAACTGAATAGAGTTGGCTGATACGGTTGAATTCCACCTTCTGGTTCTCCTCCTGCAGCTTCAACTGACGGAGGTTGGATGCATCGAGCTGTACGAGCAGCTGACCCTTATGAACCTGGTCGCCTACCTCTACGTAAATAGTCTCGATACGGTAAGGAGTGTTTGGCGCGATATTGTTCTTCACGTCGCTCTCCACTGTTGCTGTATAAGTCTCTGTCTGTGGAATGTTCTGGACTTCAACGTCTGCCACCTTAACTTCCACTTTCTCCTTGGTTGTTTCTGAGTCCTTCTTGTCGGTGTTTCCGCAAGAAATGAAAGTAATAGCAGAAGTCAAAGCCATTACGAATAAAACATGTTTCTTCATATCTCTATCTGTCATTTATTATTTCAAGTATGTTTCACGTCCCAATGTGTAGTCAAGTTCTGACTTGTTCACCAGATAATCATAGATGGACTGGTTGTAGGTGAGCTCTGCCTGTGTGAGGGCTACTTCGCTCTGGTTGAGTTCAAGGATTGTTCCCTTGCCCACGTCATATCTCTTTGCAGCGATGGAAACTGCCTTGTCTGCCTGCTTCACTGCCTCCTTGTTACTCTCTACCTGCACGATGCTCGATGCCATGTTGTGCATGTAGCTTTGTGCTGACATTGCCAACTGGCGCTGTGTGTTCAGGCGGTTGTCCTCAAGTTCGGCAAGCTGGAGTTTGGTGGTCTTCAGCTTTGTCCAGTTTGATGCCTTGAAGATTGGAATGCTTACTCCGATGGAGAATGAAGCTGAAGGCGACCAGTCGTAATCCCACAAGCTCCAGTTCTTGTTGTAGAGCGACTGGTATTGTCCGGTGAGCGAGAATGACACTGTAGGCATGAAATTGGTCCTTTGTGTCTTGAGTGTGCGCTCGAGCAAGTTGCGGTTGATGTCGAACTGGCGCATTGACGAGTTGTTCTCCAATGCTGCTTCTGTGTCTGCCACCTCTGCAAGGACAAGGTCGTTCTCGTAGTTCTCGAGCTTGTCGTTGATGACTATCTTGATTTCGGGATCGATGCCCATAAGCACTTTCAACTGGAGCTCAGCCAGTGTGAGTGATGTCTGGGTGCTTACGAGGCTTGAGTTCATTGAGCGCATCTGCACCTCGGCACTGATCTTGTCGTACTCGCTCACTGAGCCCACCTTGTACTTCTCGTTTACTACGTCATAGTTTTCTTTGCTGGTCTTGTAGCTTTCCTGCATCACCTTGTAGGAGTCCTGTGACAGCAGCATCTGATAGAAAGCCTTTGTCACCTGGTTGACCAAGTCGAGGCGGGAATTGCGTGCCTGCTCCCTTGCCAACTCAATGTCAATCTTTGTCAGTTTCATGTTCTGATAGACAGCAGGAGCGAAAAGAGGAATGTTGACTGTACCTGAGAGAGCGCCGGTATTGGTGTTGTCCTCTCCCATCTTGAACTTGTTTCCTCCAAGATTCATCTCGGCAGCAAGCAGTGTGTGCTGGATACTTGCCGTTGCAGTAACTTCCGGAAGCAAAGCCTGCCAAGCCTCCGTATCGGCTATCTTCTTGACTTCAATCTCTTTGTCGGCTACCTTGATTGTGGGGTTCTCATCAAGGGCGATGTCGATAGCCTGCTGAAGTGTGAGGTCAAGCTGTTGGGCACTTGCATACATAGCGCTCAGCACCAAGCCTACACCTAAAAGCAATCTTTTACCTTTCATTTCTTTCTATGTTCTGTTTCTGATTAATTCAATACATCATTTCTATTCGGGGTGCAAAGTTACGCATTTTTTCAGGTCTCACACCTACATTGGCAGACCAAACAACGACGAGTTCCGACCATTTAACTTTAATTACCCAAACACTTAAACCTAATGAGTTAAAAAACGGACCAAACGACAATTTCTTTTCCCGTCAAAATGCGAATTAAGCAAGTATCTCAGTCGCTTCTCCAGAATTCTACGGTTATGTTATGGCTGGTTCTCAAGAAATTCATGTTCATATAATGCATTGTCTGCCGGACGGAATACAATACTAAGATTCAGGTTCTGCAAATGTAGAAAACGAGGGAAGTTTTGGCTTATAATCATACGACCGGTTGTCTTTCGCCATACGACCGGTTGTCCGTCGCCATACGACCGGTTGTCCGACTGCTCCATCACCCCACTCCATCGGTTTTCTACTCGCACAGACAATCCTATTCATTGTGTCGTCCGCAATTGGGGCACACGCCCTTGCGCCGCATCTTCTCGCCGCAATAGCCGCACACATAATCTCGGCGGATATGGTGGAAATAAATCCAGAGCAGGACGGCTATGTAAACTGCCGTTATGACGTAGCCTACATAGATGATGGTGGTCCACGAAATGACCAGATATGAAATCATGGAAATGCCAAGCAACTCCAGTATGTAGGAGATTCCCTGAATGGTGTAGAAGTTGTGGTAGACCTCAATAATCATTGCCACAAACACTATGAGCGCAAGCCACACCAGGGTCATCAGCACTGCCATGACTGGAGGCAGGACCAAAGGATTGAGGGTGGGATGGAAATAGTATTCCTGCCAAAACTCCGGTGCGAAGTTCTGTATTCCGGCATACAAACAGGCGGTCAACGACACAAGAATCAGCAGAAATATAGGATAGAAGCTGTCCATATTCTCAAACCGGAATATCTGCAGCGTATGTTTCGAGCCTCGGCTGAAGAAGAAGCAAAGCAATCCGAGTGCCACAATAGCTGACATCCATGTGGAACGGCTACCGGTCAGACGGTCGATCATCTGCGAAATCATGTCGTCGGGCACGCAGCTCTTCAGCAGTTCTTCTTCGGAAGTCCAACCCATCGTAAACTGGTCGCGTGCCACCTTCACCAGCAAGGTGTCGTTCATGCGTATGTCGGCAACGGCTATCACATCGCCTTTGTGGACCACACACGTATCTACCATCTCGTCTTCTCCTGGAAACAGTACGAGCGAATCGGCTTTTACCACGAAATTGAAGTTGTTGGTGTAGTGGTGCAGCAATCGGAACTCGATGCTGTCTGCCTGCGCTTGGGTCAGTTCATACAAGGTATCGGACTTTTCTATTGCTGTAATCAATGAATCGCCTGACGCCACATCGCCCCGTTCCTCTTCTGCATTGCAAGCGAAGAGAACTACGAGAACCAACAATATGACGAACTTGATACCTTTCATCTTCCGTTCCTATACTTTCACGTCCACCACCTTCATCATGCATTGCCTGCAGTCGAAGTCCAGGCGAAACCGTTTGCCGTTGGCAAGTTGCAGAAACAAGTCCGTTTCGTATGTCCTGCCATTGTCAGCCGCCTTCTTGGGATTTTTGTAGCACCATCCCAACGAATATCTTATGCAATGCTTGCAGTACATCACGGGCACGCCCTGCGGATGCGACTCTTCATAAGCCGGGTCGACTTCCCCGTAGCCTTGTTCATGATAGAACTCCATTGCCTTTGCATTGTAGACATTGCCCAAGTATGTGACTGGAGTTTTCTTTCTTTCGGTGCTGGCAGACACACTTTCTGTGCCGGCAAACGTACTCTCGACTGGCTTTTGTTCTGACTTGACACCGACAGCCGGCACACTGGCAACCAACTGGCGTCTCCATTCAGCCAACAGCGAGGAAGGGATGAACCAGTTTTTCCTGTAGTCGACAGTCAATGTGCGCAACCGGTAAATCGTGCCGCCCAATTTGGAGAGCTGGCGCTGGATATTGTCGGACTGATGGGTGCGTGCAAGTTCCTTCTCGCAGACTGCCTCAATGGAAGCCGACATGCCATAGTCATCGGTCATCGAGAGTCTGAATCCGTCCGTTGTTTCCGCCAATGTCATGTCGACAGGGATGAACCTTTCTGCACTGTCACCCTGCAGCACATCGTCGAATGCCTTGTCGTAGTTGCGGAAGATACGCATCTTCGGTTGCAGGTTGCGCGGCATTTCACGCGGATACAACCGTCCGTTCTCCACCTTGTTTATTCTGAATCCGAAGAGTTTGCCCGTCTTGTCGATGAAGCACAAGCCATCGCCGTTGGCAAATGGTTTGATGCCAGCCACAGTGAAACAGTTCGGATGGATTTCCTTCACCGTACCCATCTCCTCACCCATTGCCTTGGGAGTGTCGAACGAGAAGATGCGCTCATTGCGGCCATAGAGGAAATAGCTTGTGAACCCGCGGTTGAAACTCTTGTTCACGTCCGGCTGGAACTTCAGGTCAACCTGTCCCACTGATGCGCGCACATATTCGTCGGGTTGCGAACGCACTGTCATATTCAGAGCCTCGCTGTAAGCCGCAGTCACGTTCTTCACATAATCCACGTCTTTCAGCCGTCCTTCAATCTTGAACGATGTGACTCCTGCATCAATCAGTTTCTGCAACGAACTGATTTGGCACAAGTCCTTGAGCGAAAGCAAGTGTTTGTCCTTCACCACAACTGTCTCCCTCACGTCACGTCCCCTTCGGGATTGCTGCACAAGGTCGAACGACATGCGGCACACCTGTGCACACTCGCCTCTGTTGGCACTTCTGCCGAACAGACATTCGCTGGCATAGCAATGTCCGCTCAGACTGACACACAAGGCTCCATGCACGAATGCCTCGAGTTTCACGTCCGGACACTGCTGGTGGATGGTCTGTATTTCCTCCAGCGACAGTTCGCGTGCCAACACCACCTGCTCATATCCCCAGTCACGCAGCTGGCGCACTTTCTCCGGAGTGCGGTTGTCCGTCTGAGTGCTGGCATGGAGAGGGATGGGCGGAATGTCGAGTTTCTTCAATGCCATGTCCTGCACAATCAGAGCATCCACATGGATGCCATAGAGTTGGCGGACAAGGGTCTCGACATCACTCAGCTCACTGTCCTTGAGTATTGTGTTGACAGTGACATAAACCTTGGCGGCAAACTGATGGGCATAGTCCACCAGCCGCTTTATATCCTTCAAACTGTTGCCTGCAGCCTCACGCGCCCCGTACTTCGGAGCACCGATATACACTGCATCAGCGCCGTGGCGGATTGCCTCGATGCCAATGTCTGCATTGCGCGCTGGAGCCAACAGTTCTAGCTTAGTCATGAATCTCGTCTATATTATAAGGTGTAGTCTGATAGACATAATAATTCAGCCAGTTGGTGAACAACAGGTTTCCGGTTGAGCGCCATCTCACCACTGGTCCCTTGTCGGGGTCGTCGTCCTTGTAGTAGTTCTTCGGCATCTGTATCGGCAAGTTCTTCGCAAGGTCGCGCTTGTACTCTGCATCCAGTGTGAGTGGTGCATACTCCGAGTGTCCCGTGATGAAGAAGTCGCGTCCGCCCCGGGCAGTGACAATGTGGACTCCTGCTTCGCCCTCGCCCATTGATATTGTCTTCAGTCCCGGCACAGCCTTTATCTCGTCGGCATCGAGGGTTATGTGGCGGCTGTGGGGCACATAGAACTCATCGTCGAAACCTCTGAATATGGGCAGTTGGGGGTCAAGTGCATGATGGCGGAACACACCGAACACTTTCTCCGATGTGGCATGTTTCTGTATTCCGTAGAAATGATAGAGTCCGGCAAAAGCGGCCCAACAGATGTAGAGGGTCGATGTCACATTGCTGTGCGCCCAGTCCATCACCTCCTGAAGGTCGTTCCAGTAGGTCACGTCCTCATATTCCATTCCCTCCAGCGGAGCTCCGGTGATGATAAGTCCGTCATACTTCTTGCACTTCATGTCCTCAAAGTCATGGTAGAACGCCTTCATGTGTTCCACCGGTGCGTTCTTCGACGTATGGCTCTTTATCTTCATGAACTCTATCTCTATCTGCAGAGGAGTGTTCGACAGTATGCGGACAAAATCCGTCTCTGTCGTTATCTTTATCGGCATCAGATTGAGTATTGCTATCCTCAGCGGACGAATGTCCTGGTTAAGCGCACGCGTGGTGTTCATAACGAAGATATTCTCCTTCTTGAGCAGCTCAATTGCCGGAAGTCTGTCTGGAAGTTTCAATGGCATTTATGTTCTCCTTTCTTTAACCTCATCTTTACTTCATCTTCGACCCTACATATAACCGCAGCGTGCCTGAGGGTCATCAGGCACGTCTGTCTCTGTATCGATTACCAAATGTTCACGCGTTTGTCCTTCGGAATGAACATCGGGTCTTTCCCGGTGATTCCGAATGCCTCATACCATGCATCAATCTGCGGAAGCGCTCCGTTCACACGCCATTCGCCCAGTGCATGAGGGTCGATGGTTGTGAGTCGGCGCATCTCTTCCTTGGTGATGTTCTGTGCCCACACTCCTGCATAGGCAATGAAGAAGCGCTGCTCGGGAGTGAGTCCGTCGATGGTTTCCAACGGCTTGTCCTTGGTAGCGTTCTTGAATGCGGTGTATGCAATCTTCAGTCCTCCGTGGTCGGCGATGTTCTCGCCCTGGGTCAGTTCACCGTTGGCATGCAAGCCCGGCAACACCTCGATATTGTTGAAGAAATCCACCATCACCTTGGTGTGCTCCTTGAACTTCACGTCATCGCCTGCAGCCCACCAGTTGTTGAAGTTGCCTTCCTTGTCGAACTGGCTGCCCTGGTCATCGAATCCGTGAGTCATCTCGTGGCCGATCACCACGCCGATGGCACCATAGTTGAAGGCATCGTCGGCAGCCATGTCGAAGAACGGATACTGCAGGATTCCTGCCGGGAAGCAGATTTCGTTGGTAGTCGGGTTGTAGTAGGCATTCACTGTCTGCGGAGTCATATACCACTTGTCGCGGTCAACGGGTTTCTTGTAGTTCTTGTCCACCTCGTCCTTCACATACCATGCTGAGATGTCCTTCATCAGTTCGTAGAGGGTCTTCTCGGGATTGATGTCCATCTTGCTGTAGTCAATCCACTTGTCGGGATAACCGATTTTCACACGGAAGGCATTGAGTTTCTCCTTTGCCCTCATCTTGGTGGAATCGCTCATCCAGTCCTGCTGGTCGATGCGCTCGGCAAGTGCTGTCTGCAAGTTCTTCACAAGCTGAACCATACGTTCCTTGTTCTCTGAAGGGAAATATTTCTCGACATACATCTGACCCACAGCCTCGCCAAGGATGCTGTTGACCGAAGCAACCGAACGCTTCCAGCGTGGCTGCATCTGCTGTTTGCCCGACATCACACGTCCGTTGAAGTCGAACGACTCAGCATAGATCTCATCGCCCAACACACTTGATGCACCGTCGAGCAAGTGCCATTCCATCCAGTCCTTCAACTCACGCTCGGATGCTTCGTTGAGAATTGCCACTGCTTCCTTCACTGCCTCGGGCTGTCCTACCGACAGAGAATCGAGACCGGTGATGAGCATTGACTCGAAGAACTCGTCCCAGTCGAATCCCGGACAGTCCTTCTTGAGAGCGGCAAACGACATCTTGTTGTAGTTCTTGGCAGGGTCACGCAACTCTACCCTACTCCGTGAAGCCACTGCCATGCGGTGTTCCACATTCCACACAGAGTTCATCTTGCGTGTGGCAGTCTGTTCGTCGTCGCCAATCAACTGGAACATCTTCACGACATGAGCCTTGAAAGCCTTGCGGATATTCTCCATCGCAGGGTCATCGCTCACATAGTAGTCCTTGGTGCCAAGCGAAAGTCCGCCCTGACCAATCTCCACCATGTTCATGTTGCTGTTCATCATGTCGGCACCGATGCCCGAAGCAATCAGGTGGGAACCGCCATAGATTTGCTGCCTGTTCATGTAGCTGAGGATTGCCTCGCGCGAACCGAGAGCCTCAATCACCTTCATGTCGGGCACTATAGGCTTGTAGCCGTCCTTGTTCTGACGCGCAGAGTCCATACTCATCTTATAGAGGTCGCCAATCTTCTGTGCGATACTTCCGCGCTCGTTGTCCTTAGCCGACAGTTCCTCGATGAGAGACTTTATCTGCTCCTTGTTGTTTTCAGCCACAACATCGAAGCTGCCGAAACGCGAATATTCAGAGCTCAGCGGATTGCTTTTCATCCATCCGCCGCAGGCATACTGATAGAAGTCAGTGCCCGGAGCAACCGAGTCATTCATATTGTCCAATTTAATGCCAATGCCAAGTTGATTATTCTGGCATGAACCCAATGCAATAGCCATAACCATCAATGATGTCAGTTTTTTAAAACCCATAGAATTCCTGTTTGTATATATAATTTCAATGCAAAGATACAACAAATATTCGTAATGCCAAAACAGAGGCGCAAACTATTCAAAATGCAACGTTATCTTTCACATTCCATAAGGATATCTGACTACTGACGTGAATGCTTTGTAAAGAACCGTACAACCGGTTGTCGCGGGCAGGAATGAGCGAAGCAACAGGAGCCAGCTCTCTCCGAG
>CAVISR010000066.1:0-16074 GCA_963645405.1 Acutalibacteraceae bacterium
GCGCTTGGTTACCCAGGGCGTTGCCCTGGGCTGATAGTAGCTGGGCTTTCAGCCCGACAACCTCACTATGCAGGAGCCAGCGCTCTCCGAGCGCGTCGGCGATAACGCTCGAGCGCCAGCTCGCTATATTTACAGCCAACACCCCACGTCCGCCGAATGTCACATGCCCCAAGCTCGTTCGGATGAAAAACTGACGATATGAAGGGATTGGAATGTATTTTTCGCTTTATCGTGATGCCGTCTCGAATATTTTGCCTAAATTTGCGTGTGTACAATTATTAACCAGGCTCTACACCCCACCCCAACGGAACGGGAGAAGGCGGAAAGCCACAATATTCACGCAACATGAAGTCTGACATCGAAATTGCAAGAGAGACGAAACTTGAGCGCATCGGCCAAATAGCACGCAAGACGGGCATCAATCCCGAGGACATCCTGCCCTACGGACACTACATCGGTAAAGTGCCACTCGCCTATATAGATGAAGAGAAGGCCAAGAAAAGCAACCTGATTCTTGTGACCAGCATATCGGCAACCAAAGCCGGCATCGGCAAGACGACGGTTTCCATCGGACTGGACCTCGGACTGAACAAAATCGGGAAGAATGCCATCGTGGTGCTGCGCGAACCGTCGCTCGGTCCCTGCTTCGGGCTGAAGGGCGGTGCGGCTGGAGGCGGACACGCCCAGGTGCTGCCGATGGAGAAAATCAACCTCCACTTCACCGGTGACTTCCATGCCGTGACTTCTGCCCACAACACGATATGTGCCTTGATGGACAACTATTTCTACCAGCGGCGCAAGGAAATCCCGCCACTCAAGCAAGTGCTGTGGAAACGTGTGCTCGACGTGAACGACCGCGCACTGCGCCACATCATCCAGGGACTGGGCGGACAAAGCAACGGCATTCCGCAGGAATCGGGCTTCGACATCACTCCGGCTTCGGAAATCATGGCAATCCTGTGTCTTGCAACCTCACGTCAGGACCTGCGGCGCCGCATTGAGAACATCCTGCTGGGATACAGGTACGACGGCACGCCGTTCACAGTGAAGGACCTGGGTTGCGCCGGTGCCATCTGCGTTCTCCTCGAGGATGCGCTGATGCCAAACCTCGTACAGACCACTGAAAACACGCCTGCCATTGTGCACGGCGGACCATTTGCCAACATCGCACATGGTTGCAACACCATTCTCGCAACCAAACTGGGCATGTCGCTTGCCGACTACACTGTGACGGAAGCCGGATTCGGTGCTGACCTGGGCGCAGAGAAATTCCTCGACATCAAGTGCAGAAAGGCAGGACTGTGTCCGAAACTGACCGTGGTGGTTGCCACTTGCAACGGACTGAAACTGCACGGCGGTGCGGACGATGCCCACATCAAGGAGCCAAACATGGATGCACTGCGCAAGGGATTTGCCAATCTCGACCGTCATGTGCGCAACCTGCAAGGATTCGGCCAGACGGTGGTAGTGGCATTCAACCGCTTTGCCAACGACACCGACGAAGAAATACAGTGCCTCATCGACCATTGCCAAACGGAACTCGGTGTGAGATGCGTAATCAACAACGGATTCCTCGAGGGCGGCAAAGGTGCAACGGAACTTGCCAAGGTTGTAGTGGACGAGATTGAGCACCATCCATCGAAGCCTCTCCGCTTCACCTACGAAGACGACGAAACTCCGGCACAGAAGATTGAGGCTGTGGCAAAGAAGATATACGGTGCGAAAACCGTCACGTTCAGCGAGAAAGCACAACGCATGCTGGAACTCGTGCACAGCAGCGGACTCGACAGTTTCCCAGTCTGCATTGCCAAGACGCAGTACAGTTTCACTTCCGACCCGAAGAAAGTGGGTGCACCGACCGACTTCAACTTCGACATTGAGGACATCGTCATCAACCAGGGCGCAGAGTTCATCGTAGCCATTGCCGGACAGATGATGCGCATGCCGGGTCTGCCCAAAGTGCCAGCTGCAGAACATATCGACATCGACGACAACGGAGTGATTTCAGGACTGAGTTAGAGGCTGGACAAGCACTTGTGCACAGCTGAATTCATTGCCAAACAACTAACGAACCATTGATTTTGCAAAAATATGGCGCATACTGGTGTGCATCTCAAAAAAAATCAGTAACTTTGCACCGCTTTTTTGGGCAACACTCTAAATCGGAGGCTTCAACACCGCTTCAAGGCACATGGTGCATCCGACACGTGTGATGGCGAATTAAGCAGGAAACTTAATTTATAGTAACACAAAAACATCAAAAGGAAAATGAAAGAAATCGCAATCTCAGGAAAGGCTCGTACAGAGCTTGGAAAGAAGGCAAGCACCATCATCCGCCGCGAAGGTCTGGTGCCATGTGTAATTTACGGAGTAGAGAAGGACGAGAACGGATGTCCAAAGGCTCAGGCTTTCACAGTCACAATGAAGGAGCTCGCAAAGTTGCTCTACACTCCAAACGTGTACATCGTGAACCTCAACATCGACGGCAAGGAAATGAAGGCAATCCTCAAGGACCTTCAGACCGACTTCGTGTCAGACCGTCCAATCCACGTTGACTTCTACCAGATTACAGAGGAGAAGCCAATCGCAATGGAAATTCCAATCAAACTCAACGGACTTGCAGCCGGTGTGAAAGCCGGTGGTAAGTTGCAGTCAAGCGTACGCAAGCTGAAAGTAAAGGCTATCTACACTAACTTCCCGGACGTGCTCGACATCGACGTGACAGACCTCGGTCTTGGCAAGTCAATCAAGGTTGGCCAGCTCCACTTCGAGAACCTCGAAATCGTAACTTCAAAGGAAGTGGTTGTATGTAACGTCCGTACTACCCGTGCTGCTCGTTCTGCTGCTGTAGACACAGCTGAATAATACGTTTCAGCCTATATATAAATAAGGTGTAGCTCACCGGAAACGGGGAGCCGACATAAACAGACTGGAATGAAATATTTGATTGTAGGACTGGGCAACATCGGAGACGAATACGATGGCACCCGCCACAACATAGGATTCAGAGTGTTGGATGCTTTTGCCAAGGCATCCAACATTTCGTTTGAAGACAAACGCTACGGCTTTGTCGGCAAGGGAAGAGTGAAGAATGCAGAAGTGGTACTGCTCAAACCGTCGACCTACATGAATCTGAGCGGCAACGCAGTGCGCTACTGGATGAACAAGGAAAACATCGAGCAGGAGAACCTGCTGGTGATATGCGACGACCTTTCACTGCCACTGGGCAAACTGCGCCTGCGCCCAAGCGGAAGCGACGGCGGACACAACGGACTGAAAAACATTGTCTCGGTGCTCAACTCACAGCAATGGGCACGAATACGGTTCGGTGTGGGCAACGACTTTCCAAAAGGATCGCAGGTGGACTTCGTGTTGGGACAATTCCCTCCCGAGGAAGCAGAGCAAGTGGACGAGCGTGCCGCAGTGGCATGCGACATGATAAAGGCATTCTGCCTGTCGGGACTGACATTTGCAATGAACAACTACAACAACAAATAAAGCCCAAAGGCAGAGGAAAAGCAACGGCAAGAAAGACGAAGGATGGAAGCAAGACTTGACAAATGGCTGTGGGCAGCACGCATATTCAAGACAAGGTCGATTGCCATCGACGCTTGCAAGAACGGACGCGTAACGATGAACGGAGCAAAACTGAAGGCATCGCGCATGATAAAGGAAGGCGACGAGATTCAGGTGAGGAAACCGCCCGTGACCTACACCTTCAAGGTGAAGCAGGCAATAGAGAAACGCGTGGGAGCCAAACTCGTGCCCGAAGTGCTTGAGAACCTCACTACTCCCGACCAGATGGAACTGCTCGAGATGAACCGCATAAGCGGATTCGTGAACCGGGCAAGAGGAACAGGACGTCCGACGAAGAAAGACCGCCGAAGCCTCGACGAGTTTACCCAACCGGCTTTCTTCGGTGACTTCGATTTCGACTTTGACGAAGAGGAAGAGGAGGAGGAGGAAGAGGAAAGCGAGGATTGATTGGGACTGAAGAGTCAATGACCAATCAAAATAGTCTACGGTCAATCAAGGATAAGGCGCAATGACTGCTTGGAACTTTGCAGTTGGAAATTATCTATAATATAATAAGGAGTGAAGACCCTCCGAAACGGAAATGGAATTCATTCCTTATTTTGTTTTTTCTATTTCGGTTTCTTCACCGATATCATTTCGTACCGCCACTCACCCGGCTTGCATTCTTCTTCACAAAATCAGCCCACGACGACCTGCCTCCGGTGCTTTCGGGCCTTCCCATCTGAATGAAATGGCAATAGGCAGCAGCAAGAGCATCAGTGGCATCAAGCTGGATGTTCATTATCTCGTCGCTGATGTTGAGCATTCGCTGAAGCATACCAGCCACCTGTTGCTTTGAGGCTGAACCATTGCCAGTGATTGCCATCTTTATCTTCTTCGGCTCGTATTCGGCGATGGGAATGTCGCGCTGGATGGCAGCACACATGGCAACGCCCTGCGCCCTACCCAACTTCAGCATACTCTGCACATTCTTCCCGTAGAACGGAGCTTCAATCGCCAGTTCGTCGGGATGGTAGGAGTCGATGATGCTGAGCACACGTTCGAAAATCTTGCCCAACTTGAGGTAGTGGCTGGCATAGCGCTTGAGCTCAATCACTCCAAACGCCATCATGCTCGCCTTGTTTCCCTGGACCCTGAGAATGGCATAACCCATGACATTTGTACCCGGGTCAATCCCCATCACAATCTTCTCCACCTTTGCAATTTTGTTTGCCATCTGTGCTTTTTTTGTGCAAAGATAGCGTTTTAACCGCAGAAGAAATGAGTTTAGGCACAAAAAACATGCAAATAATCTTTTGCGTCGGAATTTTTACACTATCTTTGCATGATTATAACTACTAAGGGAGAATGGCATCAGACACGACGAGCCTTTCCACAGACCAAAGGAAACGGCAGGACATCACCGTTTGTTTGCCATCAGACACATAAATGAAGAATATGAAGACAGGACAGGAACAGGAACTGGGACAGAAGACCGGCAGTGTGGCTAAAGGAGTGATGCTGGTATGGATTTTCGTATTGTGTATAATACTGGCAGGAGTTGGATTCACCTACTCCATATCCCAAGGCTGGCTCGGAAACATACCCGACATTGAGGAACTGCAAAACCCAATCAACAAATATGCATCGCGCGTCTATTCCGACGACGGCGTGCTGCTTGGCACATGGAGCTACGCAAGCCAAAACCGCGTGATGGTTCCCTACGACTCAATACCGGAGAACATGATCAAGGCACTCGTTGCCACCGAAGACGAACGCTACTATGAACATTCGGGAATCGACATCCGTGCACTGGGACGTGCAGTGGTGAAACGACTCATCATGGGCGACAAGTCAGCCGGAGGAGGAAGCACCATCACCCAGCAACTGTCAAAGCAGCTGTACACCGACGTGGCACAGACTGCCAGCGGACGACTCCTGCAAAAACCCATCGAGTGGTACATCGCAGTGCAACTGGAGAAATACTACACCAAAGAGGAAATCATCACAATGTATCTCAACCAGTTCGATTTCCTCTACAATGCAGTGGGAATCAAGAACGCAGCGATGACATATTTCGGCAAGGCCCCCCACAACCTCGACCTCAACGAATGTGCCACCCTTGTGGGCATGTGCAAGAACCCGTCGTACTTCAACCCCATCCGCGCCAACGAACAGTGCCGTGACAGACGCAACGTGGTGCTGCAGCAGATGTACAAGGTGGGCTACATATCCAAGGAAACCCTCGACGAGACATCGGCACTGCCAATCGACGTGACACGTTTCAAGATACAGAACCAGACAGAAGGAAAAGTACCCTATGTTCGCGAATATCTGCGCCGCATTATGATGGCAAAGAAGCCTGAGCGCAGCGAATATGCATCATGGAACTACCAGGGATATTACGACGACTCGCTGGCATGGGAGACCGACCCTCTGTTTGGATGGTGCAACAAGAACAAGAAGAACAACGGCGAGAACTACAACATCTACACCGACGGACTGAAGATCTACACAACCATCGACACCCGCATGCAGGAATATGCCGAGCAGGCAGCACGCGAGCACGTGGCAAAATATCTGCAGCCGGCATTCAACAACCTCAAGCACCGTTACTCCACCTTCCCCTACATCGGTGTCAACCAGTCGAAGATGAACACACTCATCAAGCGTGCCATGCGACAGAGCGAACGCTACCGCGCGATGAAAGAACTGGGAGCAACCGATGAAGAAATCGAGAAAGCATTCAACACCAAGGTGAACATGACAGTGGTGAAGTTCGAGAAAGACGGAACATGCACCGAAGTGGAAACCGAAATGACTCCACGCGATTCAATCCTCTACTACAAGGCATTCCTGCGCACTGCCATGATGGCAATGGACCCGCAGACCGGTTATGTGAAAGCATATGTAGGCGGACTCAACTTCAAGCATTTCCAATACGACAACGTGATGGGCGGAGGACGCCGTCAGGTGGGTTCAACCATCAAGCCCTACCTCTATTCACTTGCAGTGCTCAACGGATGGACACCATGTGACGTAATCAACACATCACAGTTCTCGGCAGGCGGATGGACTCCACGTGGAGGAGTAGGCGGTTACCGCACACTGGCAGCAGCCCTGGCAGCATCAAGCAACCAGGCAAGCGCACGACTCATCGACCAACTGCGTCCGCAGAACTTCATCAATATGCTGCGCCAGTTTGGAATCCGCACACAGAACATCGACCCTACCCTCTCACTCTGCCTCGGCACATGCGACATCAGCGTAGGCGAGATGGTCAGCGGCTACACGGCATTTGCCAACCAGGGACTGCGCACTGCACCGCTGCTAGTGTCAAAGATTGAAGATGCAGAAGGAAACGTGGTGGCAACATTCACTCCTCGCACCAACGAAGTGCTCTCACCCGAGAATGCCTACCAGATGGTCATCATGCTCCGCGGAGTAATCAACAGCGGAACAGGACGCTCACTGCGATCAACCATCCATGCCGACATGGGCGGAAAGACAGGTACCACCAACTCACATGCCGACTCATGGTTCATGGGATTTACCCCAAAACTCGTGGTAGGAGTATGGGTAGGAGGCGACGACCGCGACATCCACTTCGACTCCATGGGCTACGGACAAGGAGCAAGAGCCGCCATGCCAGTCTACCAGAAGTTCATGAACAAAGTCTATCGCGACGGAAGGTTCGGAATCAACCAGGAACAGAAATTCGAGGAGCCCGAGAACTTCGACCCATGCCAAGACGAACTCAACGACCTGCGGTCGCTGGAAAGTCAAGACATCAACGAGATGGTGGACGAATCTGAGAACCAAATAGACGAGGCATTCCAATAAGGCAAAAGGCTTTCCGATATGGCAAAAGACCTTCTCCACCGAGCGTTTCTCCATTAGAGTGCGTCTCCATCGAGTGCCTCTGAACATTATAGAATAGACAAGGTGTATAAATAAAAAACATACAACGATGAAATTCATAGGAATTATTCCGGCACGCTATGCTTCCACACGTTTCCCTGCCAAGCCATTGGCAATACTGGGAGGCAAGAGAGTTGTGGAGCGAGTCTACAAGCAAGTGGAAGGCGTGCTCGACGATGTGATGGTGGCAACCGATGACGAGCGCATCGAATCTGCCGTACGTTCGTTCGGAGGCAACGTCATCATGACCAGCACTGCACACCGCAGCGGAACAGACAGAGTGCACGAAGCACTCGAGAAATGGTTGGAGGCGAACGGAGCGACCGACACGAAAGATATAGTAGTAGTCAACATACAGGGCGACGAACCGTTCATCCAGCGCGAGCAATTGGAAACCATCAGACAATGCTTCGACGACAGTACAGTCGACATAGCAACACTCGTGAAACCATTCACTCCAGCCGACGGACTTTCAGCACTGGAAAATCCCAACTCGCCAAAGGTTGTGGTCAACCGCAAGATGGAAGCCATGTATTTCTCGCGCAGCGTCATACCGTTCCTGCGTGGAGTGGAGAAAAGCCAATGGCTTGAGCACCACACCTTCTACAAGCACATCGGGCTCTATGCCTATCGTGCAGAGGTGTTGCGCCAGATAACAGCCCTACCCCAGTCACCGCTTGAACTGGCTGAATCGCTCGAGCAACTGCGCTGGCTCGAGAACGGCTACAAAATCAAAGTAGGCATTTCCAATATCGAAACAATAGGAATCGACACACCTGAAGACCTGCAGCGTGCCGAAGAATTCCTGAAGCAGCACTAAAACAATTTTTGGGTTTCAAGTTAGCTTAGGAGCCAACAAAAAAAGTTTTGGGTTTCAGATTTTGGGTTTTATGTCAGCCATCCGGATGGGAGCGCTGAACTGTGCGATTAGGAGCCAGCGCTCTCCGAGTGCGTCGGCGATAATATTCGAGCGCCAGCTCGCAATGTATTTCAAGCCGCATGGTAGGAGTCAGCCGTCTCCGACGGCGTAGACGATAACACTCGAGCCTTGGCTCGCCATGCAACGCCCTGAAGGGTAAGATGTTGGATGTGTGTGTGGACCTGATTACCCAGGGCGTTGCCCAGGACTGATAGTAGCTGGGCTTTCAGCCCGACATGTACGTGTGTTTTTGCTGCGCACTGATTCCTTCACTCACTTTATAATAAGCCGCATATAAGATTAATCAGTATGCAAAAAGTCGGGTAAAGCAGCTTTTAGAGCCTGTCTTTATAAAAAAAGAGGTGTAGAGGGGATGTGGTTGGGAGAAAATGACTAACTTTGTAAACGAAAACAATAACGGATTATTTAATGAAAAAATTAATCAGTCTGGTCCTTGTAGCATTGATGGGGACTGGAATCAGCAAAAACGCTTATGCACAAACATGGATAGATGTGACCGACATCTACGTCACCAATCCAAGATTCGACAACAACGACGTCACCACCGGATGGCTGGGAACAAGCCTGAGCCAAGCCCAGCAGCATGAAAATGCTGAACACTACAGCAAGAACTACAAGACATACCAGACGCTGAAGGATTTGCCGACAGGGCGCTACCGTCTGTCGCTCAATGCGTTCTATCGTTCGGGTTCGTCTGCCGACGACTACAACCATGTCAAGAGCTCAAACCCGTCGGACTATCAGTATGCATACCTATATGCCGAGAGCGCAAGCACCACAGCAAAGAAAGCCATCGCACTGCTCTGCACCGACACACTCAACACAAGTCTCGGAGGTGGCACTGCCACTGTAGGCGGCACCAGTTCCCCGTTCGGAGGCTGGTGGCAGACAGGAGGCAAGTATGTGCCCAACGACATGGAGTCGGCTGGCAAATGGTTTGATGCCGGCTACTATCAGAACACACTGCTCATCAACCTGAAGGACGGAGAAAGCGAAATGACCATCGGAATCTACAAGGAGCAGCTGCTCAACTCCGACTGGACTTGTCTCGACAACTGGAAGCTGGAGTATTACGGCACAGTGACGGATGTGACAGCCATCAACCTCAGCCAGACCGAAGCACAAATCAATATCGACGAGAGTTTCCAGTTGAGCGCCACCTTCACACCAAGCAAAGCCACATACAAGAAAGTGACATGGAGCAGTATGGACGAGAGCATCGCCACAGTTGACGCCAACGGAGTTGTGACTGGCGTGGGCAAAGGCGAGGTGGAAATCGTTGCCACAGCAGTCGACGGAAGCGGAGTGGAAGCCGCCTGCACCGTGAATGTCACCAGCAACTATGCCACTTCCTCATCGCTCATCATCAACGAAATCATGGCAGCCAACACCGACATGTTTGTCGACCCGTCATGGAACTACGGAGGATGGGTGGAACTCTACAACCCCACTGACGCTTCAGCCAACATCAGCAGTTTCTGGATAAGCGACGACCCCAATAACCTCAAGCAGACCATGCTGCAGGCACACATCGGAAGCATTCCTGCCCACGGATTCTTCACCCTTTGGTTCGACCATGCCGACACACAGAAGGACATAAGCGAGAACTGGGTCAACACCAATGTCAACTCCAAGCTTGATGCCAATGGAGGAACAATCTACATTTCCGATGTCGACGGCAACCTCATTGCCGAGCAAACCTATCCTGCAGCCATCATGCGCACATCATACGCACGTACCACCGACGGAGGCGACACATGGAGACTTACCGCATCCCCCACCCCGTCTGCAACCAACGTCACCAGCACATTTGCCGATGAGCAGTTGGAAGCGCCGGTAGTCGACAAAAACGGACAGCTGTTCGAAGGTTCGCTGCAAATCTGCGTCAACATACCCGAGGGCACACAACTGAGATACACCACCGACGGCACGGCACCGACCGAAGCATCCGACGAAAGCACTGACGGACTGTTCAACATCAGCGCCACTACCGTCTACCGTTTCCGCCTCTTCAAGGACGGATACCTGCCAAGCAACGTCGTGACCCGCTCCTATATATATAAGGAGAAGGAATACTACCTGCCCGTCGTTTCACTCGTCACCAACCCCGACAACCTCTACGACAACGAAATCGGAATCTACGTGACCGGAACCAACGGAAAGACAGCCAACCAAGACGGCACCAAGCGCAACTTCAATATGGAGTGGGACCGCCCTGCCAACTTCGAGTTCATGGAGACCGATGAAGTGTCGTTCTGCCAGGAAGTCGACATATCAATGGCTGGCGGATGGAGCCGCAAATACGAGCCGAAGTCATTCAAGATAAAGAGCGCCAAGGAATACGGAGTCAACGAACTGGCATATCCGTTCTTCCAGGACAAACCATACACAAAGAACAAGTCGCTCCTGCTGCGCAACGGAGGAAACGACAACTACAACAAATACCGACTGAAAGATGCTGCCCTGCAGGAGATTGCACGCCAGTCAGAGTTCCGGCTCAACCTTCAGTCCTACCGTCCGGTTCATGTGTTCATCAACGGTTCATACCTTGCCATGCTCAACATGCGCGAACCAAGCAGCAAACACTACGGCTATTCAAACTACGGCATCGACATGGACGAAATCGACGCATTCGAGATGAGTGTCGACTCAGGCTATGTGCAGAAAGAAGGCACGAAAGATGCATTCAACCAGTGGTACTCGCTCTCAGCCAATGCCACCGACCCCATGGCTTACGAAGAGATATGCGACATTGTCGACATCGACGACTATGTCAACTACATGGCATTCAAGTTCTACCTCAACGACTGGGACTGGCCACACAACAATGCCAAGGCATTCAAGGACCGAGTGAGCGGCAAGTTCCACTTCGTCGTGTTCGACCTCGACAACTGCGTTGACTGGAACAACGGAGCAACCAACAGCAACATCTTCTCATCGTTCGCATCAAAGAAGACCCACACCTTCTACTCACGTCCAGAGTACAACTGGACCAGCGTAACCAAAGAAGTGGAACTCGTGACCATCTTCCTCAACATGCTCCAGAACGACGACTTCAAGAAGAAGTTCATCGACACCTACTGCATTGTCGGAGGTTCAGTGTTCGGCGATGAACAGGAGATAACCGGCCTTGTCACCGAAATGGCAGAGAACATCAAGACAGCCCTGTCATGGGAAGGCAACGACCCGACAGGAAGCAACAAGGAGCAGGCACAAGGCATCATCAGCGCAGTGACAGGCAACTACCGCACACGCATGACCAACGCCATCAAGAACTACGCCGCATTCGGACTCACCAACACCACTACCCAGACACTCCAGCTGAGCGCCAATGTTCCGGGCGGAGAGATTCTGTACAACGGCATGGAAGTGCCACGTTCCAAGTTCAACGGCTATGCCTTCGCCCCAGTCACACTGAAGGCAACAGCACCTGCAGGCTACAAGTTCGAGGGATGGAAAGCATTGTCAACCACCGGCGGCGAGCAGACCACCACACTCATCGGCAACGGATCAGAATGGGCATACTACATGTCGTCACTCGACGGCACCGACTGGAAAGCCACAAGCTACAACGACAAAAGTTGGACAACAGCCAGCGCACCGTTCGGCTACTCCAATGCCGGCAAATACATGGGCACCAATGCAGCCACCACCATCTCACGCACCAGCACACTCTACGTGAGAAAAGCCATAACACTCGACAAGGCGCCGACCGACGACCAGACATTCAAGTTCAACTACAGCGTCGACGACGGTTTCCTCCTCTATGTCAACGGACAGGAAGTGGGCGGCTACCACCTCAATTCAGGTTCAACATACAGCGACCTCACCCAGTCGCAGAACAGCAGCTGGTATGAAGCCGACAATCCAGCCACCGGCACCATCACCATCAGCAGCAGCCTGCTCAAGAAAGGAGAGAACACCATTGCAGTGGAAATCCACAACTGCACGTCAACCTCTTCCGACATGTGGTTTGATGCATCACTCACAATGTCAGAGCCAGTAGAAGCCGACGAAACCACCGGATACGCAAGCACCGACGCAGAGTACGTACTTCCCGAAAGCGGAGACTACAACCTCCAGGCAGTCTACACCAAGATAGCTGACGACCAGCTCCTTGCCCAGGGCATCACCCCAGTCCGCGTCAACGAAGTCAGCGCAGCCAACAGCGTCTACGTGAACGACCTTTACAAGAAGAAAGACTGGGTGGAACTCTACAACACCACCGACAGTCCAGTCGACGTTGCAGGCATGTATCTGAGCGACAATGCCAATAAGCCACAGAAATACCAGATACCGGCATCCAGTGACATCAACACCGTCATCCCGGCATTCGGACACCTCATCATCTGGTGCGACAAAGTTGACCCAGTAAGCCAGCTCCATGCATCATTCAAGCTCGATGCAGAAGGCGGACTCGTGATGCTCACCTCAGCCGACGGCACATGGGCAGACACCCTCCAGTATGATGCACACGACGGCACACAGTCATTCGGACGCTATCCCGACGGCAGCAACCGCATCTATGCAATGAACGTCCCGACCATCGGCGCAACCAACCGTCTGTCAAGCTACGACAACCTCTACATCGAGAAGACCGGCGACACCGATCCTGAAGGCATCAACACCCTCATCGCACGCAACGGTGACATGAGCATCGCAGCCGACAACGGATACGTAAGCGTGACAACCGAAAGCGCAACCACAGCCAGCCTCACCGTCTACAGCGCCACAGGCATGGAGTGCACATCCACAGCTCTCGACCTCAGCAGTTGCCATGCATCAGTCTTCGTAGGCAACCTCCCGGCAGGAGTCTATGTGGCACGCGTGAAGAATGCCGACGGAGAAACCTGCTCATGCAAGTTCATGATAAAGTAACATATGTCAAACCAGTAAAAACAGATTGAAGTATGAAAAAGTATTTAGCAGAAATGGCGGGTACGATGGTACTCGTACTCATGGGATGCGGAGTTGCAACCAGTGTAGGATGCGGCGAACCCGCAGGCGTTCTGGCAACAGCCGTCGCCTTCGGACTTGCAGTCGTAGCCATGGCATACACCATCGGCGGCATCAGCGGCTGCCACATCAATCCAGCCATCACCCTCGGCTGTCTGCTTGCCAAGCGCATAAGCGGCAAAGACGCCATCATGTACATCGTGTTCCAGGTCATCGGAGCATTCATCGGCTCAGCCATCCTCTTTGCACTCACCTCCACCACCAAGGTTGAAGGCACCGGCGCCAACATGTGCCAGGCAGGAGTCACCCCAGCAGGCGGACTCATTGCCGAAGTAGTGTTCACCTGCGTGTTCGTGCTCGTAGTGCTCGGCACCACCGACTCCAAGAAAGGCGCAGGCAACTTCGCAGGCCTTGCCATCGGACTCTCCCTCGTCCTCGTCCACCTCGTATGCATCCGCTACACCGGAACATCAGTCAATCCGGCACGTTCCATAGCGCCAGCCATCTTCCAGGGCGGACAAGCCCTCACCGACCTCTGGATATTCATCGTAGGTCCGTTCGTGGGCGCGGCACTTGCCGCATGCATCTGGAAACTCGTAGGCGAAGAGAAGTAACGCAAAACCATCCTTTCCGGATAAAAACAAAAAAACACATCACACCTTCCTCCCCACATTGCAGAAACGGGGAGGAAGGTTTTCAATACAAATACAAAAGAAAAATAACCCGCAATGAATAGCGATATCTGAAAAAGAATTACTAACTTTGCAGCTAGAAACAAGGAAACAACAAACTATTCATTCAATAAAAGAGATTTATTATGGTTTATTCAAAAGAAGTACAAGAGATGTGCTGCGTAACCAAAGGACCAAACCACGGTCCAGCACCTATACCAGAAGAAGGCAAATGGGTGCAGGCAAAAGAGATCAAGGACATCTCAGGCATGACACACGGAATCGGCTGGTGCGCACCTCAGCAGGGATGCTGCAAGCTGTCACTCAACGTAAAGGACGGAATCATCGAAGAATGCCTTGTTGAGACCATCGGATGCTCAGGCATGACCCACTCAGCAGCAATGGCTTCAGAAATCCTTCCAGGCAAGACAATCCTCGAAGCACTCAACACCGACCTCGTTTGCGACGCCATCAACACAGCAATGCGCGAGCTCTTCCTCCAGATTGTCTACGGACGTACACAGTCAGCATTCTCAGAAGGCGGACTCGTCATCGGAGCCGGACTCGAAGACCTCGGCAAGGGACTCGTTTCACAGTGCGGTACACTCTACGGCACCAAAGCCAAGGGAACACGCTACCTCCAGCTCACCGAAGGCTACATCACCAAGATGTACCTCGACAGCGACAACCAGGTATGCGGATATGAGTTCGTACACATGGGCAAGTTCATGGACGCCATCAAGAAAGGCGTACCTGCAGACGAAGCACTCAAGAGCGTAACCGGCACCTACGGCCGTACAAAACCAGAGCAGGGGGCAGTGAAATCAATCGACCCACGTAAAGAATAACAAGGAGGAAGCGAACTATGATAAGAGAAGTAAAATTTGAATCACAAGACCGTCGAATGAAGCAGATACTTGCTGCTCTCAACGAAAACGGCATCGCTTCAATAGAAGAAGCAAACGAGATATGTGACAAGGCAGGCCTCGACCCTTACAAGACCTGTGAAGACACACAGATGATTTGTTTTGAAAACGCAAAGTGGGCATACGTATGCGGTTGCGCCATCGCAATCAAGAAAGGATGCAAGAATGCAGCCGATGCAGCCGAAGCCATCGGAATCGGACTCCAGTCATTCTGCATTCCAGGTTCAGTAGCCGACGACCGTAAGGTAGGACTCGGACACGGAAACCTCGCAGCACGTCTTCTCCGCGAAGAAACCCAGTGCTTCGCATTCCTTGCAGGCCACGAGTCATTCGCAGCAGCCGAAGGCGCCATCAAGATTGCCGAAATGGCAAACAAAGTGCGCAAGAACCCACTCCGTGTCATCCTCAACGGACTCGGCAAAGACGCAGCCATGATCATCAGCCGTATCAACGGATTCACATACTGCCAGACCAAGTTCGACTACTACACAGGCAAGGTAGAAGTAGTGAAGCGCATCGCCTACAGCGACGGACCACGTGCAAAAGTCAACTGCTACGGAGCCGACGACGTACGCGAAGGCGTGGCAATCATGTGGATGGAAGATGTCGACGTGTCAATCACCGGCAACTCAACCAACCCGACACGCTTCCAGCACCCAGTAGCCGGAACCTACAAGAAAGAGCGCATCCTCGCAGGCAAGCCCTATTTCTCAGTAGCATCAGGCGGCGGTACAGGACGTACACTCCACCCCGACAACATGGCAGCCGGACCAGCATCCTACGGAATGACCGACACCATGGGCCGTATGCACTCCGACGCACAGTTCGCAGGATCATCGTCAGTACCAGCACACGTAGAGATGATGGGCTTCCTCGGAATCGGCAACAACCCGATGGTAGGTTGCACCGTAGCATGCGCCGTAAACGTTGCATTGGCACTCAACAAGTAACCATTCATATATTCACAACATAATAATTTATGTTTTTTAGGACGTTCCCGTAGTTGATACGGGATAAGCCTACCGCAGGTCTGCACACCCTCCGTGTACAGACCTGCATTATTTTTGTATAAAGCGATGACGCTCGGACACAGCTCGCAATGTATTCCAAGCCGCATGGTAGGAGTCAGCGCTCTCCGAGCGCG
>CAVISR010000067.1:0-16022 GCA_963645405.1 Acutalibacteraceae bacterium
TAGAGCACCTGACTGTTAATCAGGGGGTCGTTGGTTCAAGCCCATCCTGAAGCGCGAGATCCACTGCCAAACGGCGGTGGTTCTTGCTTTTTAGGAGACAACTACCGAAAGGTGATTGTGCTTGAAACAGTTACTGAAAGGAGTTCGGGCTTGAAACAGCTACTGAAAGAAGCTCATGTTTGAAACAACAATGGGTGGCTTGTAACAACCATTATAGGAAATGCGCAATGTACTTCTGAGTATCATTTGTGGCATCTGCATAACTGATTTGCTGATTGCCAATGTAAGTTGGACTGTATCTGAGCAGGTTTTTGTCTTGGGCATTCTGACTTTGGCATTGTTTGCGTTCCACTATCATCGTGCGCTTCTTCCTTTTTCCATTTGCATGACTTTGTTTTACTTCGTCTTTGGTTCCACCCTCTTTCTTATGCGATACGACAGCGTACGCCATGCCTTGCCTGCAGGAACAAAGGCAATACAGGGTGAAATCATTGAAACACCCAAAGCAAAGGCAAAGACAACGGCAGTGAAAGTCCGCACGGAGGAGGGCGCAACTGTGCTGTGCTATCTTGCAGCGGCAGACAGTCTGGCAATTGGCGATTTCATCGAAGCCGATTCGCCTTACGGATCCTCGCCCACATGCCAGCAGGACAATCCGGACTCTGTGTTCGGCAACTACTACAATTACTTGTTCTATCAGGGAATATCTGCCACATGTTACTTCCCCAAAGGAACATGGCAACTGACTGGCAGGGGTGGCGACGGAATATTTTCGCGACTGCGGACATTGCAGACATACGTCAGCAGCAAGTACGACAGTGCTGGCTTCACCGGTGACGAGGGGTCGGTAATCAGGGCTATGACAGTGGGCGACAATGCAGGAATGTCGAAGTCGCTGAAACGGCAGTTCTCTGCAGCAGGAGTAAGCCACATCCTTGCTCTGTCGGGTTTTCACTTGTCGGTCATTTACATGATTCTCGACCTTTTCCTTTTCAGTGTCTTTGTTCCGATTGGCTGGAAATGGATAACGAGACTCATAATCATTGCCTGCATAACAGCTTATGTGGTGATGGCTGGTGCTCCTCCATCACTGGTAAGGGCAGCAATCATGTATTCAATCATGATTGTGTGTCAGTCGTTCAGAAGGGCTGTTCTGTCGTTGGATTCGCTTGTCTTTGCAGCCGCAGTAATGCTTATTGCTGACCCTCTGTTGCTGTTCAGCGTGAGTTTCCAGTTCTCGTTCCTTTCTATGTTTGGACTTATCACTGCAGGAAACAGCATTTACTGCAGAATAAAAATAAGGAATGGGGTGACGAGGAAAATAGTCACAAGTGTGTCGTCAACCGTCATCTGCAGTATTTTCACCTTTCCGTTGGTGGGTTACTACTTCGGCACGATTCCAACGATGTCCATAGTAAGCAATCTCCTTGTCTGTCTGCTGGCAACGGCTTTGATGGTTATTGCCTCAGTGTGGTGGCTGTTCTTCTTCGCTCCACCTGTGCAGTCCGCAATCGGTTGGGTGCTGATGTTCGTCACATCAGTCATCACTGCAATCACCGACAAAATTGCATCGATGGAATGGGCTACACTCGAGTGGCACCCCAACAAGATAAGTGTGGTTCTCTGCTACCTGGCTCTTCTTGCAATCTATCTCCTCATACGACGAATCAACCCCAAAATAGCGTAGGACTGGAAGCCAACCCAAGAATACAGGAAAACTGAGTACGGGAAGATGTATGATACACCAGATCTGATTCAGCAATGTGTCACCCCTGCCACTGCAATGTGTCACCCCTGCCATAGCAATATGTCACCCTTGCCATAGCAATATGCCAGCTCTGCCACATCAATGGATTTGTTCTACTTCAGCATTGACAGAGCACGATTTTCCGCTGCTTCCATAATCTCGCGTTCACCAGGACCTTTGTCGTTGATGCCACACAGATGAAGTATTCCGTGGATAATGACACGATGGAGTTCATCGGTGTATTCGGCATGTTGCTGCAGGGCATTGGATGCCACGGTGTCGAGGCTTATGAAAAGGTCACCACTTATGGTATGTCCGGTGGAATAATCGAAGGTGATGATATCTGTGTAATAATCGTGCTGCAAGTACTGGCGGTTGACCTCCAGTATTTTCTCGTCGTTGCAGAAGATGTATCCGATGTCACCAGTCCGCTTGCCGTAGGTCTGCGCCACCTGTTTCACCCAGTCCTCTATCTTCACCTGGTCGATATCGGGCATTGGTATGCCGTCATTTTGAAAGCTTATCATAGAAATTGTCCTCCTTTATCGTGGCAACACCTTTATTGTAGATTGCGTTGGCATTGTTGTAAATCTGGTAGTAACTTGCCATGTCCCACACATTGCGTGCAATCAAAGCCTTCAGCTGCAACTTGAGCAACGGATAGGATTTCTCGAGCAAGGAATCTGAATATTCCACACCGGCTTTCTTCGCATAGTCGAGGAGAATGTCAATCACATCCTTTCCTACTTCGTAAGAAGACTTATAGTCTGCAAAGTCCTTATATTCCTTCTTTATTTTCTTTCCGTTCTTTTCTGTGTATTTCAAGCAAGTCTGGATGATACAACTCTTTACCGACAGTTGACGATGGAGTGGAGTGTACTGTGTAGTGTCGAGCGCAACATATACATCTGGCATTATTCCACCTCCGCCATAAACCACGCGGTGGTTCTTCTGAGTGAAATATCTCAATGAGTCAGCAAAATGAATGCTGTCGGGATTTGTCAACTCTCCGGTCTTGAGCCGTTCCAGCATATCGTTATTGTAGTCTTCGCTCTTCCCCTTTTCGTAAGGCTTCTGGATGCAACGTCCTGAAGGACTGTAGTAATGGGCTGTAGTGAGGCGAATCATAGAACCGTCGGGTAAATCGATTGGGCGCTGTACAAGTCCCTTACCAAATGAACGGCGTCCTACAACCAGTCCACGGTCGTTGTCCTGTATGGCTCCAGACACGATTTCGGCAGCAGAGGCTGTGTAGCTGTCAATCAGTACAACCACTCTTCCGTCCTTGAATATACCGTTGCCGTTGGCTCTGTATTCTCTTCTTGGCATCACTCTTCCTTCGGTGAATACGATGAGGTCGCCTTTGTCGAGAAACTCATTGCTGATGTCTACGGCTGCCTGAAGATAACCACCGCTGTTTGCTTGCAGATCGAGCACAAGGTTAATCATTCCATTGTCTCTCAGCATATGGATGGCACTGACAAACTCCTGATGGGTTGTAGCTCCAAAGTTGTTGATGCGGATGTAGCCCGTAGTATTGTCAATCATGTAGGTGGCATCAATGGAGTATACAGGAATCTTGTCGCGAGTTACGGTGAAGTGATGCAATCCCTTGACTCCGTCACGCATGATTCCGAGTTTAACTTTTGAGCCTCTTGGTCCACGCAATTTGCGTTTAATGTCTTCGGTCGTCAGTTTCTGACCTGCAATGGAAGTGTCGTTTACCGTGATGATGCGGTCGCCGGCAAGGATACCGACTTTCTCTGAAGGTCCGTCGCTCACAGGCTGTACTACTACTAGTGTGTCTTCCACCATATTATATTGCACACCTATTCCGTCGAAATTGCCCTCCAGTGGTTCGGTAAGTGCCTTTACATCTTTAGCTGGAGTATAGGCTGAGTGAGGGTCGAGCTGTTTCAACATTCCGTTGATGGCATCTTCCACGACCTTTTCCTCATTCACACTGTCCACATACAGCTGATTGATGGCAGATTCTGCCAAAAGCAGTTTGTGCAACTGCGTGTTTACAAGCTGATTGGTTTGATTATTTGTGTGTTGCGCCATCATGTTTAATGCGGCAAGCATTGTGATGACAGCTATTGAAATTCGCTTCATATCGTTGATTCTTTCTTTATGTCTATTGGGAGGAAACGGCTTACGTCTTTCCCGTAATGAATAAGTTCGCGTATTATGCTTGAACTGATACCTGAGTATTTCTCTTCAGTAACGATGAGCAAAGTCTCGATACCGGTAATTTGGCGGTTCACGTCAGCCATCTGACGTTCATATTCAAAGTCTTTGCAGTCTCTTACTCCACGCACAAGGCATGAAGCCCCAATTTCCTGTGCAAAGTCAGTCGTCAGCCCTTCATAGTGCATGACTTTCACTTTTGGCTCATCGACATAGATTTTCTTTATGTAGTTTACCCGGAAGTCGAGCGGGAACAATGTCTTTTTCCCTTCGTTTATTCCGATGGCGATGATAATCTCGTCAGCCAGACTGAGCGTGCGGTCGACCACTGATTTGTGTCCAAGAGTGAATGGGTCGAAACTTCCTGCGAATAAAAGTCGTGTCATGATTATTCCTCCTCTGTCATTTCAGTGTCTGCCTCGGGTTTGTCTTCCTCAATCACGAGGTTGTTGATGATGAAGTTCTGCCGTTCAATGGTGTTCTTGCCCATGTAATACTCAAGCAGTTCCTGTACTTTGTCTGTCTTCTTCAGCGTCACTTGTTCCAGTCGCATGTCGCTGCCGATGAAGTTCTTGAACTCGTCTGGTGAAATCTCTCCAAGTCCTTTGAATCGTGTTATTTCCGGGTCAGGACCCAACTTTTGGATGGCATTCTGCCGTTCTTCATCTGTGTAGCAATAGAGGGTAATGAATTCGCTCTTGTCATTGCCCTTGTCTTTCGTCAATTCCTCGAGCACAGTTTTCTTTATGCGTTTCTTGCGGTTGCGCACACGGAAGAGTGGGGTTTGCAGAATATAGACGTGACCTTTCCTTATCAATTCGGGGAAGAACTGCAGGAAGAAGGTAATCATAAGCAGGCGGATGTGCATTCCGTCGACATCCGCATCGGTTGCTACAATCACTTTGTTATATCTAAGTCCATCGATGCCGTCTTCAATGTTGAGGGCAGCTTGCAGAAGATTGAACTCTTCGTTTTCGTACACCACTTTCTTTGTAAGTCCGTAGGCATTGAGCGGTTTGCCTCGCAGCGAGAACACTGCCTGTGTTTCCACGTCACGGCTTTTAGTGATACTTCCACTTGCTGAGTCACCCTCGGTGATGAAGATGCAGCTTTCTTCCTTGTTGTCGCCCTTGGCATCGCTAAGGTGTACACGGCAGTCACGCAGTTTCCGGTTGTGCAGGTTTACTTTCTTTGCCCGTTCGCGTGCCAGTTTTGTCACGCCGGCAATTGCCTTGCGGTCGCGCTCATTGTCTTGGATTTTCTGCTGTATTATCTCTGATACGTCGAGATGCTTGTGGAGGTAGTTGTCGACCTCGGTCTTTATGAAATCGCCGACAAACTTGTTGACGCTGATTCCACCGTTGGGCTCCATGGTCAGTGACCCCAGCTTAATCTTTGTCTGGCTCTCGAATTGCGGTTCCTGTATGTTTATGGCAATGGCTGCCACGATGCCGTTGCGTATGTCGGTGTATTCGTAGTTCTTGTTGAAGAACTCCTTGATTGTGCGTGCAATGTGTTCCTTGAATGCACTCTGATGTGTTCCTCCCTGAGTGGTGTGCTGTCCGTTTACGAACGAGTGGTATTCCTCGCCATACTGCTGGTTGGTGTGGGTGAAGGCAATCTCAATGTCTTCACCGCTCAGGTGTATGATGTCGTAGAGCGGAGTTGTGTCCATCGTGTCGATGAGCAGGTCTTTCAGTCCGTTGCGACTTATGATACGGCGTCCGTTGTAGTGGATTTCCAGTCCGGTGTTGAGATAGGTGTAGTTGCGGAGCATGGTTTCCACGAACTCTGTTTGGAACCGGTAGTTGACAAACAGTGTGTCGTCGGGCTCGAAATAGACATAAGTGCCTGATTCTTCCTGTGATGGTTCGGTCTTGTCTTCTTTGAGCACTCCGCGTTCGAACTTGGCGATTCTCACTTTGCCATCGCGATAACTTCTCACTTCGAAGTGGTAACTCAGAGCATTGACAGCCTTGGCACCGACACCGTTCAGCCCGACGCTTTTCTTGAATGCCTTGGAATCGTACTTTCCTCCGGTGTTGAGCATGCTGACGGCTTCCACCAGCTTTCCCTGTGGTATTCCACGTCCAAAGTCGCGCACGCTCACTGCTTTCCCTTCGGTGATATCCACCTCGATGCGCTTGCCTGCGTTCATCTTGAATTCATCGATGGAGTTGTCGATGATTTCCTTCAGCAATACGTAGATTCCGTCTTCTTCATGGGTTCCGTCGCCCAGTCGTCCGATATACATTCCAGGACGAGTGCGCACATGGTCCATGTCGCTCAAGTGGCGTATGTTGTCATCGGTGTACTCCACCTGCTCTATCTGTTCTTTTTCTTCAGTATCTGTTGCCATTCCCAGCTTGATTCTCTAATTCTCAACTCTCAAAAGTTCCAATTCATCGACTTTCGGAATTCCTATTTTACCGTCTCTCAGAACCACCGATTGCTTTACTCTCAGAAGTTCACCTGCTTTCTCTTCACCCAACACTCTGCTCAAAGTTTCTTCTTGAAACATCTCCTGCGTTTGTGCTGTCTGCGCTCGAAATAAATCCATTGCGACTGCACTTTGTTGTTGACTTCAAGTTCCGGATTTGTCTCTACATACTTGTAGCCTTCGGAAATGTAGTTTGGCAGAAGGTCGTAGAAGAGTACGGCATTGATGCCTTTGCCCTGGTATTCGGGCAATACTCCCACGAGCATCAGGTCGAGCGTATCGGGTTTCTTCCATTTCAATGCCTTGAGCAGATGGAACCATCCGAACGGGAACAACTTGCCCTTTGCCTTCTGTAATGCTTTCGAGAGTGAGGGCATGGAGATGCCGACACAGATTAACTTGCCGTTGGCATCGGTGATGAGTGACACCAGTTTGAGGTCGATGAACGGGATGTAAGTGTTCACGTAAAGGTCGATTTGTCTTTCGTTCAATTCGGAGTAACCGAACAAAGGCTTGAACGCCTCGTTGATGACCTCGAAAATCTGTTTGCCGTAGTCCTTGCGCAGTTTGCTGCGTGAGGTGTATCTTTTTATCTGCAGCCCGTATTTCTCGATGACTATCTTTGCAATGCGCTCCAGACGTTCGGGAACACCCGTTTCTCTGGGCACAGTCATCAGCAATTCCACCCAGTCTGCTTCTTTCTCGAATCCCAGTGCTCCGATGTGTTTAGGATAGTAGGGATAGTTGTAGATGGTAGCATTGGTTCCCAATTCCTCGAATCCTTCGATGAGCATTCCTTCGGCATCCATGTCGGTGAATCCCAGAGGTCCTTGGATGTAGTCCATGCCTTTCTCCTTTCCCCATTTCTCCACGGCGCTTATCAAGGCTTTGCTGACTTCCATGTCATCGATGAAATCGATATAGCCGAATCTCACCATCTTCTGTTCCCACCGCTTGTTGGCTTTGTGGTTGATGATACCTGCCACTCTGCCTACGATTTCACCGTCACGATAAGCAAGGTAGTACACTGCGTCGCAGAACTCCATTGCCGGGTTCTTGTCGGAGAACGTGGCGACCATGTCTTCGTAGATGTCGGGAACTGAATATGGGTTGTCCTTGTATAGCTCATAGTTGAAACGGATGAATTGCTTCATCTCTTTCTTCGTTTGGGCTGGTCTTATTTCTATTTTACTCATCTTCATCGTTATTGGTTTGCAAAGATACGAATTTATTTGCAAAGAACGAGCATGAAAGGCAAAAAATAACGATTGAAGACTGTGCCTATCCGTTAGCCTTGCTGAGGTTGCCTTCCTTGGGATGTTCCTTCAAAACCTTCCTGAGGTTGTTTCCTCGGACGCATTTCCTGTCAACCTTGCTGAGGTTGCTTCAATATGGTCGTTTCATGGAATCTGTTTTGTCCTTGTGAATTGTCCTTGCAAAAGAGAAACTTCCAATGGACGGTTTCCATGACGTTGCCTTTCTATATAAATCCCCTTTGCCTCTAAGTGATAAATTGTAAAAGTTTAATGTATAAATTGAGGCAAAGGGGGACAAATAAAATATATTTAGTCTTCTATCAAGTCGTGTCCAGTCATTTCTGCTGGCTGAGCCAAGCCCATTATGTGCAGGATGGAAGGAGCTACGTCGGCAAGTACACCGTCGGAGACTTTCGCGTTCTTGTTCTCTGTCACGTAGATGAATGGAACAGGATTGAGCGAGTGTGCGGTGTTTGGTGTGCCGTCGGCATTGAGTGCGTGGTCGGCATTGCCGTGGTCGGCGATGATGATTGTTTCATAGCCTACTGACTTTGCTGTTTCCACTACTTCGTTGACGCATTTGTCAACTGCCACTACTGCTTTCTCGATTGCTTCGTAAACTCCGGTGTGGCCTACCATGTCACCGTTGGCGAAATTGACAACTACGAAGTCGTACTTGTCTTCTTTCAGTGCGGCAACCAGCTTGTCCTTCACTTCGTAGGCGCTCATCTCTGGTTGGAGGTCGTAGGTCGCAACTTTTGGTGAAGCCACGAGGATGCGCTCCTCGCCATCGTATGGTTGTTCGCGTCCTCCGTTGAAGAAGAAGGTTACGTGTGCGTATTTCTCGGTCTCTGCAGTGTGGAGTTGCTTGAGTCCCTTGCTTGAAACGTATTCACCGAGGGTGTTGCTTACGTTCTCTTTTGGGAAGAGGATGTGTACGCCCTTGAATGATGCGTCGTATGGGGTCATGCAGTAGTACTGCAGGTCGGGGATTGTCTTCATGCCTTGTTCTGGCATATCCTGCTGGGTGAGGACTACGGTGAGTTCCTTGGCGCGGTCGTTTCGGTAGTTGAAGAAGATTACTACGTCGCCTGGCTTGATTGTGCCGTCGACATTTGCATTTACGAGCGGCTCCATGAATTCATCGGTGTCTTTGTGCTCTTCGGTGTGGGCGTCGTAGCATGACTGCACGCCTTCTACCATGTCGGTCACTTTGCGTCCCTTGCCTTCGATGAGTTGGTCGTAGGCTACTTTGATTCTGTCCCAACGCTTGTCGCGGTCCATTGCATAGAACCGTCCGATGATGCTTGCGATGGCTCCTACTCCGATTTCATCGATGTGTTTCTGAAGGTCGGCGATGAATCCTTTGCCCGACTTTGGGTCGGTATCACGTCCGTCCATGAAGCAGTGTACGTAGCAGTTCTTCACTCCGTATTCTTTGGCTATGTCCACGAGCTTCAGGATGTGGTTGAAGCTGGAGTGTACGCCGCCGGTTGATGTCAGTCCCATGAGGTGGACTGAATGCCCGGTCTTCTGTGCGTAGCCATAGGCTGACTGGATTTCTGGATTTTGCAGAATGCTGTTGTCTGCGCAGGCACGGTTGATCTTTACGAGGTCTTGGTAAACGATTCGTCCTGCTCCGATGTTGAGGTGTCCTACCTCGGAGTTGCCCATCTGTCCGTCGGGCAAACCTACGTTTTCACCGCAAGCGAGAAGCTGTGAGTGTGGGTAGGTCGCATTGAGGTAGTCCATATATGGAGTTGGAGTACTGTATATTACGTCCGATTTTGTCTTGTCGCCGATTCCCCATCCATCGAGAATCATCAATAATGCTTTCTTTGCCATATAAAGTTCGTTTTTATGTCTTGTATGTCTTGCCGGTCGGTGGATCTCTTCTTTCCTCGCCTAATGATGTTCAATCTTCTCACATCAGATGATGTCCAAATATCAAACGATGTTCAATCGGTGTCCAGAAATCAAACAATGCTCAAATATCAAACGATGTCCAATCTTCTCACATCAGATTAAACTCAATATTCAGTTGGAAGAGAGCTTGTTTTCCGGCTGGTTTTCCTTCGGTTCTGCCTTTGGTTTTCCTTCGGTTTTTACCTTTGGTTTTGCCTCTTTTTTCTTGTTCTCCAAGCATCGGCTTTTTGCCCCTCTAAACAGCGTCTTTTTTTCTCTGACTGGAAAAAACTTTTTCTCTGACTAGGAAAATAGTTTTTTCTGACTAGGGAAAAATTGCCGCCTTTTGGGAGGGTCATTGGCAGATGATCAGGAAGTAGTTTTTCTTGCCTTTCTGGACGAGCAAATATTTGTCGTCGATAAGGTCTTTTGTCGTTATCACCTGATCTTGCTGAGCCAGCTTTTCCTTGTTGATGCTCACTCCGCCGCCTTGGGTCATTTTCCTCATCTCGCCTTTTGACGGGAAGATTGCTGCTTTCTCGGTGCAGAGATCGATGGCCTTGATGCCGGCTGCCAGTTCGTCGCATGAAACGGTGAACTGTGGCACGCCGTCGAACACTTCGAGGAAGGTTTTCTCGTCGAGCTTGAGGAGTGATTCCTTGGTTGACTTTCCAAACAGTATGTTTGATGCTTCAACTGCCATGTTGTAGTCTTCTTCTGAGTGAATCATGACGGTGAGTTCCTTGGCAAGGCGTTTCTGCAGTACGCGCTGTCCCGGGTCTTTGTCTTGCTCAGCTATGAGCGATTCGATTTCCTCTTGTCCGAGGAGTGTGAATATCTTGATGTAGCGCTTTGCATCCTCGTCGCTGGTGTTCATCCAGAACTGGTAGAAGGCGTATGGAGAGGTGTACTCTGGGTTGAGCCAGATGTTGCCTTTCTCTGTCTTTCCGAATTTTGTTCCGTCGGCTTTCTTTACCAATGGGCAAGTAAGTGCATAACACTCACGGCCGTTGGTGCGGCGGATGAGCTCTGCTCCGGTGGTCATGTTGCCCCACTGGTCGGCACCGCCAATCTGGAGTTTGCAGCCTTTGTGCTCGTTGAGGTAGAGGAAGTCGTAGCCCTGGAGGAGCTGGTAGGTGAATTCGGTGAACGACAGTCCGTCGCGTGCCTCGCCGTTGAGTCGTTTCTGCACTGACTCTTTTGCCATCATGTAGTTCACGGTGATGTGCTTGCCGATGTCGCGTGCAAAGGCGAGGAATGTGAAGTCCTTCATCCAGTCGTAGTTGTTCACCAGCTCTGCCTTGTTGGGTGCATCGCTCTCGAAGTCGAGAAACTTGTTGAGCTGTTTCTTTATGCACGCCACATTGTGGCGGAGGGTGTCTTCATCCAGCAGGTTGCGCTCCTGGCTTTTGCCTGAAGGGTCGCCAATCATGCCGGTGGCACCGCCGATGAGTGCCAATGGCTTGTGTCCGCAGTTTTGCAGATGACGCAGCATCATCACTCCGCAGAGATGGCCTATATGAAGCGAGTCTGCCGTTGGGTCGAAGCCCAGGTAGGCAGTCACCAGTTCTTTTTCAAGTAGTTCTTCTGTTCCAGGCATGATGTCGTGAATCATGCCACGCCACTGAAGTTCTTTTACAAAGTTTTTCATCTTCTTGTTCTATAATGCTTTATTTCAGAATGCAAAGTTACACCAAATATTTGGTCTGACAAAATATATTTATATATAAGGTGTCGGAAGTTGGCATCAAATTGGTTTTGTCACTTCTTTCAGCCATTCTCTGTGCTCATCGTCCAGCCTTGACTCGAGTCGCTCGTAGACGGTGTGCTGGTAGTTGTTGAACCAGTCGACTTCTTCCGCTGTGAGCATTTCCTTGATGATTGGGCTGGTGATGATTGGGCAGACGGTGAGATGTTCGAAAGTGTAGTAAGGTCCGAAGGTGATGCCCTCAGCCGTACCGCCGTCGTAGGTTTCACATCCCGGTTCCACTGCCTTGCCGTGTTCGCCGCCGAAGTTGGCATTGACTACAAGCATCGTGTCCTCGTGGCGCACTCCGTGGCTGCCTTCGATGTAGATTCCCGGCTCGTCGGTGATGATCATGCCCGGCAACAATGGTGTAGGACGCCACTGCATGCGGAACTGGTGGTAGTCGATGCTTTCGTGGACTGACATGAACTGTCCCACTCCGTGGCCTGTGCCGTGCAGATAGTTGATCCCGTATTTCCACATGTCCATGCGGGCGAATGCATCGAGCTGTGTGCCGTTGGTTCCTCTCGGGAACACAGCGCTTCCGAGTTTTATCCAGCCCTTGAGAACCAGTGTGTAGTCGCGGCGCATCTCCCAGGTCAACGGACCGAGAGGCAGGGTGCGGGTGATGTCGGTGGTTCCGTCAAGATACTGGCCGCCAGAGTCGATGAGCAGCAGTCCCTCCGGTTTCACCGGAATGTCGGTCACCGCACTTGGCTCGTAGTGTACGATGGCTCCGTGGTAGCCGTAGCCCATGATGCTGGCAAAGCTTATGCCCATGCACAAGGGCTGTTCGCGGCGGAATGCCTCGAGCTTGTCGGAGAGCGACATTTCGGTCTGTCCGCCCTTCGGCACATTTTCCAAAGTCCACTTCATCCATTTCACCATTGCCACACCGTCTTTCTCGTGTGCACTGCGATAGCCCTTGATTTCTGTGGCGTTCTTGAACATAAGCATATGGGGAATGGGTGATTCCTTGTCCACATGGTGCTTGATGGCAGTGTAGGTGCTGTAGTTTGTCTTGTCGAGCTGGGTTTCCACCGGCAATTCGCAGTTTGCCAAGCCCTCGAGAATTGCTTCGTAAGGACGGATGCTGACGCCTTCGGCTTTCAGATAAGCCTCGACTTCATCGGTCACCTTCTCCTTATTTATATATAGGGTGGCATCGGTTGGAGTTATGATGAGATAGCTTACGAAAAGCGGAGTGTAGAGAATGTCGTCGGCACGCAGGTTGAGCGTCCAGGCAATGTCCTCCAGATAAGTGGCAAGCAGGGCGTGGTCGCCAATCTTCTCCCTGATGCGCGAGAGTTTGCTCTTCGAACTTTCTCCGGCATATTCCAGCGGCTGGATAAAGAGTTTGCTGTCGGGAATGCCAGGACGGTCGGTCCATATCTTTTCGTAAGGGTCGACTGACGGGTCGAGCTTCAGCCCGAACTGCGACAGCTCGTCTCTCAGTTGGTTTACGGCTTCCACCGTATTGACCCAACCGTCAACGCCCACTGTGTCGCCCGGCTTGAGCACGCTGCCCAGCCATTCGGCAATGCTCGGCGTGCCTTCTATCTTGTCTTTCATCAGGACGTAGCTTGAATCGCTCAGTTGCTCGCGTGCCTGGATGAAATAGCGTGAGTCAGTCCACAGGGCTGCCTTGTCGAGAGTGACTACCGACGTGCCTGCACTTCCGCTGAATCCGGAAATCCATCTGCGCGCTTTCCACCGCTCAGGAATGTACTCCCCACAATGCGGGTCAGTGCTGGGAGTGATGAATGCACTGACTTTCCTTTCCTTCATAACTTTGCGCAAATCGTAAAGCCTACCTTCAATTTCCTTCATATTGTTTCTGCTTGAGTTGTAATATTTACTGCAAATATAAGATTAAATTTTGTCCTGTCAAAATAAACTCATATATTTGCACTGAAAATATTAGATAGTAATTCTAAAAACATTGTATTATGGCATTTTTAACAAACGAGAAACTATTAATTGTCGGAGCCGGAGGCATGATCGGTTCCAACATGGCTCAGACAGCAGCTATGCTTGGTTTGACTCCAAACATTTGTCTTTATGACATCTTTGAGCCAGGAGTTCATGGCGTAGCAGACGAGATGGCACACTGTGCATTCCCTGGAGTAAACTTCACTTGGACAGTTGACCCAAAGACTGCATTCACAGGTGCTAAATACATCATCTCTTCAGGTGGTGCCCCACGCAAGGAAGGCATGACACGCGAAGACCTTCTCAAGGGAAACTGTAAGATTGCAGCCGAGTTCGGTGACTTCATCAAGAAGTATTGCCCAGACGTAGAGCACGTAGTGGTAATCTTCAACCCAGCTGACGTGACTGCACTCACTGCACTCATCCACTCAGGACTGAAGCCAAACCAGCTCACATCACTCGCAGCACTCGATTCAACACGTCTGCAGCAGCAGCTCGCCATGGAGTTCGGCGTACAGCAGGACAAGGTGACAGGTGCACACACTTACGGCGGTCACGGAGAGCAGATGGCAGTATTCGCTTCACAGGTGAAGATTGACGGCAAGCCACTCTCAGAAATGGGACTCTCAGCAGAGCGCTGGGCAGAAATCAAGCACGCAACAATCCAGGGCGGTTCAAACATCATCAAGCTCCGCGGACGTTCATCATTCCAGAGCCCTGCTTATCAGGCAGTGAAGATGATTGAAGGTGCAATGGGCGGTGAACCATTCACACTCCCAGCAGGATGCTACGTGAAGACCGACAAGTACCAGCACGTGATGATGGCAATGCCGACAACAATCGACAAGACCGGTGTTCACTACACAGAACCACAGGGAACAGCAGAGGAAATGGCAGCACTCGATGCTTCCTACGCACACCTCGAGAAGATGCGTGATGAAATCATCTCACTCGGCATCATCCCTGCAATCAAGGACTGCAAGACAGAAAATCCAAATCTGTAACTTTCAAGGCTCAATATCGGCAGGCTCCAAAAGGCAAGTAAGCTTTTCCAAGGGGTATAAAATCCTTTTTTCAAAGGGCGAGTACCCTTCCAAGAGGTTAAGGCAACCCTTCCAAGGCACATAAACCTTAGGACCAGCCAATAGACACAACTCGGGGCACGGAACATGCAACAAAGCTCGTGCCCCGTCTTTGTGAGCCAATGAGTCTTCAGACGATGAAGCAGTTCCCGAGTCGATGAACTCTGGACTGATGAAGGAGGTCTACGCATGCAAGAACCACATTTCATTCTGCCACGCAATTGACAACTGACTATTGCATTGTTGCACGGCAACTCATAAAAGAACTGACAAAACGACCTTTTCCGCTCATCATCATTACCCATCTACCTAAATTATTCGTATCTTTGCCATCACTATCAAAATTATATAGACACTAGACACAACAAAAAGAGAAATGAAAGTAGCAATTGTAGGCGCAAGTGGTGCCGTAGGACAAGAATTCCTGAAGGTTCTCGACGAGAGAAACTTCCCAATCGACGACCTCGTATTGTTCGGCTCGACACGCAGTGCCGGCCGTAAATACACATTCAAGGGAAAAGAATATGAAGTGAAACTCCTGCAACACGGAGACGACTTCAAGGACATCGACATCGCCTTCACATCAGCAGGCGCCGGCACATCAAAGGAATTTGCAGCTGACATCACCAAATACGGAGCAGTGATGATTGACAACTCCAGCGCATTCAGAATGGACAAAGATGTGCCACTGGTCGTCCCCGAGTGCAATGCAGAAGACGCACTCAACCGTCCACGCGGGATCATTGCCAATCCAAACTGCACGACAATCATGATGGTAGTAGTGCTCCAGCCAATCGAAAAACTGTCGCACATCAAGCGCATACACGTAGCATCCTACCAGAGTGCCAGCGGTGCGGGAGCGGCAGCAATGAAAGAACTGCAGGAGCAATACAAGGCATTGGCAGAATCAAAAGACCCAGTTGTCAGCAAGTTCGCTTACCAGCTGGCATACAACGTGATTCCACAGATTGATGTATTCCAAGACAACGGATACACCAAGGAAGAGATGAAGATGTTCAATGAAACAAAGAAAATCATGCACACCGACGCCAACTGCTCGGCAACATGTGTCCGCATCTCCTCACTCCGTGCCCACAGCGAAGCCGTATGGGTAGAAACCGAAGAGCCAATATCAGTTGAAGATGCACAGAAAGCAATTGCAGCAGGCGAAGGCGTGATTCTGATTGACAACCCTGCACTGGTAGGCGCCAAAGCCAATCCAGATGCATCCAAGGAAACAATGGAAGGACTTCCTTACCCAATGCCACTCTACACTGCAGGCAAAGACTGCGTGTATGTGGGACGCGTCAGAAAAGACCTTGCCAACGACCACGGACTTGCATTCTGGCTTTCAGGCGACCAGATAAAGAAAGGTGCAGCCCTCAATGCCGTACAGATAGCAGAATACTTGATAAAGGTGGGCAACGTCAAGTGATTGCACTTTCCGACATCAAGTTATACCGCAGGTAGCTTCAGGTAAAATCACAGGTAGCATCAAGTAAGACCACGGGTAGCATCAAGCAAAGTCGCGTATAGGTTCGGTAAAGCCATACAAGATGTTAGCTATGAGCACCATTATAAAAAAGACATCCGCAATGCCATTGGTACTGCGGATGCTTTGTGTGATAAAGTTTTGCCTTTGTAAAGTTTTGCCCTGAAAGTACATCGGCTTATTTCGGATGCTTGCACCAAAAATTCCACGTTTCCGTGCAGGTCGTAAAAA
>CAVISR010000068.1:0-15979 GCA_963645405.1 Acutalibacteraceae bacterium
ATATAATATATAGGGACAGCGCAAAAAGTAGGGGTAGCATAAAAAACTAACTGTCAACTGTCAGCTGCCAGTTAATAGACCTTAAGAAAATTACTATATGCTTACTGGTTAGGTAGTTACACTTGTTAATGACGATAAAGAAAAGGATTTAACAAAGCCTAAAGCCTCAGTTTTATGCTAATTAGCCTCTGTATAAGGCTTGTTTTCGGGCATTTAAGCGTGGTTTTCGAAGGTTTCGATGCAGTTGCTTGCCATTTTAACACTTCTCATTCTTGCGTGATTTCAGCGGATTTTGATTGGGAACTGCATGGTTTGAGAGCCGAAGTGGCGGTTTAACTGTCATAGCAAAGCGCTTTCAAGGGCTGAATGGGGAGTTCAGAGAGATTGGAAGAGACATAAAGGATGAAGTGTTAAAAGCCCCGCCTGAATCCTTCCCTAAAGGAAAGGACTTACCATCCGAATTGTGAACATTAGCCGCCCAAACTTAAGCCCGAAAAACCTAAAAGGCATTTTAAGTGGGAATTTATGAGGCTCACATCGGGAGAATTTTGTAATTTTGTGGTTGGAATTATGGGAAGGCTGTTTCGCGACATAAGCGCAAGGCTCACGGGCTTGTATTGCAAGGATGAGGCACGGGCAATCAGTTTGCTGCTGCTGGAGAGGACTGAGGGTCTGTCCAGTGCGGATGTGTTGATGGGTAGGGACGATGAGTTGTCCGAGGCGAAGAAGAATGCGCTGCAACCACTTGTGGAGAGGCTTCTTGCATGTGAACCAATCCAATACGTGACGGGCAAGGCAGACTTCTGTGGCATGACGCTGGCGGTGAAGCCTGGCGTCTTGATTCCACGGCCCGAGACTGAGGAACTGGTGGACAGCGTTGTGAGGCTCTTGGATGGGCACGGCGACATAGTGCGTTTGCTCGACATCGGCACAGGAAGCGGATGCATTGCCCTTGCGCTGAAGCAGAAGTTGGCCACGGCAGAAGTGACTGGACTTGACGTTTCCGACGAAGCGCTGGAAGTGGCAAGGGAAAATGCCAAGAGGCTGCAGCTGGACGTGACGTTCCGGCATGAAGATATTCTCTCGGCAATTCCTCCGGCGGCTACATACGATGCCATCGTGTCGAACCCTCCCTATATCTGCACGAGGGAGAAGACGGAGATGGATGCCAATGTGCTGGACTACGAACCTCAGATTGCATTGTTCGTGCCCGACGACAATCCGCTGCTGTTCTATAACATAATAATAAGGTATGCACAGTGCGCACTGAAGGATGGCGGACTGCTTGCGTTTGAGATAAACCGACTCTACGGTACAGACGTGGCTGAACAGATGAGGAGTTGCGGATTTGCCGGGGTGACGGTGAGCAAGGATATGTTTGACAACGACAGAATGGTGACAGGATGGAAACAAAGAAGCAAATAACGGAGAATGAGGCTCTTGTCCGCCTGTCCGCCAAATGTGCAGCCACGGAATATTGCTGTGCAGACATCAGGCGGATGATGCAGAAGTGGGACTTGACGGACGAGGCAAAGGAACGCATCATAGCACGTCTGCAGAAGGATAAATACATCGACGAGCGGAGATATGCCCGTGCGTTTGTACGCGACAAGTTCAGGTACAACAAATGGGGGCTTGTCAAGATTGGGCAGCAGCTGAGGCTGAAGGGAATTGACCCGAGCATAATCGACGAGGCGAAGGAAGAAGTGGACAGCGATGCATCGATGGATTCGTTGCGTAGGATTATCGAGGCAAAGCGCAAGTCGGTGAAGGGAAAGACTGAGTATGAGATAAATGCGAAGCTCTGCAGGTTTGCCCTGTCGAAAGGATTCAGCATGAACGATATAAACAAGGTGTTGCACTCAGACTTTGGAGACTGGGCATGATGCAGCGAGTGAAGGAATACATGGGCGACGTGATGGATTTTCTGCTACCGCGCTATTGTCCCATCTGCAGGAGAAGGCTGACGCGGACTGAACCGGAAATCTGTCTCGACTGTCTGTGCGACTTGCCCAAGACCAATGCCCACCTGATGGAGGAAAATCCGATTGAGAAGTTGTTCTGGACCTTCATGCCCATCGAGCGAGCCACCTCGTACTTCTTCTACGAATCGATGGAATCGCAAAGGTCAATCCATCAGCTGAAATACTACAGCAACCCGAGGGTGGGGGAAGAACTGGCAAGCATCATGGCTGCAGAACTGCAGGAGGCAGGATTCTTCGACGGCATCGACTTTCTGATTCCGATGCCACTGCACTGGAAACGCAAGCTGAAACGCGGATACAACCAATGCGACTACATCGCGCGCGGAATAAGCAAAGTCACAGGAATTCCCGTAGCCAAAGACGTGGTGGAGCGCACGGTGAACAACAAGACCCAGACCCGCCAACTGATGAGCGACCGCAAGGAGAATGTGGAAAACATCTTCAGACTGAAGAATGCAGGAAAGATTGCGGGCAAGCACGTGCTGCTGGTGGACGACGTGATAACCACAGGTTCAACTGCCATTTCCTGCGGCGCGGTGCTGGCTGAGGCAAAGGACGTGAAGATTTCGGTCATCAGCCTTGGATATGCAGGACGGAAATTCCTGGTAAGCCAACATCAGAAGGAGGCAGAAGAAGAAACCGACGGAGATGAACTATGGGACTGGCTTGAGGAAATGGGTAATGGAGCAGAAATGAGCCTCGGAACAGAAATGGACCACGAGTCAGGCTTGAAGAAAGGGGCAATTGAACAGGCTTGCAGTGGTAAAAACAGAAAAGATGAAGTAGAATTATGAATATAGGCAATATAGAATTAGGCGACAGACCGGTGTTTCTTGCCCCGATGGAGGACGTCACCGACCAGGCATTCCGTCTGCTTTGCAAGGAGTTTGGCGCGTCGATGGTCTATTCGGAGTTCGTGAGCGCCGATGCTCTGATCCGTTCGGTCAACCGTTCGCTGCAGAAGGCAAAGGTGTGTGAAGCCGAGCGTCCTGTAGCAATACAGATTTACGGACGCGACGTGGCAAGCATGGTGGAGGCTGCAAAGATAATCGAGGAAGAGTCGAAGCCCGACGTGCTCGACCTGAATTTCGGTTGTCCCGTGAAGAAAGTGGCAGGAAAAGGTGCAGGTGCCGGAATGCTGAAGAACATTCCGCTCATGCTGGAAATCACCAAGGCAGTGGTGGATGCCGTAAAGTTGCCGGTCACGGTGAAGACACGCCTCGGATGGGACAACGACAGCAAAGTGATAGTCGACCTTGCAGAACAGTTGCAGGACTGCGGCATCCGTGCCATTACCATCCATGGACGCACACGCAGCCAGATGTACACTGGCGAGGCAGACTGGACATTGATTGGCGAGGTGAAAAAGAATCCGCGCATGACCATCCCGGTCATAGGCAACGGCGACATCAAGACTCCGGAACGGGCAAAGGAATGTTTCGATGAATTCGGAGTCGATGCAGTGATGGTGGGACGTGCCACCTTCGGTGCGCCATGGATTTTCAAGGAGATACGACACTATCTGGACACTGGCGAAAAACTGGAACTGTCGAACCAGTGGAAGCTCGATGTTTTGCGACGGGAGATTGAAGACAGCGTCAGGACCAGCGAGAAAGGCGAACTGAGCGGCATTCTGCATGTGCGTCGCCACCTGGCATCTTCGCCGCTGTTCAAGGGCATTCCCGATTTCCGGCAGACACGCATAAAGATGCTGAGGGCAGAGACAAAGGACGAACTGTTCTCCATCCTTGATGAAATACAAACGATTATATGCTGATACAAGAAGTTGGCTTTGAAGGTTTTTATAACCAGCCATACGCTAATTGACAGCTATTTATTTTGTCATTCGGCAGAATTGCATTAACTTTGCAAACAAATAATATAAAAACCAATCAATCATGAATACTGTAGAAAAGTTGTTGGCAGCTAAGCTGCTCAAAGTAAAAGCAATAAAGTTGCAGCCCGACAATCCATTCACATGGGCATCAGGCTGGAAGTCACCGTTCTATTGCGACAACCGCAAGACTTTGTCCTATCCCGACCTCAGAGGATTCGTAAAGTCAGAACTCACTCATCTGATAATGGGCAATTTCCCGGAGGCAGAAGCCGTGGCAGGAGTTGCCACTGGCGCCATTGCACAAGGTGCGCTCGTAGCCGATGCATTGAACCTTCCGTTTGCTTACGTAAGGTCGAAACCAAAGGACCACGGAATGGAAAACCTCATTGAGGGCGAACTGGAGAAAGGCGCAAAGGTAGTGGTTGTGGAAGACTTGATTTCCACTGGCGGCAGCAGTCTCAAGGCAGTTGAAGCATTGAGGGCAGCCGGTTTTGAAGTTGTAGGCATGGTTGCATCCTACACCTACGGCTTTGATGTTGCGAAGAAAGCCTTCGAGGAAGCAGGAGTGAAACTCATCACACTGACCAACTATGAGGCTGTGCTGGAAGTGGCACTGCAGACCGGATATATCCAGGAAAGCCAGATTCCAGTGTTGCACGAATGGAGAAAAGACCCAGCCAACTGGATGAAATAATCTTGGGAAGGTTTTCGGAAAAGAGCGCAAGTATAGGATTCATATAACCAATTGTAAACATGAATTTTATATATCCAACCGTAAATGCGAAATCCAAAGAACCAGCCCTTAATTGAGAAAGAGAAATGAAGATTGAAACTGGAGTAAAGACAGTAAATTATCCACAGGAAACTGTATATGCAAAGATTTCGGACCTGACTAACCTGAAGTCAATCAAGGAGAAGTTCAACAATCCGGAATTGCAGGAGAAAATGAAAGCAGAAACCTCAGGCGAGAAGATTGAGCAAATCGGCAAAACGCTGGAGACACTGGAGTTCGACACCGATTCAGTGAGCATGGACGTGAAGCCCGTTGGCAGAGTCTCCATCTCCATCATCGAGCGCGAGCAACCGAAACTCGTCAAGTTCTCCTCCACTCAGTCGCCTGTAGGCTTCAAGATGTGGGTGCAGTTGCTCCCTGTGACCGACGATACGTGTAAAATGAAAATAACGGTGGATGCCAGCGTCAATCCTTTTGTAGGAGCAATGATAGAAAAGCCTCTGAAGGAAGGTGCGGAGAAACTGGCAGACATGTTGTCCAAATTGCCTTATGAGTAAAGATAAACTGTGGACGAAGAACGTCCAGATGACTGAAGAGATAGAGAAATTCACGGTGGGAAGAGACCGTGAGATGGACCTCTACCTCGCCAAATACGATGTCTTGGGTTCGATGGCACACATCACGATGCTCGAATCCATCGGACTTCTGCAGAAAGACGAACTGCAACTGCTACTGAAAGAACTCAAGGAAATCTACAAGGAGGCAGAAGCAGGCAAGTTCGTGATTGAAGAGGGTGTAGAGGACGTGCACTCGCAGGTGGAACTGCTCCTCACCCGCAAACTGGGCGACATAGGCAAGAAAATACATTCAGGACGCTCACGCAACGACCAGGTGCTGGTAGACCTCAAGCTGTTCATACGCGACAAGTTGCATGAACTGGTCGAACTCATCGAAGTGCTCTTCAACGAACTCATCGCAAAAAGCAATGAATACAAAGATGTGCTGATGCCAGGCTACACCCACCTGCAAGTGGCAATGCCCTCATCCTTCGGTCTTTGGTTCGGAGCCTATGCAGAGAGCCTTGTGGATGATATGCAATACATGCTTGCTGCATGGAGAATCACCAACCGCAATCCGTTGGGTTCGGCTGCCGGCTACGGAAGTTCCTTCCCATTGAACCGCCAGATGACAACCGACCTGCTGGGATTCGACTCCATGGACTACAACGTGGTGTATGCACAGATGGGACGCGGAAAAGTGGAACGCAACGTTGCCTTCTCAATGGCAAGCGTGGCAGGCACACTCTCCAAGCTGGCTTTCGATGCCTGCATGTTCAACAGCCAGAACTTCGGCTTCGTGAAACTGCCCGACGACTGTACCACAGGCTCAAGCATCATGCCGCACAAGAAGAATCCGGACGTGTTTGAACTTACAAGAGCCAAGTGCAACAAGATTCAGGCATTGCCGCAGACCGTCATGATGATAATGAACAACTTGCCGTGCGGTTATTTCCGCGACCTGCAAATCATTAAGGAAGTGTTCCTGCCGGCATTCGATGAATTGGAAGATTGCCTGAAGATGGCAGCTTACATCATCAACAAGATGAAGGTGAACGAGCATATACTCGACAACCCGATCTATGACAATATGTTCAGTGTGGAAGAAGTGAATCGTCTGGCAAGTGCCGGAATGCCGTTCCGTGATGCCTACAAGAAGGTGGGACTCGATATCGAGGCTGGCAAGTTCACTCCAAACAAGAATATTCACCACACCCACGAAGGAAGCATCGGCAATCTGTGCAACGACAAGATTGAAGCTCTGATGCACAAGACCATTGAGGAATTTGACTTTAATCGCGTAGACAGTGCAATACAGGCGTTGCGGAAATAGCGGAATCAAGTTGCCCGCCCTCTCACTGGGATTGTGGCATAACTTTGGCGCAATCGATGACTTCGGTTGTGCCAGAGACATGATTCTTGCTGCGTTCGATGCCGGTGTGTGCCATTTCGACCTTGCCAACAACTACGGACCGCCTCCGGGCAGTGCTGAGCAGACTTTCGGACATGTGCTTGCTGAAGACCTGAAGTCGCACCGCGATGAACTGTTCATCTCCAGCAAGGCAGGTCACGACATGTGGCAGGGAGTTTATGGCACCGGTTCATCGCGAAAGAACATAATCGCTTCATGCGACCAAAGCCTCCGACGCACAGGACTCGATTACTTCGATGTGTTCTACAGCCATCGCTACGATGCAGAAACTCCCATTGAAGAGACGATGCAGGCGCTGATTGATTTGGTTCGTCAAGGCAAAGCCCTTTATGTAGGGATATCCAAGTATCCGGCTGACAAACAAAAGGAAGCCTACCGAATATTGAGAGAGGCTCATGTCACTTGCCTGCTGAGCCAGTACCGCTGTTCTTTGTTCGACCTAAAGGCAAAGCGCGACAATTTCGACAATGCAGTTGCCGAGGGGTCGGGCATCATCTGCTTCTCGCCGTTGGCTCAAGGACTGCTTACCGGCAAATACAGCAACGGAATTCCGTCGGACAGTAGGGCTGCCAAGGATTCTGGCTTTCTGAAAGTGACTCAGGTGACGCCAGAGCGTATTGAGGCAGCAAAGCAACTGGCTGAAGTGGCAAAGGCTCGTCACCAGACATTGGCACAGATGGCTCTGTCGTGGATTCTGAACGACTGGAGAGTGACCAGCGTCATTATCGGAACTTCATCTGTTGTGCAGTTGAAATCGAACCTTGAAGCATTGGATGCCGACGATTTCACCGGTGACGAACTGGCACTGATTGATGAGATAATAAAAGATCCTGTTTTGTCATTCTGATATAGAAAGGGAGTCATTTGACTTGATGAAAAGAAGTGGCATTTGACTTGACTAAAAGAAAAATGACCTGATGAAAAGAAAAAGCCTTGATGCAATGAAGAATATAGCAGCCGTATTGATGTGCACTGTGTGTCTGGTGGCATGTGAAGACGAAGTCAGCAGCACATATTCCACCAAGTATCCAGTCCGTTTCTATTATGAAGTGGCTGGAAGTACAGAACTCTATAACGCCATGGGAAATCCAGGACAGTTCGTGACCATCCGTTCCGTCAATGGCAAGATACGCATAGGAAACTCACTGGGCAGCCACGACTATTCGCTGTCGCAAATTGGTTACTCTGAGTTTGAGTTCGGATTGGGCGGACTGATTGTCGGCACCAGTTCCACTCCCAATATGTCGAACGGCTACGATATAGTGGCTTACGACTTGGCTTGTCCCAACTGCGACCGACAGAGCTATCGGCTGACTGTGAATACCGATGGTACGGCATTGTGCTCCCATTGCGGCAATTCCTATGACCTCAACAACTATGGCTGGATAATCTCAGTCAACGATGACTCAAAAGAGTACAGGTCGTTATACAGATACAGAATCGTTTACAATGGCATGGCAATCAACGTCAACAACCATTGATTGATGAAGCGCTGAGAGAATAAACGAGAGAATAAAAATGTGATAATCGGGCGGATTAAAGCGGATAATCGGAAAGGTTGAGGCGGATAAAACATAAAATATGGCGGAACAGGAATCGGAGAATACATCCTCGTTGAAGGAGCGGACAGCCAAAGGACTGCTGTGGGCAGCCCTTAACAGTGGCTTCATGCAGTTGCTCAATGCGGTGTTTGGTATTGTGCTGATGGCTGTGCTCGAACCGAAGGATTATGGCATGACAGCAGTGCTTGCCATCTATTCCACCATCGCTGCACAGCTGCAGGACAGCGGTTTTGTGTCCGCACTGACAAACAAGCAGAATCCCACTCACCGAGACTACAACTCCGTATTCTGGTTCAACATCCTCACCAGTGCTGCCATTTACATCGTTCTATGGTTCTGTGCCCCGATGATTGCCGAATACAACAACGATGAGCGGCTCATCTGGCTCTCGCGCTACGCTTTCCTCGGTTTTTTCCTTGCCAGTTTCTCCATTGCTCCAAGGGCAATACTTTTCAAGCAACTGAAAGTGAGGGAACAAACCATCTGCGGTTCTGTTGCATTGCTCGCGTCTGGCATAGTCGGCATAGTCATGGCCTTGTGCGGTTTCCGCTACTGGAGCATCGCCACCCAACCGATAGTATTTGTGGGACTTGTTTCTGTGTTGAGTTGGCATTTTGCACGGTGGAAACCTTCGCTCAACGTGAGTTTCCAACCCATACGCGAGATGTTCAGTTTCAGTTGCAAGCTACTGGTGACCAACATTTTCAATACCGTCAACAAATATGCACTCGAAGCCATCCTCGGCAGATATTACCAGAAGCAGGAAATAGGATATTATTCGCAGGCAAACAAATGGAACCTCATGGGAAGTTCAGTAATCTCCGAGATGGTGCAGAGGGTGGCACAGCCTATGTTTGTGCAGATGGGTGACGACGAAGTACGGTTGAAGCGTGCTTTCCGCAAGATGCTGTGCTTCACATCATTCATTGCCTTCCCGCTGATGTTTGGCTTGAGCATGGTGTCAGGCGAGTTCATGGCTCTTTTTCCCGACAAATGGCAACCGGCAGTTCCGTTCCTCCGCATGCTTTGCATTGGCGGTGCGTTTCTGCCATTGACAGCACTGTATTCCAACTTTGTCATCAGCCGGGGAAAGTCGGGGACATACATGTGGAACACTATCTGCCAGAGTGTGCTTATCATTGCCAATGTCTTTGCTGTGCAGTACTTCAAGCTTGAACTGTTCGGAATGAGCGGATTCCGCCTCTTGATTTTCTTCTATGTCATGATTCTTGCAGGCTGGCTGCTGGTGTGGCATTACTTCGTGTGGAAGGAAATCCGTTTGTCGTTCGTCCGTGCTTTCATGGACATCTTGCCCTATCTTGCAACCTCTGTTGTCGTGATGGTGGCAACCAGGCATCTTACGTCGATGATAGAAGACAACATTCTGCTGTTGGTCAGCCGCATCGTGCTGGCAGTCATCCTGTATGTCTTGCTGATGCTGGTGGTCGACCGCAAGACGATGAAAGAATACATTAGTTTTATAGCAAAAAAGAAACATTAGCTTTATAGCAAAAATAGAGACATTGATGGAGAGAGATCATACGTTTGATTTTCTGTGTGGATTGTGCATCATACGCATGATAGGCAATTATGCCATTGCCATGTGTGGATTGAGATGGTATGAGGTTGGAGTGGTGTCGTGGTACGACCTGATGGGTTGGACATACTTCTTCATGTGCTTCTTCTTCTTCAAGGCAGGATATTTCAACAAGACAGTGAGCGGAAATTCGCTGCAGTATGTCCTCGACCGTACCAAGAGTCTTCTCGTACCTTATATCACATGGAGCATAGTCGGAGCAATAGTCTATTTCGGAATGATAGCTTTGTTCCCGCAGATTTTCGACCCAAAGACGATGGGAAGCTTCAAGTGGTCGCACCTTTGGGAAACGAGCAACAGCTACGGAAATGGTCCGTGCTGGTTCCTCATGTCGTTTTACGTGAGCTATCTCATAGTGCATTTCATGGAGAAAGTGCGCTATCTCCACTGGATAATCATCGTTTTCCCCTTTGTGTCCTACTGGCTTTATCTGAATGGCAGTCCGCTTTGGCTCAGTCTTGACAACATATTCATGGGCATCTTCTTCTTTTTCCTCGGACGAGTGTGGAAGGTGGCAATGCGAAAGATGGGCCGCAAATTGGCGCTTACTGTTTCGCTGATGATGATAGCAGCTTTCATTGTGGGCAATATCTATCTGCATGGCGAATATACGATGAGCACCAACAAATGGGATGGAAGTCCAGTAGGCATAATGCTCAACATGACACTCATACTTTGCGGACTCTCCGGATTCCTCCATCTGCTGCCACAGCGACGGATACCGGCAATCAACTTCATAGGGCAGCACAGCATGGTCTATTTTGTTGCCCACTATCCCCTGATGCTTTTCTATATCTATATGCAAAAGGCATTCTCGGCAACCTACAAGTACAATTGGGGCATGTGCATGATGCTGATGATATTCCTCTTCATCACCTGCACATGGCTTGTGCCATATATAGAACGTGTGCCTTGGTTGAGTGGACGATGGAAAAAAATCAAAACTGAATAGATGAAACATAGACTATTATTCATACTTCTGGCACTTGCATGCACTTCGGCTGTAGCCATAGCCAAGGGCAAAGCACTGCTCATATCCGACAGCAAACATGTGGAACGCTCGTGGGGCTGGTGCTTCACTGAAGACCTTGAGCTCGACATTCACCGCTTTACGGCTTGCTACGACTGCCAGCTTACGGCAAAGCATGGCATGTCGGCAGATGTGCAGAGAATCCTCTCCGACCGAAACTTGTCCGTGCTTAAGCCCGATGTCATCTTCCTTCAACTTGGCTGCAACGACAATCCCGACAGCGAACAGCAGTTCGAATCGTACGAGAAAGCCCTGTTCGATTATCCGTCGGGCAAAGTGTGCAACACCAAAGGTGCCAATCCACGCACCAAGGCCATTGCAGTGTCGAAGGACGAGGCAAAGGTCACAAACTCAAACTTTGCCGGTTCGCTCTATCGCATCGTGTCATTCATACGGAAGGAAGTGCCCGATGCACGCATCTTCATACTCGCTCCCATAGCCTACGGCAAAGAGAAGACTGCCCACGACTCTACGAAAATTGCGCAGGTACGGACCATTGCCAACATGTTCTGCATCCCGTTCGTCGAGGATTTCCGGATGGTTACCGGCTACGACTTTATATGGAAAGCAACGAGACCCCATGTGGGAAACGTACTGATTTTGGGCGACAGCTACAGTGAACTCCGCCGATGGACCCACCAGATGGAACTGCGTTCGGAAGTCAATTTCATTAACCTTGGCAAGACCAGTGCCACACTGAAAGAACGCGGCAGCGACAACACCATAGGCAATCAGCTGAAGCGCATTCCGCAGGGCTGCAAACCCGACATCATCCTCATAGAAGGCGGAACAAACGATGAGGCAGACCCACAGAGGTTTGTGGATAGATATGCCACATTCATAGCCGAAGAAAGGCGTGGCACCTTTGCCGGAGCATTGTCATATATAATAAGGAGTCTGCGCAAGCAATATCCCAAAGCACGGATATATGTTGTTACTCCAAGCGGACTCTACTACGGGCATACCGACAAACCATTTGAATTCATCGTCAAAGCCAATCAGATGCGACTTGCAGCACAGATGATTGGAGTGCCAACCATCGACTGGGACCGTGAAGGACGCCTTTCCTTCGTGTTCAACAACTCCAAAGGCGCAGGCAACGGCACCGAATCCACTCCGTTCCTCTACAACATTCCTACACGCGAAACCGGCGACTTGCTCCATCCCAACGACACTGGAGCCGTGTATCTTGCAGAGACCGTGATAAAAGCACTGAGATGAATCTGAGTACCAAGCTCTGAGGTGAATCCGAGTACTTCAACAAGACGTTTTATTGTGTGTAGTGTGGGTTTGCTGATGCTTCAGCATTTCCTTTCCTTCATCAGTGAGTGATTTTCTTCTTGCCTTCAGTGATGAAAATTTGCTTGGTTGGAATAGACTTTATTCTTCTGCCCGACAAATCGTAAAGTGGATTTTCTTCATTTATGACTGAAGAACCATTGCGTCCCGCCTGCGAACCATTGCCTTCTGCCACGATTTCATCGATACCGGTTGTTGCATCTTTCACTGTCACGTTTTTCGACAGGTCGAACACAATGAGAGAATCGGTGAAGAGGTCGGGTTCACAAGCCACACGGATGCAGGCTTCGTCACCTTTTATGTTCATCTTGGCAAATCGGAAATCTACAGTACGTTGCTCGCCAGCCTGCAGATATTGCCCGATGCCAGCCAGCACCGAAAGTCCGCTTGCCTTCTCTGCATTCTCGTACACTACGTAGAAACGTCCACAGAACTCATTCTCGCTTTTGTTGCTCACCGTCAGGCTGAACTCAGCAGTTTCGCCTCTCATCACCGTATCTGGAAACTGAAAGTCGGTAAGCACCAGGTTTGCAGCTACTGATTTCGGGACTTGGCAACAAACATTTTCGCCCTCTACCTTAACCGTCAGATAATTCGGCGTCCCTCTCGAAGTCCTCACCTCTGTCCATCCATCCTTATCTTCGTACATCGGCAGCAATTGGTAGGTGCCATCCGCAAGGTTGGATGGAAGAGCAAGGTTGAGAGTGTCGGTGTAGGCAGTGTCGATTTCAACGGTGAAATCGTGGTTGAACTCATGAACAAAAGCCACCGGACTTTCCTTCCCCACTTCCTTCAATGCCAGGGAAACCCGTCCCATGAAATCGTTCCAGCCGATATTGCAAAGGTTGCTTACCACGACTGTAAGGTTATGGCCATAAGAAACTTCAAGTTCACTCATCGACTCACAATCTTCTTTCTCTGTAGTTTTTCCTACAATGCTTATGCCTGCAACTGCCATCTCGTGGCTTTCCCTCGTACCTACAGCCATGGTCGAAGGCTGCACTCCGAGGGTGAAAGCCTGCAGAATATTGGCTCCGTTCTCTTGACGGTCGGGAAGTTTGCCATACTCGGGCTGGTTGGGCGTCATGTAATCTATGTTATAATAGCCATTGCACCATCCTCCCCATCCCCAGTTGATGTGATAAAGTCCGTTGGAATCGTAGCCGTCGATGACGAAAGCATGTCCTCCACCATCGATGCCATAGCCTGAACAAAGCACAGGATGGTTGGCAGTAAGTTCACTGCGGATGAGGTTGTGAAGTTCACTGTGACTGAAGAGGTCACGATAGATGATGCGGATGGTTTTGTCGTAGCCAAAGTAATCGACAAGTGCCTTGGGTTGGCGGAAAATGCTGGCAGCACTTGCACTGATACCGTACTTCATGTCGACGGCAATTCCGCAGTCGCTCAGCAGTTGTGCCACAGCGTTTACCTGACGGTCGGAATATTCCACGCCTTTATACTTGTCAATCATGTAGTCCCATTCGTACCTATGACTTGAGAAATCAACCGAGAGCGTTTGTCCGCATCCAAGCGAATCAGTGTAAGTGTGACTGCCCGTCCCTTGCGCTGGATATTTGTAAAAGTACATTGCCTGTGCCATGTTGAGCGCCACGCAACCCACATAGCAGTGCGTGCTGTCAATCATTGGAGTCAAGGCATAGAACGGTTGGGCTTGTTCCCAGAGGTCGGTGCAAAGCGGCTGGACTTCATCGGGCAAACCGGACTTCACGAGCACTGGCATCTTCAGTTTATCCTGCTCCTCGAATTGAGTGATTGCCTTGCGGAAGGCTGGCACACGAAGCGCATTTGCATAAGTTCCTTCATCAGAATAAGCCATCAGCACGTCTTGTCCGTCTATCTCCTTGCTTACGCCAAATCCTTGCGGCATACGCTTCACCCTCAACTGATTGCTGGTTTGAGCCGTGGCGGCAGTTGTATAAAGGATGAAAGACGAAAGAAGGATGGAAGGCAAGAGGCTCTTCATGAGTGAAGTCTTCCAACGCCCTATTCCGGGTAAGCTCCTCCGTGGTTTCATTGCGAGTGCAGATATTTGTACTTTTACTTCAAGTGTGTTCCTATTTCAAGTACTTGGCGAGTGGACTCTTGGCTTTCTTCAGTCCTTTTGCCACGCTCTTGGCATTGAGCATTGCTCCTGCTTTCGATGTGTGGGTGTGGTCGTGGTTGTAGTAAGCCTTGGCTTTCTCCTGTCCCTTCTTGTCGAGTGCGTCTGCTGTAATATTGTGGACATCAATGAATTCCACGCCAGTTTCCTCGGCTACTTGCCTGTACCATTTGCCGTATGAATCATTGCGTCGCTCAATCTTGCCGTTTGGCCATTCGTTGCGTGGAGTGAGTGAAAGCAGGATTGGTGTTGCTCCCTTCTCGCGCACGTCCTGAATGAACTTCTTCAGATACCAACCGAAAGAATAAATGACCTGGAACTTGCCGTTGGATTTCATTCTGTAGACATGGCAGGTGTCGTCGGCTGAAGCAATCACGCCGCGTTCCTTGTCTCGGTCGATACCTCCTATGTCGTTGTGTCCGAACTGGATAAGTACATAATCGCCTGGTTCTAGCGAGTTGTATACCTTGTCCCAAAGTCCTTCGTAGAGGAAGGTGCGTGTGCTTCTACCTGCTCTTCCTGCATTTACTACGGTACATTTCTTTTCGTTGAATACAGTGTTGGCAACTGCTCCCCAGCCCCACATGCCGTCTTCGTCCTTGTCCGTGTTTTTCATCGTGGAATCACCGGTGGTGAACACCACGGGTTTGCCCTTCTGCCGTCCTTGGTCAATACGCTGTGGATGAATCATTTCTGTCTTCAGATAAGTCTTCAGTTTTGACACGTCGGGATGAGTGCAGGCTTCGATACCCTCGGCACATGACGATGCATTCATCTTTGCGCCAAACTCGCTTGAATGGATTTTGTCGCCGAAAAAATGATAGTTGGTTTTCCATTTCCCGTACTTCTCCAGTTTGAGTGCGGATATGTCGTTGAGGTCGATGAACGGGGTGTTGAGTTCCTCAGCCAGAGCCTTGATCCACGGAGTGAAGGTCGTGAGTTTCCGCTGAATCTTGGTCGGGTCATCAGGCTCGTAGTCGTTGCGTGGAGTGAGCGTGAGCAGGATTGGTATTGCATGATGGCTTCGGATTTCGCTCACGAACTTGCGGATGTAGCCTCCGAAGGTGTAGACCATCTCCTCTTTGCCAGTCTCTTTCACAGTCACCATCAGCGAGTCGTGCGAGAGTCCGCCCTTGAGGCTTGCCCTTGCCCTGCCCGAGTCCACTGGTCCATTGTCGTTGTGTCCCAGTTCCAGAATCACGTAGTCACCTGGCTGTATGCCCTTAAGTACGGGTTGCCACAGGTCGCGGTAGAATGTTCGTGGACTTGTTCCGCCCAGTGCATGGTTTTCCACCGTTATCTTGTTCTCGTCGAAGAATTCGTGTTCGAAATATCCCCAGCCCCATTGTCCGTTGCTGCCGTTGCCGAGTGTGCCGTTGCGCATTGTGGAGTTGCCCACAAGAAAGAGCACTGGGTTGCTGCCCTTGCGTGATGAACCGCTTACGGGCCGTGCTGTGTTGGCTTTCGCAAGACTGTCGGCAGTAAGGTCGCGCACACCGTTCACGTCCCTGAGCCCTTCCATCCGTGATTTGTCCTGGGCATTCAGCATACTTGTTGCTGAGAGAAGTAATGAAGTTAGAATGATTGTTAGTTTAGTCATTGTCCTTTGGTTTTGAATTTCACTACAAAGATAAAGCAAGAAAATCAAACTTGCAAATTTCTTGCGGATAAAGTGCTGTCTATGCGTCTCGACTCCGTTGGTTTGGCTTAACGAAAATATCTGTTTAGATTTTCACAACCCATTCTCCGTCGTTTTATGTTTTAGGTTTTATGTTTTAGGTTAGCCATCCGGATGGGTGGGCTGAAATCGCGCGAATAGGAG
>CAVISR010000069.1:0-15614 GCA_963645405.1 Acutalibacteraceae bacterium
AAAGCGAGCGTGGGAACTAGCGCGTGGAAAACATAAGCGAGTTGGTGCTTGAGTGCTATCGCCGACGCGCTCGGAGAGCGCTGACTCCTATTCCAGCTCGTAATTTCAGCCCACCCATCCGGACGACAATGTGCTTGTCGGGCTGAAAGCCCAACTACACCTAGCCCAGGGCAACACCCTGGGTAACCGCATGATATTCACATACCAGCGCCCTGTATGGGCAGCTGCATAAAGCAATGGGTATGTAGCTGTCCTTACAGGACGCACATGACACACTGGAAATATTTACCCAGGGTGTCGTTCTTCCGCTTTCGCTCCAGAACTCTGCCCTGGGCTGATGGTAGTTGCCTCTTCGAGGCGTTGCAATAGGAGCTAGCTCTCTCCGAGAGCGTTAAAGCGAGCGTGGGAACTAGTGCGAGGAAAATATAAGCGAGCTGTCGCTCGAGTGCTATCGTCTACGCTCGGAGAGCGCTGACTCCTACATAGCGAGCGTAGGCTCGAACGATAACATAAGCGAGCTGACGCTCGAATGTTATCGCCTACGCGCTCGGAGAGCGCTGGCTCCTAACCCATTGCTGTCTCCTAACAAAAAAGCTGCCTATGGTGGACCATAGGCAGCTGCTGTGTATGATTGGGAGTTCCTGGTTATTTGTAGTTCTCAAGAACTGCGGCATTCATGCTGTGGATGTAGCTGTAGTGACGTGCAATCTCTCCTTCGGCATGGTTGAAGAAGACTACGAGGCTCTTGCTGAAGAGCTCTGCATTGCGGATAGTGTCTTTTAGTAGGAGAAGAGACATGATGGTGTAGGCTGTCATTTCGTAGAGCTTGCGTGCACAGAAGTCGAGCACATCCTGGCTTTCCTGTGATTTCACGTATTCGATGCTCTCCTGCAGCTTCTGTGCCATTGACTCGATGCGGCTTACGTAGCTTGCATATTCGCCATTGTCCTTCACTTCGGCAAGCATGTCGTTGATGACGTTTGTATATGTGCCGTTGGTCACGTAACGGATGGCTGCTACTGTCTGGAGCTGGGTTGTTCCTTCGTAGATGCTGGTGATACGTGCATCGCGATAGATGCGCTGGCACTTGTACTCTTCCATGTATCCGCTTCCTCCATGTACCTGGATGGCATCGTAGGTGCACTGGTTGGCAAACTCACTGTTCATACCTTTGGCAAGTGGGGTGAATGCATCTGCCAGGCGGCTGAATGCTTTCAGTTCCTTGCGCTCCTCGGGTGTGAGCTGGCGGTCGCGTGCAATGTCTTCGAGTGCTTTGTAGATGTCTACGTAGCGTGCTGTCTGATAGAGCAGGCTGCGGCCGGCATCGAGTTTTGCCTTGATGGTGGCAATCATGTCGTAGACGGCTGGGAAGTTGATGATTTCCTTGCCGAACTGGCAACGGTCTTTGGCATAGGCAAGTGCCTCTTCATAGGCTGCCTGCTCGATTCCTACTGATTGTGCTGCAATTCCCAGACGTGCGCCGTTCATGAGTGACATCACGTATTTGATGAGTCCCAGTTTGCGGTCGCCGCAGAGTTCTGCCTTTGCGTTCTTGAATGTGAGCTCGCATGTTGGGCTTCCGTGGATTCCGAGCTTGTGCTCGATGCGGCGTACGTTCACGCCTCCGCTCTGCTTGTCGTAGATGAACATTGAGAGTCCGCGTCCGTCGCGTGTTCCTTCTTCGCTACGTGCAAGCACGAGGTGGATGTCGGAATCTCCGTTGGTGATGAAGCGCTTCACTCCGTTGAGCAACCAGCATCCTTCTTCCTCGCTGTAAGTGGCTTTCAGCATCACTGACTGGAGGTCGGAACCTGCATCTGGCTCGGTGAGGTCCATTGACATGGTTTCTCCGGCACAAACGCGTGGGATGTATTTCTTGCGCTGCTCTTCGCTGCCGAAGCAGTAGAGGGTCTCGATGCAGTCCTGGAGTGACCAGATGTTCTCGAATCCTGCGTCACCGGCGCTGACGATTTCGTTGGCTGCGGTGTAGACTGTAACAGGGAGGTTCAAGCCTTCGTAGCGACGGGGCATTGTCATTCCGTTGAGCCCTGCCTTGCGTGTTGCGTCGAGGTTGTCGTAGGTCTTTGATGCGTAGCGAACGCGTCCGTTCTCGCAGTGTGGACCTTCGAGGTCTACGTCTTCTGCGTTTGGTGCAATCACGTTGGCATTGATGTCGCCTACTACTTCAAGGACTTTGTCGTAGTTGTCCATTGCATCCTCGAAGTCTTCCGGGGCATAATTGTATTTTCCCTTGTCTTCGAAGTTGCGCTCTTTGAGCTCCACGATGCGTTGCATCATCGGATGCTCCATGTGGAACTTTATCTCAGGGATATCTGTATATGAATTAGCCATTTCTACTTACTTGTTATTTGATTTATAATACTTGATGAGCTTTGGTAAGACATCCTCGATGTTACCGTTGATATTGTAGTCTGCAATCTGGTTGATTGGAGCGTTGGGGTCGTTGTTGATTGAGATGATGATGCCTGACTCCTTCATACCTGCGATGTGCTGGATGGCACCGCTGATTCCGCAAGCGATATACACTTTAGGACGGACAGTGACACCTGTCTGACCGATCTGACGGTCGTGGTCGATCCAGCCTGCATCGACTGCAGCACGGCTTGCGCCTACTTCTGCGTGGATTTCCTTGGCGAACTTGAACAGAAGGTCGAATCCTTCTTTGCTTCCGACTCCGTAGCCACCTGCAACGATGATGCTTGCACCTTTCAGGTTGTGCTTTGCTGCTTCAACATGACGGTCGAGCACTTTCACGATGTAATCGGTCTCGGGCACGTACTTGCCTACTTCGTGTGCAACTACTTCGCCTTTGTAGTTCTCGTCGAAAATCTCGCGCTTCATCACTCCGTCGCGCACTGTTGCCATCTGTGGACGGTGGTCAGGGTTGACGATGGTTGCGATGATTGATCCGCCGAATGCAGGACGAATCTGCATCAACTGGTTGTCGTAGTGCTTTGTAATCATTGTGTCGCCTTCCTTCACCTTCATGTCGAAGTCATCGATTTCGAGCTGGGTGCAGTCGGCTGTCAGTCCTGAATGGAGTGCGCTTGATACGCGCGGACCGAGGTCACGGCCAATCACTGTTGCTCCAAGGAGGCAAATCTGTGGTTTCTCTTCCTTGAAGAGGTTCACTACTGCTGAAGTGTGGGGCAGTGATGTGTAGGGGAAGAGGCGTGGGTCGTCGAACACGTGTACGCAGTCTACGCCGTAAGGATAGAGTTCCTTCTCAACACCGTTCAGATTGCTGCCTATACATATACATTCAAGCTTTACTCCCAGTCTGTTTGCGAGTTTGCGCCCTTTTGTGCAAAGTTCCAGACTTACATCGGCAATCTTGTTTTCCTCACCGATTTCTATATATACAAATACGCTGTCCATATTATCCGATAGTGTTGCTTTCGATTAGTTCTTTCATTAAATTGTCAATATCCTCGTCGCTTGAGGTCAGAGTCTTCGTTTCCTTTGCCTTGAAAACGATGCTCTTCACTGCCTTCACGTTTGTAGGACTTCCTGCCTTTCCAATCTGAGCTGGGTCGGCATCGATGTCGGCAGCACCCCATGTGGTGAACTCTGCCTTCTTGTATGCCATGACGCACTTCACGTTGCGGCTGCGGCAGGGAGCTGCACTTCCGTTTACTGTAACGACGATTGGCAGTGGGGCTTCAACTGTCTCGACACCTCCGTCGATGTGGCGGCGTGCAACGATTTTCTCTTTTGTGCACTCAAGGATTTCCTCTGTATATGTGATTTGTGAAAGACCGAGCTTCTCTGCCACTTGTGGACCTACCTGGGCTGTATCGCCGTCGATTGCCTGACGACCGCAGAGGATGATGTCGTAGTCGCCGATTTTCTTTATTGCCTGTGCAAGTGAGTAGCTGGTTGCAAGTGTGTCTGCACCGCCAAGAGCACGGTCGGTAAGCAAAATACCGTTGTCTGCGCCACGATACAAACCTTCACGCAGCACTTCCGTTGCCTTTGGAAGTCCCATTGTAAGCATCGTGATCGTTGAACCCGGGTGCTGCTCTTTCAAGCGTATAGCTTGTTCGAGAGCATTCAGATCTTCTGGATTGAATACTGCAGGAAGGGCTGCACGGTTGACAGTTCCTTCTGGTGTCATAGCTTCAGGACCAACGTTGCGTGTATCTGGCACCTGCTTTGCTAATACAATGATTTTAAACATAGTTGCTATTTTATAATTATAAAATTCCAAGTGACAAAGGTAGCAATTTTTTGGTTGCCGACATTGCTCTTTCTGTCAATTATTGCACAACGGCATTGCTGCTGTGTAGCAAAACGAGGAAGAGAGCCATGCTTGACCTCTGTTTTATGCACATGGCATATTGCGATTGTGCCGAACTGCAACTGCGCAGCACGACGCTTCTTTGCGCATATCCGTGCTATATATAATAAGGTGTAAGCGTCCTGCGCTCCGCCTTTGGTTTTAGTGTGTTCTGTCTCCGACCTTGTCTGATGCTCAGCTTCGACATTCTCAGCCTTTGCCCTCTCAGATTATCGGAATGCTCTCTCCGTTGATTTTGCGGAAGAGGTCGAGCGCAAAGACATCGGTCATGCCCGAGATGAAGTCGAGCACCGACATGATGCGTTCGTAGGGCTCGGCAGACGACAGGTCGTACTGCGATGACACTCTGCCCAACAACAGGCGTGAGTACGCTGTGTCGGGGTTCATGGACGCATTGATGAAGAGGTCGATAAGCGTACTTATCACCTTGTATCCAGCCAACTCGATGTCGAGCACATCTTTGCTGAAGTAGATTTTCTCAAACGATTTCTTCTCGCATGCCTTGTAGGCTGAGCGTATGCGTTCGTCGGTGTGGTCAATCAGCGACCCGGTGAATGTGCCGTTGAGAATCTCGTCCTCTTGTTCTACAAACACCTTGACGCAGGCTGACTCGAGTGCTCCGATGCAGCACGATCGCAGGTAGACTACTTTCTCGTTGAGGTCGTCCACTGTGTCCAGCACTTTCTTTATCTTGTTCTGCCGCTCTTCGTCGAAGTATCCGAGCAACAGGTGGAAGGTCTCGTCGGTGGAGATTATCTTCAGTTTGTGGGCATCTTCGATGTCCATAATCTCGTAGCAGATGTCGTCGGCTGCCTCCACGAGATAGACAAGTGGATAGCGGGCATAGCGTGGGTTGGCTTCATCGTCGTTGAGCTGGCGGATGCCCAGTTCCGTTGCAATCTTCCTGTATGTCGGCACTTCGCTCTGGAAGAAACCGAACTTCTGCTTCTTGCCTGCCTGACCCGAGGTGAACGGATATTTCACGATGGAAGCCAATGTGGAGTAGGTCATGACGAATCCACCGGGACGCCGTCCCTTGAACTGATGGGTGAGCAGACGGAAGGCATTGGCGTTTCCTTCGTAATGAATCAGGTCGTTCCACTGCTCGTCGGTCACCATGTCGCGGTATTTCAGTCCGTTGCCTTCGGTGAAGAACGATGCAATGGCACGTTCGCCCGAATGTCCGAACGGAGGGTTGCCCATGTCGTGAGCCAGGCAGGCTGCGCTTACGATGGAACCGCATTCACTGAAATGGGTGGAAGCCAACTCCGGATGGCGCTGCAGCAGACGGCTGGATGTGTCGTCGCCCAGTGAGCGTCCTACGCTTGCCACTTCCAGACTGTGGGTCAGTCGGTTGTGCACGAAGATGCTTCCCGGCAGAGGAAACACTTGTGTCTTGTTCTGAAGACGGCGGAAGGGCGACGAAAAGATGAGGCGGTCGTAGTCTCGGTGGAATTCCGTCCGGTCGTCTTTCCGCTTGTAGTGCAGGTCTTCCTGCCCCAATCGTTTGTTTGAAATCAGTTGTTTCCAGTCCACTGTTGTCTGCTTCTTGATAATACGGTGCAAATCTACGAAAAAAAGTTGAGTTATCCGACATCCGATATGAGATATTATTGCCAAGATTATGTCGAAGACAAAAAAAGTATTAAGTGTAGCTGCTGTGTGGAGATAAATTCGTAAATTTGCAAGGAATTATGCAATGTATCGAATTATGGAAGTCAAGATAATAAACAAATCACATCATCAGTTGCCGGCATACGAGACAAGTCAGTCTGCAGGCATGGACCTGCGTGCCAACCTCCGGGAGCCGATGACTCTGGCTCCGCTGCAGCGTTGCCTTGTCCCCACAGGACTGTTCATGGCTTTGCCTGCAGGATATGAAGCGCAGGTGCGCCCACGTAGCGGACTTGCAATAAAGAAAGGAATCACAGTGCTGAACTCTCCCGGCACCATCGATGCCGACTATCGGGGAGAGGTGTGCGTCATCCTCATCAATCTGTCGTCGGAACCGTTTGTCATCAACGACGGCGACCGCATTGCGCAGATGGTGATTGCACGGTGTGACCAGATTTCCTGGCAACCGGTCGAGGTGCTCGACGAGACCGAGAGAGGGGAAGGAGGCTTCGGACACACGGGAAAATAAGGCCTTCCCGACAGAGTGAAAGGACAGACGGTATGAGTAACCATAAGCTACAAAAAATATTTTTCCTACTGGGCAGCATTTTTTTTCTGACCAGCAAAATAGTTTGTGCGCAGGAAGTGCAGGAAAGCAAGGCAGACTTGTTCCTGTACGAAGGGCACAGACAACTGACACTTGGCAACAACTCCGATGCGTTCGAACTGTTCCGTCATAGCCTTCAACTCAACCCCAAATCGGCTTCCGCCCTGGCTGAACTTTCGCAGTTCTGGAACTACATGAGGAACGACAGCCTGGCAATGGATTATCTCAAGCGTGCCACCGAGTACGACCCCGACAACTACTGGATGAAGGAATCGCTGGTGGAACAATTGGTGAATTCGGGCAAGACCGACGAAGCCATCGCTGTCCTCGAATCCCTCTCCAAGCAGTTTCCCGACAAGGAAGACGTGCTCATGATGCTTGAAAACCTCTATACTCAGAAACAAGACTACGACAATGTGGTGAAGATTCTCGACCGGCTGGAAATCAAGGAAGGCAAGAGCGAACAACTGAGCATGGAGAAGTTCCGCACCTACGTGCAGATGAAAGACGAGGAGAAAGCATTCCAGGAAATGAGCGAACTTGCCGACGAATATCCGAACGACCCGCGATACAGAGTGCTCTTGGGCGACCTCTACGTTGGACAAGACCGTTTTGAAGAAGGACTCAAGATATATAAAGAGGTGGAGGAGGAGAATCCGAACAATGTGTACTTGATGGCATCAATCCTGAACTACTATTCAAGAACCAACCAAGACTCGCTCTACAACCTGCAGATAGAGAAAATCTGTCTGAACCCGAAACTCGACAACGACACGAGGCTGCGCTTCCTCAATAGTCTGGTAATGCAGAACCTGCAGGAAAACCAGAACCCGGACCATCTGATTTCAATCTTCAAGAAAGTGCAGGCTATGCCACAGGCTGACACTCAGATACTGGAACTGAATGCCCGGTTCATGGCAACACTCAAGTTGCCGGGCGAAGAAGTGAAGCCAGTGCTCAACCAGATACTCGACATCAATCCCGAGAACGAACTGGCACGAAGCATGTTGCTGAACTATGCAGTGGAAGCACAAGACACGATGGAGATAATAAACGTGTGCCGACCTGCCGTAGACTATTCGGTGAACGACCCCATCTACTATTACTATCTGGGAATTGCGTACTATCAGACCGACAGTGCCCAACTGGCAGTCGACACATACAAGAAAGGATTTACGAAGGTGGACGAGAACACCAACCTGGAGCTTCTCACCAACATGTACATACTGATGGGCGATGCCTACTACAAGCTGAAAGACCGCAAGCACGTCTACGAATGCTACGATTCCTGTCTCATGTACAGACCCGACGAAGCCCTCGTGCTCAACAACTATGCCTATTACCTCTCGCTGGAGAACAAGCAACTGGACAAGGCTGCAGAGATGAGCCGCCGTGCACTCAAGCAAGAAGGCACCAACTACACTTACCTCGACACCTATGCCTGGATTCTTTTCCAACAAAAGAAATATGCAGAGGCAAAGGTCTACATCGACAGCACGCTGGCTGTGATGGCAGACAGCGTGAGCAACGATGAATTCAACATCATCGAGCACGCTGGCGACATCTACTCAAAGAACGGACTGACCGACCAAGCCATGGACTACTGGCAGCAGTCGCTCGACATGGGCAACAAGTCTGCCACATTACTGAAGAAACTGAAGAAGAAAAAATATGTTGAAGGCAAAGGAGAACAATTTGAATAGGACAGGCTCTATGGACGGAACAAGCTCTTTGAAAAGAGCCGGTTCTATATGCGGCTTTGTCGGACTGATATGCATGGCATGTCTCATGCTTGCCTCATGTCATTCAACCAAAGGACTTGACAAATCGTCTGCCGGCACAGCAACCAGTACGGGATTCTCTGCCACACAACATTTCGACAAGGTCAAGGCAAACAATTCGCAACAGCAAAACCTCGTGTCAAAGGTCAACGTGTCACTGGCATACGACGACAAGTCGGTCTCTACCAGCGGTTCACTGAAGATGAAGAAAGACGACGTAATCCAACTCTCATTGGTTGACCCCATACTCGGAGTGATGGAGCTGGGAAGGATTGAATTCACCAAGACCCACGTGCTTATCCTCGACAGAGTGAACAAGCAGTACATCGATGTGCCCTACAGTGATGTGAGTTTCCTACAGAAAGCCAATATCGACTTCAACACACTGCAGTCCCTCTTCTGGAACAGCGTGTTCGAACCAGGCAAGAGTACGCCCGTTGCATCAGACTTCAACTACGAACAAACCTCCGGAAACGTGAGGATGCTCTATAAGGACAAGATGCTGACGTACGACTTCTGCACCCGACCGACAGACGGCAGACTGGAAAAGACCTCAATCACCAGCAACTCCGACAAGTCTTACCAGTGCGATTTCACTTACGGTGGCTTCAGTACATTCGAGAACAAACCATTCCCGAAGGACATGACGATGGCATTCCGTGCCGGCAACCGCAAGTTCTCGCTGTCACTCTCGCTCGGTTCCATCAAGAACAGCTCCGACTGGATTGCACGTACTTCAGTGCCAAGCAAATATTCAAAGGCTGACACCGAGAAAATACTAAAACAACTGATTAAATGAAGTTTAGAATCTCTCGACATATCATCTTCTGCATAAGTCTGCTTTGCCTGCTGGTTGCACTTCCAGCAGAGTCTTCGTTTGCACAGAAGCGAAACACAAAGACGAAGAGCACGGTAACAACCAAGCAAAGGTCAAAGACAACCAAACAAAAAGCGAAGACAACTGCAAAGACTGACAAGAAGACCCTGCTGAAGAACGAACAGGCTGCTACCCAGAAGAAACGCAAGCAGTCGCAGCAACAGATACAGGTCATCAACCGCAATATCAAGGCAAACCTCGACAGTGTGCTGATTCTCGACAACAGAATCGACAGAGAGCAACGCCGTATCGACAGCCTTAACCGCGAAGTCAAGGAACTGAACACAAAGATTGACACTCTGAACGCACAGATTGTACGTCTGAAGAGGGAACTGGCAGACAAGAAGACGAAGTATGCCAAGGCAATGGTGTACATCCAGCGCCACAAGACAATACAGCAAAAACTGCTTTTCATCTTCTCTGCCGACAACTTCGGGCAGATTCTGCGCCGTATGCGCTACATAAGAGAATATTCGTCATACCAGAAAGCGCAGGGTGAGATGATTCGCCAGAAAGAAAAGGAAGTGACGAAGATGCAGGAAGAGATGACGGCTTCAAAAGCAAAGGTCGAGGCAAATCTGGCGGAAGTCAGACGCAGACAGCAAGTCCTTGAGTCAAATAAGCAGTCATGCCAGAACAAGGTGGTTTACCTTAACAAGAACCTCGGTGTGGTGCAGAACCAGATAAAGCAACTCCAGCAGAAAGAAGCCAGTCTGAATGCACAGATTGAAGCAGTAATCCAGCAGGAGATAGCCGAAGCAAAGAGAAAGGCAGCGGAAGCCAAGCGTAAAGCCGAAGAGGAAGCACGACGTGCAGAACAAGTCAGAATAGAAAAGGAACGCCGACTGGCTGAACTGAAAGCAAAGAAGGAAGCCGAACTGAAGGCGAAGAAGGAAGCTGAAGCCAAGGCAAAGGCAGCTGCCGACGCAGCAACCAAAGCTGCTGCAAAAGCCGAAGCCGAGAGAGCTGCTGCAAGTGCAAAGAACGTAGGCAAGGAGATTAAGGCTGCAGAGAAAGAAGTGAAGGTCGCAATCAAAGCGGAGAAGGAAGATGCAGCCAAACCAAAACCATTGATGGAGGCATACAAGCAGTCTGCTGAGGCTGAAACCAAATTGTCGTCCGACTTCATGAGCAACAAGGGCAGACTTCCTATGCCGATAACCGGGTCGTACAGTATTGTAGGGCACTACGGAACATATAATGTTGAAGGACTGAAGAACGTGACACTCGACAATAAGGGAATAGATATCCGCGGTACGGAAGGCTGTATGGCACGTTCAGTGTTCGGCGGTGAAGTTTCATCTGTCTTCCAGTACGGGACCTCTTACATAGTCATGGTGCGCCACGGAAGTTACATCTCTGTCTACTCCGGACTTTCATCCGTATCAGTATCCACGGGCAGTACCGTTACGACAAAGCAATCATTGGGAAAGGTTGCGGCAGATGCTGACGGCCACTATACTCTCCATTTCCAGTTGCGCAAAGGCAGTGCACGACTCAACCCGGAACAGTGGGTCAAATAACCGGGACTCAATAAAGGCTTTGCCGAGTGTTTTGCTTAGGCAAGTAACTTGCAGTACATCTCGATTGCTTCGTCAATCTCTGCAATCCTGATGAATTCATCGGCAGAATGGGAACGGGAAGAATCGCCCGGACCAATCTTCACTGAAGGAAAGTGCATAAGTGCCTGGTTGGATAAGGTGGGTGAACCAAACGGTGTCAGTCCCATATCCAGCAACTTCTTCACAAACGGATGTTGCATATCGATGCGCGATGAATTCAGACGAAATGACCGAGCCTTTGCATCGCCTTGCAACTTGCTGTTGATTTCATCGAACAACTCTTGGTTGGAATAAAGTTCGTTGCTCCTTACATCGATAGTAAACACGCATTTGTCTGGTATCACATTGTGCTGTGTACCTGCATTGATAATGGTTGCAGTCATCTTTACCGGTCCGAGCAACGGTGATACCTTGTCGAACTGATGGTGGCGAATCCAGTCGATATCATCGACGGCTTTATAGATAGCATTCACTCCGCCTTCCCTTGCAGCATGACCTGCAACCCCTTGCTCGGTGACGTCAATCACCATAAGTCCTTTCTCTGCAATGGCTGGTTGCATTCCGGTGGGTTCTCCTACAACGGCAAAACTGACTTCCGGAAGCAATGGAAGAACACATTCGATGCCGTTCTTTCCCGACACTTCCTCTTCGCATGAGGCAAGATAGATGAGATTATAGTCCGAGCTGCCTCCGTTGCCGTCAATCGCAAGGAACGCCTGCATCAGACTAACCACACTTGCTCCGTCGTCATTTGTCCCGAGTCCGAAGATGGTTCCGTCTTCAGTTTCGGTCGGAGTGAACGGGTCGTGCTTCCATGCGGCAACTGGCTTGACCGTGTCGACGTGGGTATCAAGCAACACTGCTGGCTTTCCGTCCTTCCAGTTCTTGCTTCTCACCCAGTTGTTGTTGCCTTGGCGCTCTACCGCATACCCTTTGTTCTTGAGGAATTCCTCTATCAGACACGCAACTTCATTCTCGTCTCTACTGACTGATGGAATTGAAACCATTCGTTTCAAAAGTTGCACTGCCTCCGCTGTTTTGTCCGTATATATCATGATTAAAGTCCGTTTGACTTGCAAAAATACGAACTATTCTCTTTTCGACGAACTTCTTAGCAGAATATTTGCTATCTTTGTAGCCAAATTTTTGTTTTATGATAACTATAGAACAGCTCAAAGAGGTAAAAGACAGGACTGAAGCGCTCAACCGCTACCTGGAAATCGACAAGAAGAAAATAGAACTTGAGGAAGAACAACTCCGGACCCAAGCTCCGGACTTTTGGGACAATGCAGCGCAGGCAGAGGCTCAGATGAAGAAAGTGAAAGGCATACAGAAATGGATTGACGGCTACAACGAAGTGAGTGCCGCTACAGGCGAACTGGAGTTGGCTTTCGATTTCTACAAGGAGGAACTGGTGACTGAGCAGGAAGTGGACGATGCATACAACAATGCCATCAAACTGATTGAAGACCTGGAACTCCGCAATATGTTGCGTGAAGAGGCTGACGGCATGGATGCTGTGCTCAAAATCAATTCAGGAGCAGGTGGCACTGAAGCTCAGGACTGGGCTTCGATGCTGATGCGCATGTACCAACGCTGGGCTGAGGCTCACAACTACAAAGTGAACATAAGCAACTTCCAGGATGGCGACGAAGCGGGAATCAAGACCGTGACAATGGAGATTGAAGGTGATTCGGCATACGGCTATCTGAAGAGCGAGAACGGAGTTCACCGTCTTGTACGTGTATCTCCTTACAATGCACAAGGCAAACGTATGACCAGCTTTGCCAGTGTGTTCGTCACTCCGTTGGTTGATGATTCCATCGATATCCAAATAGACAAGAGCAAACTGTCGTGGGACACATTCCGTTCCAGCGGCGCTGGTGGTCAGAACGTGAACAAGGTGGAGACGGGAGTACGACTCCGTTATCAGTACGTTGACCCCGACACTGGCGAGGAAGAAGAAATCCTTATCGAAAACACCGAGACACGAAAGCAGCTGGAGAACCGTGAGAACGCATTGCGCTTGCTCCGTTCGCAACTCTATGACCGTGCGATGAAGAAACGCCTTGAGGCAAAAGCCAAGATTGAGGCAGGAAAGAAGAAGATTGAGTGGGGAAGCCAGATTCGCAGTTATGTGTTCGATGACCGTCGTGTGAAGGACCATCGCACCAACTACCAGACATCCGATGTGACTGGAGTGATGGACGGTAAGATCGATGAATTCATCAAAGCCTACCTGATGGAGTTCTCTGCATCAAACAACGAATAAAAACAAGCTAAACCAAACGTACACTGACATCATGCATCAGGAAATCGAACGCAAATTCTTAGTGAAGGGCGAGTTCAAGCACCTTGCGTACAACTGCACCCACATAGAGCAGGGCTATTTCAAGACTGACCCCGGTCGCACTGTCCGCATTCGCATTCGTGGCGACAAAGGATATCTGACCATTAAGGGAGCATCGGACAACGACGGACTTTCCCGCTATGAGTTCGAAACGGAGATTCCACTGGATGATGCCAAGGAGATGATGAAGCTCTGCATGCCGGGTCAGGTTGTCAAGGACAGGTATCTCGTAAGAAGCGGCAACCATACCGTTGAAGTCGATGAATTCTTCGGAGACAACGAAGGTCTTGTACTTGCAGAGATTGAGCTTGGCAGTGAGGACGAAGAGTATGAAAAGCCCGACTTCCTTGGGATTGAAGTGACGGGAGTTCCCTCCTATTACAACAAGTACTTGGTCAAGCATCCCTATACAACATGGAACAAATAGCAAGATATAAATTCTCAATACTAATTTCACTGGCAATAATCGTGCTCAGCACAATACCTATTCCAGAGGTCAAGCCACTCGAGGACGTGCCGTTTTTCGACAAATGGGTTCACTTCGTCATGTACGGAGCCTTGTCGTTCGCCATGTGGCTCGATGCCAACCACTACCGATTGCCGTTCGGATTGAAACTCAGCTGTCTCAGCTGCAGGTTCTATCTGGTAATGGTCATCATTCCGTCTGCATTGGGCGGATTGATGGAACTGGTCCAGGCATACCTCACGACAGTACGCTCGGGCGATTTCATCGATTTCCTGGCTGATATCATAGGTGCGGTGATTGGCACGGTTGTATGCTACATAATTCAATTGATATGGCAACAGAAAGCTTCGGTTCAAAAATAGGCGGGATACTTGCTGCAGCAGGTTCTGCCGTAGGACTTGGAAACATCTGGCGTTTCCCTACTGAAACAGGAAACAACGGAGGCGCTGCGTTTCTCATAATCTATCTCGTATGCATGGTGGCAATATGTGTGCCTATCATGGTGTCGGAGTTCGTTATCGGCAGACACAGCCAGACCAGCGTGGCAGAATCATTCTATCGGATGAGCGGAGGGAAGAAAGCATGGAAAATCATGGGACTGCTTCCAGTGGTAAGCGGTTTCCTTGTATTGAGCTACTATGCAGTGATTGCCGGTTGGACTCTCTATTATGCTTTCGAGGCAGGAATCGATGGATTCACCGGAAAAGACTCTGCCGAGATAGGGCAGGAATTCCAGGCATTCTCCACAGACCCTTATCAACCGGTGTTCTGGATGATTATGATTCTCATCATCAACTGTCTGATAGTTGCATCAGGAGTGAAGAAAGGGATTGAACGTGCCTCAAAGATAATGATGCCGCTCCTGTTCATCCTCATTCTTGTACTGGTGGCATTTTCATTCACTCTGCCCGGTGCAAGCAAGGGACTGGAGTTCTTGTTCAAGCCCGACTTCTCCAAAGTCACCGGCGGAACTGTGTTGAGTGCCCTCGGTCAGGCATTCTTCTCTCTGAGTGTCGGCATCTGCTGCCTCTGCACTTACGCTTGTTACTTCAAGAAGGACGTGAATATGATGAAAGACGGACTGAGCGTAGCAGCAATCGACACACTCGTGGCAGTACTTGCAGGAATAATCATCTTCCCAGCCGTGTTCTCCATTCCGGGAATGGAGCCAAGCCAGGGACCGTCGTTGGTGTTTGTTACTCTGCCTAATGTCTTCCAGCAGGCATTTGGAAGCATGCCGGTAGTGGCTTACGTCTTCTCGCTGCTGTTCTATCTGATTCTTGTTGTTGCGGCACTGACATCCAGCATCTCCATGCTTGAGATGACCGTGTCCTATTTCCATGAGCAACTGCATGTGGGGAGAGTGAAGGCTTCATTCTGGTGTACTGTGGTCTGCATCCTGTTGGGAACAGCCTGCACCTTGTCCTTCGGTATCTTAGGAGAAGCGAAAGTGTTTGGACTCACATTCTTCGAACTCTTCGATTTCATCGTAGCCAAGCTGCTTATGCCGATAGGAGGACTGACCATCTGCATCTTCCTTGGATGGGTCATCGACGAACGGATTCTCAAATCGGAACTCACGAACGATGGGACTCTCCGTGCGCCATACTATCCGCTGTACCGCTTCATCATACGCTATTTGGCACCGATAGCCATCGTCCTTATATTCATCAATGAGCTCTTCGGCTTGTAGACATGAAATACAGACATATTGTGAGTGTTGCAAACTCAAAGTTACAAAAAATTCCGTATGAAACTAATTCAACTAATTAAAGTTAAAAGAAGGTACACTGGATTTTCCTCTACTGAATAAATCATTAACTTTGTAGCGGTTTTAGGTGGAGAAGGAACGGCTTCTCCAAAGAGGTGAAAGGATAAACTTATCATATAAATAAAATTTCAACAGATTATGGCAACATTAGATTTGACTAAGTATGGTATTACTGGTTCTACAGTACTTTACCACAACCCTTCTTACGAGCAGTTGTTCGAGGAGGAGACAAAACCAGGTCTTACAGGTTATGAGAAGGGTCAGG
>CAVISR010000070.1:0-15336 GCA_963645405.1 Acutalibacteraceae bacterium
GTTATATATAATATATAAGGAAGAGCGGAAAAGTAAGGGTAACCCTAAAAACTACTGAGACAACTGATACTGAGACGTAATAAATCTTAATTTCTCGTATATCTGTCTATATCTTAGGTTGTTATGTTAGTTAAGAAATCTAATAGTAAAATTTAGAAAGGACACGCAATCGGCATTATACTACAATTTCACCTCAAAAAGCCTCTCATTTTCGCGACTTGAAACGCTTTTTCCTTGGGCTTTCGTCCCTTGAAACGCCATTTTAACACACTTCACCCTCAAGTTTTTTTCAGTGGTCTTTACCCGAAACCAGGGTGAATTGAGGGAAAAATGGCAGTGCAACTGAAACGGGATAGGTTGTTCCGTGATTGAATGAGGTGATGAATGAGATTGGAGAAGAAGGAAACCGCGAAATGTTAAATTCTGGAGATTTTTCGTGCTTGGCACGAAGAATACAAACCACGTAAAACAGTCCGTTTTTCCCTGGTCAGAGAAATTTATTTTTCCAGTCAGAGAAAATTATTTTCCTGGTCAGGAAAAAAGTTTGAAGTGTTAAATGAGAAAGGAAGGAAGTTTCCAATAGAAGCCTCTTCTATAAAAGCGTTGAATCTCTCCTATGTCATTCCCTCCTATGCCCGGCACTTAGAACTGGAAGTAGATGAAGGGCTGAACATCGCTGGACTTAATCTGTATGACGATGTAGATGACCACTACTATCAGCAGTGCCTGCAGGACGAAAGGCATACGTGTTACAAGGCTCTTGGTCCACTCCGACGCACGCTGCGGAATGAAATGGAGCACAAAGCCGATTGCCATCAGTGTGGCAACGAACCAATAACCCTCGAACCACTGCACGATAATCTGCGGTTGGAAACGGGTGGCAATCTGTGTCAACATTGCCAAGGCCTCATCGAGCGAACCGCAGCGGAAGAAAATCCATGCCAGACACACGAGATGGAAAGTGACTATCCATCCGATTGCAGAAACAAGGATGCTGGGCTTTCCCAGCGTGTCTTTCCTGGAACGTACTGGTGAGAGGCGCGGGAACAGACTCTTCCACACCTTGTCGACCACCAGCAACACTCCGTGAATACCGCCCCAAAGCACGAACTTGAGCGAAGCTCCGTGCCACAGACCGCCCAGCAACATCGTTATGACAAGGTTCAAGTACTGGCGGATTCTGCCCTTGCGGTTGCCTCCCATGGAGATGTAGAGATAGTCCTTCAACCATGAAGAAAGGCTGATGTGCCATCTACGCCAGAATTCGGTGATGCTTCTCGACTTGTAGGGCGCATTGAAGTTCATCGGGAACTTGAATCCCAGCAGCAGCGCGATACCAATCGCCATGTCACTGTAACCGGAGAAATCACAATAAATCTGCAGGGCATATCCGTAGACTGCCATGAGGTTCTCAAATCCGCTGTAAAGCGTAGGCTGGTCAAACACACGCTCAACGAAATTGATGCTGATATAGTCGCTTATGATTGCTTTCTTGAAGAGTCCGCCCACAACGAAGAACACTCCTGCACCGAACATCTCAGATGTGACGGTGAGTGGCTTGCGTATCTGCGGGATGAAGTCGCTCGCACGCACAATCGGACCTGCCACCAACTGGGGGAAGAAACTCACGTAGAAGGCATAGTCGAGCAAACTGTGCAGCGGCTTTATGTTGCCGCGATACACATCGATGGTATAGCTGAGCGACTGGAAGGTGAAGAAACTGATTCCTACGGGCAGGAAGATGTCAAGGGCTGTGAAGTGTCCGCCTGTCAGACTTGCAAAAATCTCACCGAAGAAATTGGTGTACTTGAAGTAGGACAGCAGGGCAAGGTCGATTACAAGACTCAGAACGAGGAAGAAACGTCCTTTGCCGTTCTTCCGGTATTCAGCCGCAGGGTCGCTTGGTTTCTGGGCTTTATAGATTGCCTTGGCAAGCAGAAAGTCGCTGACAGTCACTACAGCAAGCAGGAAGAAGAAGATTCCGCTCGACTTGTAGTAGAAATAATAGGAGAAGGCAGTGACGAACAAAAGGCGGGCAGTGAGTTTGCGCTCGAGCAGCATGTAGATGAGCATGAAGCCCAAGAACAGCCAGAGAAACACTCCACTGCTGAATATCATCGGCTGTGAAGGGTCGTAGAGCAGCTGCTCAGCCACTTTGTTTATGTCGATATCAAACATTCCTTATTATTTATTGTTTATTGAGTCGGGTGAATTCGGATGTTTCTTGTGCTGTCCGCCATGTGCAGACTTATGTTCCGCTTGTTTTTTCAACTGTTCCTTGGTCACATAGCCCTTGCGCAGGTCGAAGTTCATCTTGCCGTTCATCAGCACATCATAGAAAATCTTGCCTATGTGTTCGCCTCCACGGAAGTTGATGTGAGTGTAGTCGCGGTTTGCCTTGCCCTCTTTCTGCAGCTCCACCATACTGCCTGATCCGCCCATGCCTTGCTGGAGGTTCCAGAATGCAACGCCTTCCTTGCGAGCCATCTCCCTCTGTGCTTCCACCAGGGCTTCCACTCCGTCCATCGTCTTGAATGTGCCGTTTGCAGAACGTGCATCTCTGTTGCTCATGCTGAACACCAGAATGCTGGCATTGGGATAAGCCTTGCGGAAAAGGTTGAGGCCTGTCTCGAACTTCTCGCAGAACCTTGAGTAGTTGTGTGTGGAAGGTGCTGCCATATTGAGTCCGAAGTGCATGATTATGAGGTCGTAGTTGCGGAGCCGTGCAAATTGGTTCAGGACTTCCTGCGGTATTTGTCCCAGATGCCAACCGATGCTGCCTCGCATGGAGAAATTGTCGAGCACAATGCCTGTTTTGTTCTCGAGCGCCAATCCATAGAACCGTCCGTTGCCTGCCACCTTGATGTCGACACGCCCAATCTTGCCGTTCACTGTGCACGACTGGATTTCATCAGCAATGCTGTCCTCCGGTGCTGTGTAGAATGGACGGAAATCGCCGCCATTCACCGAGCAGTTCATAGTCAGCCCCTGCTGAGGCGAGAAGAAGAGTGTGGCAACCTGCACTGTGTCAAGATGTCCTGCGTACACCCGGTTCTGCCCTCTCATGTCAATCTCTGCTCCTGGAGCGGGAATATAATAGCGGCTGTTGATGCCTTGCAGCTGAGGATTGAAGCCTTTGCCGTTGACCGCTGCATACTCGGTCCAGCCTTTGCTGTGGCTCAAGACGGTGGTTCTGAAACCCGCTACCTGTGACTGGATGTCGACAAATCCCACGCCACGTCCTCCAAACCGGGTCTGGAGCAAGTTGCGGACAGCAGCAGTCAGAATATCGCCCTCAATGAACGAATCGCCAAAGTAAGCAATGCGCACCGGACGTTTCTTTGCGCTCCGCAAAGCCTCGTAGAACTTGTCCATCTCGCGGTCAATGCCCAGGCTGTCGCGGAAATCCTCTATCGGGACCATGCCTGCAGGCACACTGTCCTTGTAATCCACATATTCAGTCTTCGGGTTTTCACCTTCCGTCTGGGCAGTATCCACCTCAGTTGAATCCTTCATGATGTCCGACAGGAGGTTTACCTGCCTGAAATCATAACCGGCAATGGAAATCTGCGGCAGGAAATACATTCCCACCAGAACCAATGTAACCAAAAGAACCAGGAAAAACGTGCGCTTTGCCATCACTCCAACCTACTTGTACCTTATTATGCAGTAACTATAAATCCTTCGTTGCGTACGGAAATGCTCTCATACTTTTGCAATCGGACTGCAAAGTTAGTACAAAAGCTCGAGACGAGCAATTAAATCAAATATAAAATTTGATGAGCGGCGAAAGCAAAGTGACAAGTCGCTATTTTGTTACATTGTCGAAACTTTTGCCGATTAAATTAGGTTGGACGGAAAAAAAAGATTAAGTTTGCAGTGTAAAACGGAAACACTCAAAATCAAAGTAATATGACACGAGCCAAACTAAACAAGAAACAGCTGAGGGAGAAGGTTCTGAACTTCTTTCAGAGCAACCCTCACGAGACGTTCACCCTCAAGCAGCTCTTCAGCAAAATGAAACTGACGGGACATCCGGTGAAAATCCTGTGCGTGGATGTTCTCAATGAACTGCTGGACAACGAACTGATTATACGCAACTACGAAGGCGAACTGTTGTATAATGCACATACCAACCAGGTGATGGAAGGCGTGTTCCATCGCACGGCAGGCGGAAGAAACCTGGTTGACACCGACAATGGTATGACTGTCAGCGTGTACGATGAAGACACGCTTCATGCACTCGACGGCGACAAAGTGAAAGTGGCAGTGTACGCATCCAAGAAAGCATCGGCAAAGGTGAAAGGCGAAGTCATCGAGATTGTGAAGCGCAGCGACAAACTCTTTGTGGGCGAACTGCAAATCAACCACGACATTGCGTTTCTCGTACGTCCCGACAGTTCACTGCCAAGCGACATCTATATTCCCAAGAACAAGCTCAAGGGAGGAAAGAACGGCGACAAGGTGCTGGTGAAAATCACCGAATGGCCAGAGGATGCGCGCAATCCAGTGGGAGCGGTCAAGGACATTCTCGGAAAACCGGGAGAGAACAACACGGAGATGCATGCCATCCTTGCCGAATACGGACTGCCCTACACCTATCCTAAGGATGTGGAGGCATGTGCCGACAAGATAAGCGATGTCATCCCAGAAGAAGAATACAAGAAGAGAGAGGACTTGCGCAACGTGACCACCTTCACCATCGACCCGCGTGATGCAAAGGACTTCGACGATGCACTCTCCGTCCGTCCGCTCGGAAAAGGACATTATGAGGTGGGCGTGCATATTGCCGATGTCTCACACTATGTGCAGGAAGGCTCGGTAATCGACAAGGAAGCGCAGAAGCGTGCCACATCCATCTATCTTGTCGACCGCACCATCCCGATGCTTCCCGAACGTCTCTGCAATTACATCTGCTCACTTCGCCCCGATGAGGAGAAGCTGGCTTATTCCGTCATGTTAGACATGGACGAAGATGCAAAAGTCTACAGTTCACGCATAGTGCACACCGTTATCAAGAGCAACCGCAGATTCGTGTATGAGGAAGTGCAGACGATTCTCGAGCAGAACGGCGAGGCAGACGACATTCCAAACCGCATCCCAGTAGCAGAGAACAAACGTACGGGCGAGTACTGCAATGAACTGATAACACTCAACCGCATGGCACACAAGCTCAGGGCAGACCGACTGGCAAACGGAGCCATCGACTTCGACCGTGAGGAAGTGCGTTTTGAAATTGACGAGAAGGGCAAGCCCATTAGCGTTTATTTCAAGGTGGCAAAGGATGCAAACAAACTGGTGGAGGAATTCATGCTGTTGGCAAACCGCACCGTGGCAACAAGCGTAGGCAAGGTGGACAAAAAACACAAAGCAAAGACCTTCCCCTACCGTGTGCACGATGTGCCCGACCCGACAAAACTCGAAAACCTGGCAATGTTCGTAAAACGCTTCAACTTCAGCGTGAAGACGAAAGGTTCGAAGACCGAAGTGGCAAAGAGCATCAACAAACTGCTTACAGCCGTACGCGGCAACAAGATTCAGGACCTGGTGGAAACCATTTCCCTGCGCTCAATGATGAAGGCAAGATACAGCACCCACAACATTGGGCACTACGGACTTGCATTCGACTACTATACCCATTTCACCTCGCCCATACGCCGTTATCCCGACCTCATGGTTCACCGCTTGCTCACACGCTATGCAGAAGGCGGCAGCAGCGTAAGCCAGAAGAAATATGAAGGTCTGTGTGAACACAGTTCTGCCATGGAGCAACTGGCTGCATCTGCAGAACGTGCTTCCATCAAATACAAGCAGGTGGAATTCATGAGCGACAAACTGGGCGAGGAGTTCGATGCAAAGATAAGCGGAGTTACCGAAGCAGGCGTGTTTGCCGAAATCAACGAGAACCACTGCGAAGGATTCATCGCAGTTCGCTTCCTCGGCAACGAAGCCTTCGACTTCGACGACAAGAACTATTGCCTTGTAGGTAGACGCTCACATGTGCGCTTCACCCTTGGCGATGGAATCCGGATAAAGGTGGCAAAGGCAAATCTCTACCGCAAGACCCTCGACTTCGACTTTATAAAGAAACTGACTAAATGATTCCATAAAGAGTAGCCAAGAAGATGTTTTTATAATGAACTGACAAAATGATTATAGATTATAGTATGAAGAAATCAATTCTTTTTGTAGCCGCTGCCCTGCTCGCATTGTCGGTGAATGCAGCCGACAAGGTTACGATAACTGTACGCAACTCCCTCAACATCGCACGCTGCGGTGAAATGGTGGAAGTCGACATGAAACAAGTTAAGGCAAAACTGAATGGGGCATCCACCGTAGTTGTGACAGATGCCGACGGACGCGAAATCCCAAGCCAGGTGACATACGACGGAAAACTGATATTCCAGGTTGGTGTTGCAGCAAAGGGAAAGTCCATCTATCTGGTCAATGCAGGTCAACCAGCCAAATACGAACCTCACGTATTCGGACGCCAGTTCCCGGAGCGAGTTGACGACATTGCATGGGAGAACGACCGCGTGGCTTTCCGCTGCTACGGACCAGCATTGCAGAAAAGCGGAGAAAGAGCATGGGGCTACGACATCTGGAACAAGCGGACATCAAAGCTTGTGGTGGAAGACCGCTATGCCAGTGAACTGGACGCAGACATGCAGAAGGCAATTGCCAAGCTGCGCAAGATTGGAAAGGGAGACCTTGCCGATGACGTCTACAATTCCATCAGTTATCATGTGGACCATGGCAATGGCATGGACTGCTACAAGGTGGGGCCGACGCTCGGATGCGGAACCAACGCACTGATGCAGGACGGTAAAATCGCTTATCCGCGCTGCTACAAGACCTACGAAATCCTCGACAAAGGTCCGCTCCGCTTTACTGTAAAGCTCGTGTATGGAGAAGAATCCATCGGCAGCATGAAAGTGACAGAAACACGCATAGTAAGCCTTGACGCTGGTTCACAGCTCAACAAGGCAACTGTAAGTTATGCAGGACTTACCCAAGACACACCGCTTGCCGTTGGAATCGTGGTACACAACGAAAATCCCAATGCTTATGTATTAAATAAGGAGAGTGGCTACATGGGCTATGAAGACTTGGGTGACCCCAATCAATACAAGGAGAAATACCGCACTTCCCAGAACAAAGATTTTGGAAAGATTTATGTAGGAGCGGTGTCAGCCGAAAAAATGAGCGGAGTGAAGTTCCAGTCAGAGGAAGGACTTCCTGGAGCAACCGGTCATATTCTTTCAATCGGAAGTATAAAGCCGTCTGTCACATTCACTTACTACTTCGGTACTGGATGGAGTCGCAATGAAGAGACAGAGTTCCGTTCGCTCACCGATTGGGAATCTTACCTCAGTACTTTCTCTCGCCAAATCAAGAGCCCGCTGAAGGTTGCTATCAAGTAGGCAGGAAGAATCCGAGCAGGAACAATCTGAGCAAGAACAATCCGAGCAAGACCAATCTTCAATTGATTCTGATGATTTGCTTCTGATGGTTCCGATGATTTAGTTCTATCGGTTCTGAAATATGAATCCATCGAAAAATCTGAATCAATCGGTCAACAGATAAACCGGTCATCATATAAAAGCAATCCCCTCAAGTGTTGATGCTTGAGGGGATTTATTTTGGTTGCCTATGGCGTTATGCCAATCGACTTATTGGTCGCTTATAACTTTTACAAAGCCAACATAAAGTTTACTCAAAAGCCGTTTGTTGCTTATGCCTTGGAAGCTATTACTTATGGCTTTCACACCATTTTCTTGCATTGACGAAGGCTTCAATCCATGGAGTTACGTCATCTTTCTTGCGGTTGTCCGGGTAATCAGCCATTTGCCAAGGGAAGATGGTACGCTCGAGGTGTGGCATCATGGCAAGGTGTCTGCCGTCGCTTGTACAGATGCCGGCAATGTCGTAGTCGCTGCCGTTTGGATTGGCTGGATAACCTGAGTAGTTGTACTTTGCCACCACGTTGTATTTGCTTTCCTCCATCGGTAGTTCGAAGCGTCCTTCTCCGTGAGCCACCCAAATGCCAATCTTGCTTCCGCTGAGCGAGCCAAAGAGCACTGACTCGTTCTGAGGAATGCTGAGGGTGAGGAAGCCGCTCTCGAACTTGTGGCTTATGTTGTGCTTCATTGCGCCGAAGTTGTCGTAGCCCTTGTCGTTGAGCAGTCCGAGTTCCATCATCAACTGGCAACCGTTGCAGATGCCGAGTGAGAGTGTGTCTTTGCGTGCATAGAACTTGTCGAGTGCTGCCTTTGCCTTTGGATTGTAGAGGAATGCTCCTGCCCATCCTTTGGCGCTGCCGAGTACGTCGGAGTTGGAGAATCCGCCGCAGAACACTATCATCTGGATTTCGTCGAGGGTCTCGCGTCCGCTCACAAGGTCGGTCATCATCACGTCTTTCACGTCGAAGCCGGCAAGGTAGAGGCAGTAAGCCATCTCGCGCTCACCATTGGTTCCTTTCTCTCTGATGATTGCTGCCTTCGGGCGTGAAGCTGACGGTTCTGAGTCGCGGTCGGGACTGATGCCGTACTGCTGGAAGGTTCCGGTGAAATCGTTGTTGAACTTATGTTCGATTGGCTCGTTCTTGTAGTTCTTGTAGCGCTCCGATGCCATTCCGTTCATGCTCTGGCGCTGGTCGAGTTCGTATGAGGTTGAATACCATACGTCGCGCAGTGCATCGATGTCGAATGTATGAACACTCTTGCCCTTTGCCTCTATCTTTATTGTACGCTCTGAAGTCGGGGCTCCGATGCGAGCAAAGCCTACGCCTGCATTGGCAAGGATTTCTTCCACTTCATGCTCGTTCTCTTTTGCCACCTGTATCACGATGCCCGGATTCTCTGCGAAAAGGAGTTTCACAAGGTCGGTCTCGCCCATTTCATCGAACGAAATCTTCAGTCCGCCCTTGGTGTTTGAGAAGCACATCTCGAGCAGACAGGTGATAAGACCTCCGGCGCTGATGTCGTGTCCGGCAAGGATGAGTTCTGCCTTCACGAGTTCCTGCACTGCGGCGAATGCATCGCGGAAATATTCCGGACGCTTCACTGTAGGCACGTCGCTGCCAATCTTGTCCTGGCTCTGTGCGAAGGCACTGCCACCCAGACGGAGTTGGTCGAATGAGAAATCGATATGATAGAGGGTTGAGTCTACGTTCTTCACTACCGGTGCCACTACCTGTCGTATGTCGCTCACTTCGCCGCCGCTGCTCACGATGACTGTTCCCGGGCTTATAACCTTGCTTCCGTCAGGATATTTCTGGGTCATGGAGAGTGAGTCCTTGCCTGTCGGCACATTCACCTGGAGTTCGCAGCAGAAGTCGCTCAGTGCTTTCACTCCGGCATAGAGGCGGGCATCTTCACCTTTCTGGCTGCGGCATGGCCACATCCAGTTGGCTGAGAGGCTCACGCTGTCGAGTCCGTCTGCCATCGGTGCCCACACAATGTTGGTGAGTGATTCGGCTACTGACAGCACGCTTCCTGCTGCCGGGTCGGCAAGTCCTGCCTGAGGCGCATGGCCTATTGCTGTGGCAATTCCTTTCTGTCCTCTGTAGTCGAGGGCTACCACTCCGCAGTCGCTCAGTGGCAACTGGAGTTCGCCCACACACTGCTGGCGTGCAATCTTGCCTGTCACACTGCGGTCCACCTTGTTGGTTAACCAGTCTTTGCAGGCAACAGCCTCAAGACGAAGTACTTTGTCGAGGTATTCATCGATTTTATCGGATGAGTAAGTGACATCTGCATAATGATGAACCACGGTCTCGTCTTTCATGTAGGTCTTTGGAGAGTGGCCGAACATCTGTGCCACCTCGAGGTCGAACGGACGGACACCGTCGCCCTGCTCGAAGGCAAAGTGGGCATCGCCGGTGGTTTCACCTACTACATATAATGGTGCGCGCTCGCGCTCTGCTATCTTGCGTACGTGTTCGATGTGTTTCTCGTCGATGAGAAGTCCCATGCGCTCCTGCGATTCGTTGGCAATGATTTCCTTCGAACTGAGGGTCTTGTCGCCGATTGGCAGTTTGGCCATGTCGATGAGACCGCCGCATTCTTCCACCAGTTCCGACAGGCAGTTCACGTGGCCTGCGCTTCCGTGGTCGTGGATTGACACGATTGGGTTGACTTCCTCTTCACACAGGGCACGCACAAGGTTGTTGGCACGCTTCTGCATCTCCGGGTTGGCACGCTGCACGGCATTGAGTTCGATGCCGCTTGAGTAGCGTCCGGTGTCGACTGAACTTACACTTCCGCCCCCGAGTCCGATGCGGTAGTTGTCGCCGCCCACAACCACAATCTTGTTGCCTTTCTGAGGCTCGCCCTTCAGGCAGTCGCGCTTGGTGCCGTAGCCCACTCCTCCTGCCATCATGATTACCTTGTCGTAGCCGTACTGTGGTTCGTCGTTGCCTTCTTCCTTGTGTTCGAAGGTGAGCACCGAACCGCAGATGAGTGGCTGGCCGAATTTGTTGCCGAAGTCGCTGGCGCCGTTTGATGCCTTGATGAGGATTTGCTCCGGTGTCTGGTAGAGCCAGTGACGAGGATGTTCGCCATTGCGGTAACTGGTCATGTAGACTGCTGTACCTGCGATTGGCCACGAACCGGTTCCACCGCCCATACGGTCGCGGATTTCACCGCCTGTTCCTGTGGCTGCTCCGTTGAACGGTTCCACCGTTGTAGGGAAGTTATGGGTCTCAGCCTTCAGCGAAATCACCGATTCTATCGGACGAGTGCGGAAATAGTCGCTGGTGCTGTGGTCGTTGGGCGCAAACTGCTCTACGACTGGTCCCTGGGCGAATGCCACATTGTCCTTGTAGGCTGATATAATCTTGTTCGGGTTTTCCTTGGTTGTCTTCTTAATCATCTGGAATAGGCTGCTTTCCATCTCCTTTCCGTCGATGATGAATGTTCCGCCGAAAATCTTGTGGCGGCAGTGCTCGGAGTTGATCTGGGCAAAGCCGAAGACTTCGGAGTCGGTGAGTTTCCGTCCGAGTTGCTTCTCCACATTGTGCAGATATTCGATTTCTTCGGGGCTGAGGGCAAGTCCTTCCTGCTCGTTGTACTCCTCCAGGTTCTCGATGTGGACTATCGGAGCCGGCTTGATGTCGACGGTGAAGATGTCTTGGTTCAATTCGGAGTATCTGCGCTGCAGCATCGGGTCGATTTCGGAGTTTTCCTCGATGGGGAAGAATTCCTCGATGCGCTGAATGCCTTTAAGTCCCATGTTCTGGGTTATTTCCACTGCGTTTGTGCTCCACGGAGTGATCATCTCGCGGCGCGGACCTGCAAACAGGCCTTTGACTACTGAGTCGCTTAGTTTGGTTGCATTGCTGAAAAGCCACTGAAGAGCATTGGTTTCCTCAGTGCTGATTTCATGATCCATGCTTACCGCAATGATACTTTGCTGGGGCGTACTGAAAAAGAAAATCATGATTCTGCTATGAGTTTGTTTTGAAATTTGTGTGCAAAGATAGTAAATAATCGAGACATGCGCCCACACCTTATTAAATAATTATGCATCCGGACGCATCTTTGTCGTCCAAGACACACGGAATTCAGAAATATTCAGTATCTTTGCAGTTCGAATCAAAGTGGATTGAACAATGACAGTGTTATACGATTCGCCGATTTTCGGCCCCATCCACAGCCGCAGGCTGGGAGTGTCGCTTGGCATCAACCTCTTGCCGGGCGACGGCAAGTGCTGCTCGTTCGACTGCATCTATTGCGAGTGCGGCTTCAACAAGGACTTCATTCCCCACGGTAAATTCGCCAGTCCGCAGTCGGTACACGATGCATTGAAGGCACGACTCGAAAACATGCGCCAGAATGGTCCCAAGCCCGATGTTCTGACCTTTGCAGGCAATGGCGAGCCCACGATGAATCCGTGGTTTCCCGAGATTGTGGGCGACGTCATCCGTCTGCGCAACGAATATTTCCCCTGCGCCAAAGTGAGCGTGCTGAGCAACGCCACGCAGATTCTGCGCCAGGAAGTGTTTGATGCACTTCAGCTTGTGGACAACAACATACTGAAGCTCGACACCGTGTCCGATGACTACATCAGGTTGCTCGACCGCCCGGTCAGCCAGCGCTACAAGGTTGCAGACATCATCTCGAAGATGGCACAGTTCCACGGCCACTGCATCGTGCAGACCATGTTCCTCCGCGGAGAATACGACGGCAAAGACGTGTCGAATGTCAGCGATGACTTCGTCATTCCATGGATTGAGGCATTGCAGACCATATGTCCGGCAGAAGCCATGGTCTACACCATCGACCGCGAAACTCCGGCTCACGGACTGAAGAAAGCCAGCCATGAGGAACTCGATGAAATCGCACGCAAAGTAGAGGCAGCAGGCATCAAGTGCCAAGTGTCGTACTGATGAAAAGACAGGCGCTTTCTCATGCTGGCGACAATTCGTACTGACGGAAATATGAGCCTTTCCATGCCGATGGAAGATGTACGATTTTTCCAGCCTTCGGGCGCAAAGAGGAAAGTGCTCCAGAAGTACCTGTGAGGGGTGCAAAACTTTTCCAGTCAGAGAAAATTATTTTCCTGGTCAGGAAAAAAAATTTTTCCAGTCAGAAAAAGTCTATTTCGCTGGTAGGGAAATATTACAGGTGGCTCACAAGAAGAGAACAAACAGTTAAAAGAGTTAATAAATATACAGACAGAGAAATATGGTTTTCAACTACGATGTAGTGGTGGTGGGCGCAGGCCATGCAGGCTGTGAAGCAGCCTCAGCCTCAGCACGGCTCGGAGCAAAGACTTGCCTTGTCACGATGGACATGAACAAGATTGCACAGATGTCGTGCAACCCAGCCGTGGGCGGCATTGCCAAAGGACAGATAGTGCGCGAAATCGATGCACTCGGCGGCATGATGGGCATCGTCACCGACCGGTGCTCCATCCAGTTCCGCATGCTCAACCTCTCCAAAGGTCCGGCAGTGTGGAGTCCGCGCGCACAGTGCGACAGAGGCAAATTCATCTGGGCATGGCGCGAGATACTGGAAAACACGCCCAACCTCAACATCTGGCAAGACCAAGTGAACGAACTGATTGTGACAGACGGTGAAGTCCGCGGAGTACGTACCATTTGGGGTGCAGAGCTCCGTGCCAAGTGCGTGGTAATCACCGCCGGAACCTTCCTCAACGGACTGATGCACATGGGACGCAAGCAAGTTCCCGGCGGACGAATCGCCGAACCGGCAGCCACCGGACTCACCGAATCCATCGCTAGCCAAGGCATACGAACCGGACGCATGAAAACCGGCACTCCAGTACGAATCGACCGAAGGAGCGTAGACTTCTCACAGACTGAAATACAGGAGGGCGACCACACATTCCACCGCTTCTCCTTCATGGACGAGCCCCGGTGCCTCAAGCAACTGCCCTGCTGGATGTTCAAGACCAACAAGGCAGTGCACGAAACCCTCATGTCCGGACTTGCCGACTCGCCCCTCTACAACGGACAGATAAAAAGCATCGGACCACGCTACTGCCCAAGCATCGAGACCAAACTCCACACCTTCCCCGACAAAGACGAGCACCAGCTCTTCCTCGAGCCCGAAGGCGAAACCACCAACGAGATGTATCTCAACGGCTTCTCCTCGTCACTGCCGATGGACATCCAGATAGAAGCGCTGAAGAAAATACCTGCGCTCCGCAACCTCGCAGTCTACCGACCGGGCTATGCCATCGAATACGATTTCTTCGACCCGACCCAGCTCACACATTCGCTCGAATCAAAAGTGGTGGGCAACCTCTTCTTTGCAGGACAAGTGAACGGAACCACAGGCTACGAAGAAGCAGCAGGTCAGGGACTTATAGCCGGAATGAACGCAGCGCTGAAGTGCGGAGGCAAAGAACCCTTCACGCTCAAGCGCAACGAAGCATATATCGGAGTGCTGATTGACGACCTCGTGACAAAAGGTGTCGACGAGCCCTACCGCATGTTCACCTCACGGGCAGAATACCGCATCCTCCTGCGTCAGGACGATGCCGACATGCGACTCACGGAAAAGTCCTACCGGCTGGGACTTGCCAGCCAGGAACGCTACGACCGCATGGTGAGCAAGCGCAACGAGATTGACCGCATCATCGATTTCACCAAGTCATTCTCCATCAAGCCCGCACTCATCAATCCTGCACTCGAACAAATCGGCACCACACCCCTCGAGCGCGGTTGCAAGCTCTACGACCTGCTCGGACGCCCGAACGTCACCATCCTCAACCTTGCCCCACATATCAAGGCATTCAAGAGCGAACTCGATAAAATCGAAGACCGCAAAGACGAAATCATCGAAGCAGCCGAGATAAAAATCAAGTACCAAGGCTACATCAACCGCGAAAACATGGTGGCAGAAAAGATGCTCCGACTTGAAAACATAAAGATTCAGGGCAAGTTCGACTACATGAACATGCACCAGATAACCATCGAAGCACGCCAAAAACTCACTCGCATCAATCCCGTGACCCTTGCCCAAGCCAGCCGCATCCCCGGTGTTTCACCAAGCGACATCAACGTGATGCTCGTGCTGCTCGGCAGATGAAAGGAGCTGGATTAGAATAAGCGGATGGCAGGAGTAAGCCAGGAATGTTTTAGGTTTCAGCCGGACGGGTGGGTTAAAATTGCGAGCTGGAATAGGAGTCGGCGCTCTCCGAGTGCTAGACGATTACATTCGAGCTTCAGCTCGCTATGATAGGAATAGAGTTTCCGTGAAACGCTAACTGATTGTCATTGCTTTGGTGTACATTTGACGCAAATGCGCCTCCTCGCTTTAACGCCCTCGGAGAGGGCTAGCTCCTAGCTCGCTTACGCTCGCTGATTAACGAATCGAGCGCCTTGCATTTATCAAGCGTTTGCTCGTATTTTCCCAAAAATCGCCCTGGATTTAACATCTGCCGATTCCCCTTCCTCCAAACTCCTCTCACTCCCTCATACACTCACAGTTCCGCCTCAACCATTACAGTTATCCCATCATTTTCCCCTCAATTCACGCAGTTTCCAGCCAAAAACCACAAGAAACCCACGAGAAAAGTTTGTGTTAAAATGGCAAGAACTGGCGTGACAACCCACAAAACTCGTGCACAAACCCTCGAAAACTGGGTGTTTTCGAGGGGTAAACTGTCAGGAAAACGCTGCTTGTCGCAATTAACTGTCACGATGTTTCACTCTATTAACATTCGCATATCATTACAAATCAGAGTGTTGCGAATTATATTAACATATCTTACATTACAATTTCAGTTGTGACAGTTATTTTTAAGGTACCCCTACATTTGCGCACAACCTCCCTTATACTATATAACTATCTAATTATTAAT
>CAVISR010000071.1:0-14666 GCA_963645405.1 Acutalibacteraceae bacterium
ATATATAATATATTAATAATTAATTAGTTATATTATATATAAGGAGAAATGAGAAAAGAGGGGTAACCTTAAAAACTACTGTCGGTACTGTCAACTGTCGGGTTTCATAGTACAACCTACTAGCAGCAACAACTTAACTTCCTACAAAGCAACAACTTACATTCTTCCCAGCATCACGACTCCAACCGTCTCAACCACCGCCCAAACGACAATAAGCGTGTTTCCAACCCTTCCAAAAGCCCCAGAAGACGGGTCTGAGAGCCATGTTTCGCCTACGAAGCCCCCATTTTCAGGTCGTTTGCCCGAAGTTGAACTCAGGTGTTTTTATGCGGAAAGCGAGGGAAGACTTGCCATTCGGATGAAGCGGGCTGGCTTGAGCGCAGGAATAGGAGCTAGCCCTCTCCGAGGGCGTTAAAGCAAAACCCCTCCTGAAGGACTGACCAGCCGGATGGGCGAGCGAATGCGAGCTAGGAGCTAGCTCTCTCCGAGGGCGTTAAAGCGAGCGAAGGCTTGTGGGCTGTAAGACAAGGCGAGCTGGCGCCCGAGTGTCATCGCCGACGCTTTCAGAGAAAGCTGGCTCCTATTCCAGTCAGAGAACTCGAGTCCTCCAGCCAGAAGGATTTTGCTCCCTGGTCAGAGAAAATTATTTTCCTGGTCAGAGAAAAAGTTTTTTCCAGTCAGAGAAAAAAATTGCCCTCCAGCCGAACAAACTTGCCTAAAGATTTTGCCACCTCAAAAAAAATGACTATATTTGCAGTTGTAAAAGAGGACGAAATTGGAAACAGACAATCAACCAATACTTTACGCAATATGGCAACAACGAAACAACTGATCAAGACGATGATGACCACTGCAGTGTGCCTCATGCTGGGCATGCAGGCAACGGCACAGACCAAGGCGCTCTACCTCAGCAGCGTCAACGGCTCAAACGTGGAACAATACGACGGACAGACACGCAACGTGACCATGTACCGCTCAATCTTCAACGGATGGAACACACTCTGCCTGCCATTCAACATGACCACCGAGGAAGTCAACGAAGCCTTCGGCAGCGACTGCCGCCTCGAGATACTCAACGACGTGAAGGCTGACGACAACGGCATCTACTGCCTCTACTTCCGCAACGCCAAGCAGGACGGACTGAAAGCCAACACACCCTACATCTTGTACTACACCGGCGAAAACAAAAGTGTGAAACTCACTGCAGCCGACACGAAAATAGAATACGACGCAGAACCCAAAACCACCTACACAGTGAGCGGAGTGACAATCAGCCTCATCGGCACAACCAAACACATAGAAGCCGACGGACAATACGGAATCTACGTGAAGAACAATGCCGAAGCCGACTTCACCCCAGTGGAGAACTCCACAAGCGGATTCTATGCCACACGCTGCTACATCAAGGTTGACGGCACAAGCGAAGCACCAAAACTCATCGCACTCCACAACGCATCGGCCGACACCACAACCGGAATCAACAGCCTGAACGACGGAACCGTAGACAACGGCGAAGTGTACAACGTAAGCGGAGTGCGCCAAAACAAACTGCAGAAAGGTGTGAACATCATCCAGGGCCAGAAAGTGATCGTAAGATAACAGACGACAGCTGGGAAGGAAATGACGAAGAAAGAAAAGCTCTGGAACAGCAACTACACGAAGATTTGGGCAGCCAACTTCATGCTCTACTTCTCCTTCATGCTGCTGATGCCACTGTTTCCACTCTATCTGCGCGACACCTTCGGAGCAAGCAAAGAAGCCATAGGCATAGTGCTCTCGGGCTACACAGTGGCAGCACTCGTCATACGCCCCTTCAGCGGATACATGGTCGACCGACTGCCGAGAAGAGCAGTGCTGCTCGGATTCAACTTCTTCTTCGTGACACTCTTTGCAGGCTACCTCGCAGCATCGTCGCTCACCCTCTTCGCCATCTTCCGCACCATGCACGGCATCCCGTTCGGAGCCACAACAGTGGCAGGAACCACAGTGGCAGTCGATGTGCTCCACCCCACCCGACGAGCCGAAGGACTGGGCTACTACGGACTGAGCAACAACATAGCCACAGCCATAAGCCCCACCATAGCACTCCTGCTGCTCCACACCCTCCACAGCTACGAGCTGCTGTTCGTCCTCTCCCTCGCCATTTCGCTCCTCGGACTCATCATCGACTACACCATAAAATTCGAGCCCACAGAAGAGCCGCAAAACGCAAATACGGGGACAGCAGCGCAGACCGACAAGCAAAGCAAAGAAATGGCAGCAGTGCAGTCGTCGGCAATCGCTACAGTGCAGACCGCAGCACAGACCGCAGTGCGCAACGGACAAATATCGCAAAAGCGCATAGTGATGGTGCTCAACAAACTCTTCCTCCTGCGCGGATGGAGCCTCGGACTCAGCATGATTTGCTTCGCACTGTCCTACGGAGTAATCTCTACCTATGTGGCAATCTATGCAGCCGAAGAACTGGGCATCAAGAGCGGTGCAGGCATCTTCTTCCTGCTCCTTGCCGGCGGACTGGCACTCTCACGGCTCACCGGAGCCAAAGGACTGCGACAAGGACGCATAGTGCACAACGCATCGGAAGGCATGACAATCTCGCTGGCAGGCTATCTGCTCTTCGCCCTCATACACCACCCCATAGCGCTCTACGTCTCCGCACTGACCATCGGACTGGGCAACGGACACATGTATCCGGCATACCAGAACATGTTCATCAACCTTGCGACGACCAACCAGCGCGGAACAGCCAACTCCACACTGCTCACCTCGTGGGACCTCGGTTCCGGACTCGGAGTACTGCTCGGAGGCATCGTGGCAGGAATGGTTGACTACCACGCAGCCTTCTGGATGATGTGGACAGCCAACCTCCTCGGCGCCGTCATCTACTTTGCCTACGCAAAAGGAAACTATCTGAGAAAGACACAGATAACAGCTGAAGCCATAGCGTAAGAAACAGCAGAAGAAACAGCAGAAGAAACAGCAGAAGAAATCAGGCTTCGCAACCAAGAAAATTCCGCTCCAAAAAGCATAAATTGACACCTTCGAACCCTAAAAACGACAAGTTCAAGACCTTAAATGCATGGTTTTAACCCTAAAAGCGCATAGTTCAAACCATAAAAATAGGCTTGTTCCAAGCACGAAACTCAAAGTCCGAACCTAAAACAAGCCCACTAAATCCAAGGGAAAAGCCCAATCCAAGGGAAAAGCCCAATCCAAGGGAAAAGCCTTTACAACTTCACCTTCACCGGCTTTGATTCATTGTGAAGACGGTCGAGAGCAGTGACCACAAACGTATAGCCAGTCATATTGCCAGTCAATTCAAACCGAGTTTCACTGGTTATGGCAGCAATGTGCGACGCATCGTTCACCTTCACGTCCACCTTCTCACCCGGAGCAAAGCGATAGACCACATACCGGTGAGCCTTGTCCATATCCTTCTTTGCCTTCGGAGCCTTCCATGTGAGATAAATCTTGCCACTACCGTAAGTGCCGTTGCCACTCTTGAAATCAATGGAAAGCTTGCCCACCTTCTTCGGAGCCTTGCCATCGATGAAGGTCATGAGCGGCTGGAGAGCCGGATAGCGGTGGTATTCAGCCTCAAGCATCGTGCGGTAGTTGCCCGGATTGTTCACCACTGCAGCCGCATACCACTGGCACGAGCCCTGCACATTGGGCTGACTGCGCTGGATGGCATACTTGGCAAGCATCTGATGCTGCTGAGAATTGTCGGGGTCAACGCCTTTCACAGTGCGCTCCACGTCCTGCCCGATGAAGAGAGGACGACCGCCACAATAGTCGTTCCACCAGTTGCAAAGCACCTTGTAGTCGGCTGCTGCATTGCCTATGTTCCAGTAAATCTGAGGAATGATATAGTCCACCCAACCTTTGTCGACCCAATAAACCACATCGGCATAGAGATCATCGTAGTTCTGGGTTCCGCGAGTGGCACTTCCACGGCTGTTGTTCACTCCATCAGGACTGTTGCGATAGATGCCGAAAGGAGAAATGCCGAACTTCACCCAAGGCTTCACCTTGCGCACCAATTTGTGGATGTCGCTAATCAGCAGGTTCACATTGTCGCGCCTCCAGTCCTCGATATTGCTGAATCCGCGAGGGTCGGCATTGAAATATGCCTGGTCGGGAATAGGCTGACCTGCAACAGGATAGGGATAGAAATAGTCGTCCATGTGCAAGCCGTCGACATCATAGCGGCTGAGGATGTCCTCCACAATGAAGCAAGTGTACCGGCGGTTGATTTCGAGCGCAGGATTGAAGATGAGCAGGTCGCCATAGCGGAACACACGGTCGGCATATCGGCTTGCCGGATGGTTGGGGTCGAGCACCGTAGTTCCCGCAGTCTTGGCACGGTAAGGATTTATCCATGCATGACACTCCATGCCACGGCTGTGGCACTGATCCACCATCCAAGCCAAGGGATCCCATCCGTCAGCAGGAGCCTTGCCCTGCACACCGGTGAGATAACGGCTCCATGGCTCGTACTCAGACTTGTAGAGAGCATCGCCCTCGGCACGCACCTGGAAGAGGATGGCATTGATGCCTGCTTTCTGAAGTACATCGAGCTGACTGCTGAGCATCTGACGCAGTTCGGCAGGCGACTTGCCAAGATACTGCCCGTTGACACACTGAATCCATGCACCACGGAACTCACGCTTGGGATAGCGCTGCGCATTCATGTCGGTAAAGGCAATCGCCATCAGCACAACGGCAATTGCTACAATTGATTTCAATCGTGATTGTTTCATTATTTCTTGTTCTTTGTTTTCTCGCTATATATAACTTGTTTCCTCTCTATATATAATAAGGTGTAAAACCTCGATTTTCCATACGAAAAACCTTGTTTTTACATGCTCAAGACAATGTTTTTACAGACCCAAGACCTTATTTTTACTTGCTCAAGGACTAGTTTTTACATGTTCAAGCCATTGTTTTTACGAACTAATGTCCTTATTTTTTCCACGCCAAGGCAATGTTTATTTCTAAAGCACCGGTGTCAGAAGATTGCCAAACCAACCGACAAAGCGTTTCCAACGGGTTTTCTGTTTCCAGTAGTCTGTGTTCATTGGCACACAACTCTTCTTGTCGTTCTCGAACATACGTGAGAGTTCTGCCGTCACGTCCTCATCGAAGATGACTGTGTTCACCTCGTAGTCACAGCGCAGGCTCCGGCTGTCGAGATTGGTTGACCCAACGGTGCAGAACTTGTCGTCGACCATCATTATCTTCGAGTGGTGGAATCCTCCGCAAAACATGAAGACCTTGGCTCCGCGCTTCTGCATCTTGCGCCCCACATAGTGGCTGGCATCGGGAGTAAGCGGAATGTCGCTCTTCTCGCTGAGCATGATTTCCACGTCCACTCCCCTGTCGATACAGCTCTTGAGAGCATCGCGCACTGATTTGGTCGGCACAAAATAAGGGTTCACAAGCAACACCTTGCTGTGGGCATTGTCGAGCATACTGACATAGAGCTCGCGCATTGCCTTGTTGGTCTCGCCCGGATGACGGTCTACGACTGCCACCTTCGAGTTTCCTCTCTTTTGCTGCTCAGGGAAATATTTCTCTCCGGTCAGCGATTCACCCGTAGACTCCTGCCACATACGGCAGAAAATGCGGTGGAGCTGTTCCACTGCCGGACCTTCGATGTGCATGTGCATGTCTCGCCACGGACCGATTCCCTCCAGTCCGTTGATGTAATAGTCTGCCACATTCATGCCTCCCGTGTAGCCAATCTTGCCGTCAATCACCACAATCTTGCGATGGTCGCGCGGAAAGATGTGGTTCACCCACGGAAAGGTGATTGGGTCGAACTTCACGAGTTTTATTCCCAGTGCCGAGATTGAGTCGTGCATGTGATGCTTCACCGGCTGGTTGTTGGATGAATTGCCAAATGCATCATACATGGCTCTCACCTCAACGCCTTCTGCCACTTTCAGTGCCAGTTCATGATAGAGCAGACGTGCAATCGAATCGTTGCGGAAATTGAAGTACTCCAGGTGGATGAACGACTTGGCATTGCGCACCGACTCCAACAAGTCTGCGAATTTCTCCTTGCCGCTTTTCAGCAGCTTCACATAATTGCCTTCAGTGATTTCAATGTTCCTGCTCTTCAGAAACTCCTGCTCAAACACGTCGCTCTGTGCGGACAACGAGATGGAGACGGACAGGAATGCCAGCAGATGGAATATCCGTTTCCTTGCGGGCATTTTCCCAGCACACATCGACTTGAAGCATATATTTGTACTTACACCCATTGCCTTACAATCCATTTTGCTTTGCGAGGAACGCATCAAGACGTTCCGTCCAGTCTTCATCCTTCTGCACGAGAAGTCCTTTGATTCCCACTGCCTCACATCCCACGATATTCCTCGGACTATCGTCGAGGAACACCGATTCCTCAGCTTTTATCCCTGCCCGACTGAGCATCTTCTCGAAGATGGAAGGCGCGGGCTTGTAGTCGTACAACTGGAAACTGTAGTAGCGTTCGGGAATGTAATGGCTGAGTCCGTGACCGTCGCCGCTGAATGCCTCGCTCTCGTCCCATTGTGAAATGAAAGGATTGAGGTTGCTCAGCAAGTAGAGGTTGTAGTCCTTCTGCAGCCGGAGCAATGTATCCAGGTTCTTCTGCGGCACTGCCTTGATGTAGCCGAGCCAAGCCCATTGTGCCTGCTCGAACGTGAATGTAGGATTTTCCTCGTCCTTGAACTTTCCTCCTTTTGCCTTTGCTTCCGCTGCCAGTTTACGGCAGAATTCTTCGGCTGTTATCTCACCAGTCTCCACTTCACGGAAAATGCCGGTCTGTCCGAATATGCTCAACTGTTGATCGGCATCGGTGATGCCCAGGGAGACGAACCTGCGGCACGCTTCCTCGGAATCGATGTGGATAATCACCCCACCGAAGTCAAATATTATGTTCTTTACCATTTTATCTCTTCAATTCCTTTCGACCGCAGATAGTCGTTTGTCTGACTGAAATGATGGTTGCCGAAGAAGCCACGGTAGGCTGACAGCGGCGACGGATGTGCCGAGCGCAGGATGCAGTGTTTCTTGCTGTCAATCAAGCTGCTCTTTCCCTGGGCATAACTTCCCCAAAGGATAAACACCAGGTTCTCGCGTTTCTCGCTCAGCATACGGATGACGGCATCGGTGAATTCTTCCCATCCGTGCTTTTGGTGGGAACCAGCCTCATGCTCGCGCACCGTGAGTGTTGCATTGAGCAGCAGCACACCTTGCTTTGCCCATCGGGTGAGGTCACCGCTCTTGGGCACTGGCGTACCGATGTCGGACTCTATCTCCTTGAATATGTTGTTCAGCGAAGGCGGAAATGTCACGCCCTCGTTCACCGAGAAGCACAGTCCTTGTGCTTGTCCCGATTCGTGGTAAGGGTCCTGCCCAATCAGCACCACCTTCACTTTGTTGAACGGGCACTGGTTGAAAGCATTGAAAATGAGTTTGCCCGGAGGATAAACCGAATGGGTTGCATATTCCTGCTTGACGAACGCAGCCAACTGTGCAAAGTATGGCTTGTCGAACTCCGTCTGCAGCTGTTCTTTCCAGGATGGTTCTATATCTACATTCATCAGTCCTTATTTACGTTCTTATCTATATCCAGCAGTCCTGTCTCTACGTTCATCAGTTCTTGTCCAAGAGTTCTGCCAGTTTGGTCTGCAATTCTTCCTCACGCAAGTCCTTTGCCACAATCTTTCCGTTTTGGTCAATCAGTATGTTCGAAGGAATTGCCTGGATGCCATAGAGCGAAGCTGCCTCACATTCCCAGCCCTTGAGGTCAGACATCTGAGGCCATGACATCTTCAGGCGGTTGAGTCCAGCCTGCCATGTGTCCTTGTCGTTGTCGAGCGACACTCCGATGATTTCCAGTCCTTTGCTGTGGAACTTCTCGTAAGCCTTCACCACGTTTGGCATCTCAGCGCAGCAAGGTCCGCACCATGAAGCCCAGAAGTCGACGAGTGTGTATTTGTTGTTCTTCACAAACTGGCTTATCGAGAGTTGCTTGCCGTCTGGGTCGCTCATCGTGAAGTCGGTGTAGGTTGAGCCTACCTTTCCTCTTTGCTTTGCCTCGATGTCGGCAACTATAGATTTATAATTAGGAGTGTTCGGACATTTCTTCTTGAACAAGTCCAGCAACTCAGCCTTTTCCTTGTCCGACTCTGTGCGGCTGTAGACTGAAGAAAGAATCATGTCGCTCACGCCCGATGGCAGATGGTCAATCATGAACTGTTTCTCAGCCTTGTGCATCTCCACAGTGATTGAGTCCATTGTCTTCTGTGCTGCTGCAATCTGCTCCGGAGTGCCTTTCTGCTCACGCACAATGTCCCATGAAGGTTGCTGGGCTTTGTTCCAGTTATCCTCCAACGTCATGAACTCCTTATACAGTTGTGCTTCCACGCCATCGCTCTCCACGACTGGTTTTTTCGAGTCGTCGCTGAATATCTGCACCTTGATGTTTGCCTTCTTCTCGAGGATGACGTCAGCCCATCCGCCTATGGCATCTCCGTTGTGCATTGCAATGACATAACGGATTGCAGCTCCGTCGAAGTCGCCCTTGAACTCAAACTGTCCGTCCTTCACATAGGCTGTGTCGGTAGGAATCATTGAAAAGAAGCCCTGCATGTCGCAGAGATAGACAGTGTCGCCGTCCACTGTTCCCTCAGCCGTTCCTGTAATCACATATCCTTGCTTGTCGCACGCGAGGAATGAAATGAGGCACAATGCAAGTGCCAAAATGTTTACTTTCTTCATATTGCTATTGTTTTTGTTTTTATCGTTCGTTATTCTTTCCGACATTCAAGGTTCAGCCTTCATCAGTCCGTCCAATCGGCTCACTGCCTTCCCAAGATCGGAGGCAAAGCACGTGTGGTCGAGCAGGAAATCTTCCCTGCCATCAGCCAAGAGCCGGTAGAGGTTCATGTCCATGCCGTTCACATACTCGCTGATTGCCAGTTCGATGTCGTCTTTCTGCCAGTCGAGGGTTGAATACTCATACACTCTCTGCTTCTGGTGGAAAAAGCAATAGGCTGATTCTATACAGTCTCTTGAAATCATTCGCCGTTCCTTGAAATCGTGTTCTTTCCCTTGAATGAAATCATTCGCCAGCCTGGTTGAATCCGTCGGGTCGGAACTGTTTCTGTTCTTCGCAATACACGTAGCCGCTTGCCTTCAGGTCTGCCTTCAGCTGTTCGGGTGTTGTGTCGAAGTTATAGCATAATGACTCCAGCGAGTCGAACTCACCATCACGCAGCAGCATGTTCACTGCCGAGATGAGCATCGCCGGGTCTTTTGGAAGTCTGTCCATAGTCTGTGTCTCTTGTCTTGTTCTTGCAAAGATATGCATTTTAATTATATTCGCCAAATTGTGAGGCTACTTATCTTTTTTACGGCTGCAATCCATATGTTTCCAATTAGTTTTTGTAACTTTGGCACACAAAATGAATGCCAACGAACTGCCCATGCAAGAGGAAAGGACATACATAGCCATCGACTTGAAATCGTTTTACGCATCAGTGGAATGCGTAAGGCGGAAGATGGACCCGTTGACCACCAATCTCGTGGTGGCTGACGTAAGCCGCACGGAGAAGACCATCTGCCTGGCTGTGTCGCCTTCGCTGAAAGCCTACGGCATCGGCGGCAGGGCGCGGCTGTTCGAGGTGGTGGAGAGAGTGAAGGAGGTGAACAAAGAGCGGCGCAGCAATGCACCCGGGCACTCGTTCACTGGCAAATCCGTGTCCGACCCCGAACTGAAAGCCCATCCGGAACTGGAGCTCGACTTTGTGGCTGCCGCTCCCCACATGGCTGACTACATCGAGTGCAGCAGCAAAATCTACAAGATTTACCTCAAATACATTGCTCCCGAAGACATCCATGTCTACTCGGTGGACGAAGTGTTCATCGATGCCACCAACTATCTGCGGCTCTACCGTCTGACTGCCCACGAACTTGCCATGAAGATGATAAAGGACGTGCTCGCTGCCACCGGCATCACTGCCACTGCAGGCATCGGCACAAACCTCTACCTGTGTAAAGTGGCAATGGACATTGTGGCAAAGAAAATGCCGGCAGACAAAGACGGAGTGCGCATTGCCGAACTCGACGAAATGACCTACCGCCGCCAACTGTGGGACTACCAGCCCATCACCAAGTTTTGGAGAGTGGGTTCCGGAATAGCACAGAAACTGGAGCGAATTGGCATCTACACGATGGGGCAAGTCGCCAAATGCTCGGTGCGCGACGAGGAAATCCTCTACAAACTCTTTGGAGTGAATGCCGAACTGTTGATTGACCATGCATGGGGATGGGAGCCATGCACCATCGAAGCCATCAAAGCCTACAAGCCCAGGGCAAAATCGCTCAGCAACGGGCAGGTGCTGAAGTCGCCCTACCTTTTCTCCCAGGCAAGGACAGTGATCCTCGAGATGGCAGATTCGCTGGCACTGGAACTGGTGGAGAAACGGTTGACGACCGACCAGATAGTGATCAACGTGGGTTACGATACCGAGAACCTGAAGGGAGAAAAAGCACGAGGGGAATACAAAGGCGAAGTGGTGTACGACCGCTACGGACGGCCAGTGCCCAAGCCCTCACATGGTTCGATGAACCTCGGCAAGATGACATCGTCGAGCCGTGCCATACTGAAGGCTGTGGACGAGCTTTTCCACACTTGTGCTGACCCGTCGCTGTTTGTCCGCCGTCTCAACGTATGTGCCAACCACATTGCCGATGAAGACCTGGAACAGCAGGCAAAGGCAAAGCCAGCGGCAGTGCAGCTCGACATGTTCACCGACTACCAGCAGCTACACGAGCAGCAGGAGACAGAGGCAAGGCAGGACAAGAAAGAGCGGAAGATGCAGGAAGCCCTGCTGAGCATCAAGAAGAAGTTCGGCAAGAACGCCATACTGAAAGGGCTCGACTTCAACGAAGGGGCAACCACGCGCGAACGCAACAATCAGATAGGAGGACACAACGCATGACCAACATTTTCAACGACATAATCAATCTTCCCCACCATGTGTCGAAACATCATCCGCAGATGTCGATGGAGGACCGGGCAATGCAGTTCGCACCCTTTGCCGCGCTCAATGGACACGAAGATGCCATAAAGCAGGCAGAAAGACAAATCGGCATGGACTTCAACTATACACAGGGAGAAAAAAGCACCCTTCCTCTTGAACCCCTGCAACGGTAATCGTACATATGACAGGAAATGGGGTCCGTGTTTCCGGCAAGTGTGAATAACCAAAAAAACCTATACGCGATACAAATTGTTAGGGGGACATGTATCGTACACTTGTAGCCAGAAAAGGAAGGATGCTGTTCTATTTGTTTCCCACGCTGTATTCTTTTATCAATCTCTCACTTCTGTTTCGTCTATTCGTCCAAGACTTGTTCCTATCTATAAAGTCTATCTCATCACCTAAGACTCGTTTCCGTCCGAAAGTCTGTCTCGTTCATCCGCAAGACCGCATTGTTCATCCGTATAGTCTGCTTTGCCCGTCTGTTGGCTCCTACTCGAATTGTATGCTGAAAAACATACATCTTTTATGTTGAAAAACATACCTCGATTTGAGCTTTTTTTCCGCTCTCCCACTGGAGAATGTCATTTATCGGCACAAAGATACAGAAATTTCTCATGCCATACAACAAAACCCGCGCAATTTTTTGTCACATTCTTGAATTATTGCACATACCCCCCCTAAGTGTCACATAAATTTCTATCTATCAAGCTATGAAACAACATATTAAGATTTCACAACACTTACCCGTTAAGATAGTAAAATTCCACACCCATGCAATCTTCCGCAGAAAGACAGCCGGATGCGTAAAGCCCACACATCAAGCCCCTGGCACACTCCGTTGCCCATTGTCAAAAATCTATCAAAATCTATCAAATAAAAAACATGGAGGACATCAGTGCGAAACAAACGGCTGTCAGAGCGAAAGCCATTGAGGAATTATACTTATCTTTGCATCCGGAATCAAAAATCATTGCATTCATAAATCAGAAACGTTGCATCCACAAATCAGAAACCACACACAATCATGACAACCATCCAGACACTCAAGGCACTGGTCATTGCCACCGCAGCCTTCATCCTAGTACAGACCGCAGAAGCGGCAGAGCAGTTCATCAGCTTCGACAGAGGCGACCTTCTGCTCAATCCACAGCAACAAGCCACAATCGCCACCGACGAGGCAGATTTCAAGGCTGTCGACATTGCTGCCCATTCGCTCATGGCAGACTTCAAGCGGGTGACCGGCAGCGAAGCCACACTCTCCCACTCTGCCGCTGACGCACGAATCATCATCGGCACGCTCGGACATTCCCAGTTCATCGACCAGCTGGTGAAGCGTCGCCTGCTTGATGCTTCGCAGCTCAAGGGCAAGCGCGAGAAATTCGTAATCACCGTCATCGGCGAGCAGCTCGTCATAGCAGGCAGCGACCGCAGAGGCACAGTCTATGGCATCTACGAGCTGTCGGATCAGATGGGAGTGTCGCCCTGGTACTTCTGGGCAGACGTACCAGTGGCTCCGCACAAGGAGATTTACGCAAGCAAAGGCACATTCACCGACGGAGAGCCTGCAGTGGCATACCGGGGCATTTTCCTCAACGACGAAGCGCCCTGTCTCTCCTCCTGGATAAAGAACACCTACGGCACCGACTATGCCGACCACCGCTTCTATCAGCAAGTGTTCGAGCTCGTGCTCCGGTTGAGAGGCAACATGATGTGGCCAGCCATGTGGATGTGGTCATTCTATGCCGACGACCCGGAGAACGAGCAGACAGCCGACGACATGGGCATCGTGATGGGCACTTCCCACCACGAGCCGATGGCACGCAACTACCAGGAGTTTGCACGCAACCGCGGCAAATGGGGAGCATGGAACTACACCACCAACAAAGGTCGCCTGCAGCAGTTCTTCCGCGAGGGCATCGAGCGGATGAAAGGCACGGAGCAACTCGTGACCATCGGAATGCGGGGCGACGGCGACGAAGCAATGGGCGAGGAAGCCGACACCCGACTGATGCAGCAAATCATCGGCGACCAGCGCAAAATCATTGCCGAGGTCACAGGCAAGAAAGCCAGCGAAACGCCCCAGGTTTGGGCGCTCTACAAGGAAGTGCTCGACTACTACGACAAAGGCATGGAAGTGCCCGACGACGTGATTCTCCTGCTCTGCGACGACAACTGGGGCAACGTACGCCGTGTGCCCAATGCCCAGGAGCGCAAGCACAAGGGCGGCTGGGGACTCTACTACCACGTGGACTATGTGGGTGCACCGCGCAACTCGAAATGGCTGAACGTAACTCCAGTGCAGAACATGTGGGAGCAACTCACCCTCGCCTACGACAACGGCATACAGAGCATGTGGATTCTCAATGTGGGCGACCTCAAGCCGATGGAATACCCCATCTCGATGTTCATGGACATGGCATGGAACCCGCGCCAGTATGATGCCAGCCACATCACCTGCCACACCCTCGACTTCTGCCGCCAGCAGTTTGGCGAAGCCCAGGCAGCCGAAGCAGCGCGCCTGCTCAATCTTGTCTGCAAGTACAACGGGCGCTGCACAGCCGAGATGATGGATGCCAGCACCTACAACATCAACACCGGAGAATGGAAGCAAGTGGCCGACCAGTACGCCACACTCGAGCGCGACGCACTGCGCCAGTACCTCACCCTTGCCGACAACCAGCGCGATGCCTACCGCCAAATCATCCTCTTCCCCATCCAGGCAATGGGCAACATCCACGAGATGTACTACGCCCAGGCAATGAACCAAAAACTCTTCAGCGAGGGAAATCCCGACTGCAACCACTGGGCAGACCTCGTGGAACAAGCCTTCCGCCGCGATTCTGCGCTCTGTGCCGACTACAACCTCAAGATGGCAGGAGGCAAATGGAACGGCATGATGACGCAGAAACACATCGGCTACACCTCATGGAACGACAATTTCCCAGCCGACCGCATGCCCGACGTGAAGCGAATGGACAGCCCGTCTGAAGGCGGCTATGTCTTCACCCAGGCGGACGGAGTCGTCGCGATGGAGGCAGAGCACTACTACGCAGCAAACAACGCCACAGAAGCCAAATGGACCGTCATAGCCGACATGGGACGCACACGCAGCGCCATCGTCCTCATGCCCTACACCAAGCCCACCGAGGGCGCAAGTCTCACCTACCGCTTCCGCACGCCAGGCGGGGCAAAGAATCCGCTCAGAATCCACGTCGTGGTGAAGTCCACCCTCGACTATCTCAACAAAGGCGGAATGACCTACAGCGTAAGCCTCGACGGCAGCAAGGCAGAAACCGTGAACTTCAACCGCAACCTCAACGAGAAGCCTGAGAACATCTATTCAGCCTACTACCCCACCGTGGCACGCCGGGTAGTGGAAAGCACATTGACGCTCAGTCCGTCCGACAGCGAAGACCACACCCTCACCATCAGTCCCCACGACCCAGCCATCGTGTTCGAGAAGATTGTGGTCGATGCCGGCGGCTACCAGCCGTCCTATCTCTTCATGGACGAAAGCCCGTGCAGAGTGGAGGGGAAATAGTGCCAATGCTACCCAGCACCAGCACAGATTTGCTTAGTAGTTGAAAATCAAAGAGAAGGAGTACGGCTTTCGACAGTACG
>CAVISR010000072.1:0-14598 GCA_963645405.1 Acutalibacteraceae bacterium
ACTCTGTTGCTGATTTGAGACACAAGCGCCCGACGAAAGCATTAGTGCTAGGAGCCAGCTCTCTCCGAGAGCGTTAAAGCGAGCGTGGGTTTGTGTGAGGCGATATAAGCGAGCATTCGCTCGAGTGCAACCGTCTACGCCCTCGGAGAGGGCTGACTCCTACCATCCGGACTTGTCTCTGTTTATTTGCCGAAGACACAGTTTATCGCCCATCGTCGGGCAAAAGTGTCGGAGACACTTGATGCAAGTTGTCAGTGCAGTACGTTGTAAGCTTGCTTGCATAAGCAACGCACTGGCAGACGGCATCATAAATCGAAGCATGAGAGTTTGCCAGACAAAGGGTGTTTTTCCGGTTTTTGTCTACAAAACACCTTCCGCATGATAAAACTCTTCTGTTCCTCCAAATACTGATAGCGTAAGCGGGTAGCTTCATGCGCAGCCTGTAAAACGGCCTCTCGTGAGTTCCAATCCCCGAATTGCTCTTGTGCTATATTGTCGGGATTGATATAAAGGCTGTCTGCTGCCCACTCATTGGCGAGCAACTTCTCGGTCGTTGATGTCTTGCCTGAACCATTCGGTCCGGCTACAACACAGAGTACGGGGCGGATATCTTTCATTTCTGTATCTCTCTACTTTGTTGTGGACTCTGCGCCCCTGTGACAACGTATTTCCATTATCGTCTTTTGCATTTTCTCTGCCAAAACACGACGGGCATTCTCCGAACTCTTACGTGCTGAATCTGCAACCTGCTCCATCAGTTCATGGAGGATTTCGTCTGAAGGTTCTTCGGCTGATGTCAAACGATACTCTTTTATACCCATATTCTGTAATTTCGATTTAGATACATGCAAAGTTATATCTTTTAATTGAAACAAGCAAATTATATCAAGTAATATTGATTTCGGGCGGTCTCGATGGATGTTGAAAGTAGTCTTGATGACATTGGGTGTGATGTTTGGATTCTAGTGAATGCACTGTCGTTTTATTGGCGCATTGGCTTTGGTTTGACTTGCTTGTTTTGTTTGCTCAGGTTGGTAAAATCCCTCATTGGGGGATGAAAATGCTTGAATTTGTCCCTCATTGAGGGAACTTTTTGTGGATATTCGTCCCTCATTGAGGGATTTTCTGTACATTTGTCCTTGATTTTACATGTGATTCATAGGGTGGGGCTTGGTAGAGATGTGTATAACATTCTCTACTTGAACTCAGTTTGTTTCCTGAATTGAAGATATGGATGACAAGAAGATAAAGGTGAATTCTATTGGGGCGTGGGTGCTTGCATCGCGCCCGAAGACTCTTACCGGTGCTATGGTGCCGGTGATGATTGGACTTGCAATGGCAGCAATGGACAGGCAGATGCAGACGGACTGGATTCCGGCTGTGCTGTGCATGCTCTTTGCTGTGACAATGCAGGTGGAGGCAAATTTTGTCAACGATTATTTCGACTGGCGGAAGGGGAACGATGATGTGGCAACACGTCTCGGGCCATTGCGTGCTTGCAGTATGGGATGGATTACGCCAAGGGCAATGGTGGGCGGAATGATTGTCACTGCTGTGCTGGCAGTCATCACCGGTTTGCCTCTCGTCTTGTATGGCGGTTGGGAGATGATAATTGTGGGTGTCGTGTGTGTGGCATTCTGTGTGCTCTACACCACCACACTGTCGTATCTCGGACTGGGTGATGTGCTGGTGCTGGTGTTTTTCGGTATTGTGCCGGTATGCCTCACTTACTATCTTCAGACTGGCATTGTGACGCTGTGGACGTTCATCCTGTCAGTGGCATGTGGCTTGGCTATCGACAATCTGCTCATCATCAACAACTACAGGGACATCGACAATGACCGCCGTGACGGGAAGCGTACGCTTATTGTCGTGATAGGCAGAAAAGCTGGACTTGTCTTGTACCTCGCTTTGGGCATCATTGCCACTCTGCTGGTTTGTGCTTATGCCCATTTCGGCTGGCAATCATGCGTAATGCTTTTCTATCTCGTGCCTCATCTCACCACATATGCAAGGATGAGGACGCTGGATGGAAAGGCTCTCAACGTCATACTGGGCAACACTGCCCGCAATGTCCTCCTCTTTGGTATTGCCGCATCGGCTGTAGTGCTTGCCGGTGAATTGTAGGCAGGCATTTGTAGGTCGGCGTTTGTGGGTTTGCGTTTGTAGGCTGGTATTGTCCCTGAAACTTCGGATTGTCTTTATTCTGCTTGTGGCATAATATGTCGCTTGAGACGGTTTGCAATAAGATGATACGACCGGTCGTTTTGGCTTATACAATCGGTTGTTTTGGCTTATACAATCGGTTGTCTTGGCTTTTGCGACCGGTTGTCTTGGCTTGCACGACCGATTGTCTTGACTCGGCTGGAAAGCAGGAATCCTGCAAAGGTATTTTCTTTAGCTAAATGCGATTTGAAATTACCAGTTTCAAGGATTGCTTGTCGCATTACTATATCTTCGTGATGTAAACCCATTTCTCTAATTACTAACTCTACATTTTCTCGAGTTAATGAGAGAGTATCAACTTTACAATTTGCACTAAAGCAAGTAATAAAGAAGATGATAATAAATAGTGTCTTCATATTGCTTGTTTTTAAATAAAAATAGAGTTCATGGTACATCACCTCCATGAACTCTACTCAACTATTGCTGTACAGCTCACCGCATTTCAGTTAATCTACGAAACACTGGAAAAATAAATTGGTATGCCATACTCTGCATCCTAGAGGCACGTTAGTATTTTACGTCCTTACGTAGCTAAAAGACGGATGTATTAAATTACTTTCCTTTACTGTTTATAATGTTTATATTCCAACAAATCGGATGGAGCTACCACGTATTGGTTGAGGTCGATATTCCGTTTCTTCATCATCTTCTTCAGTCCAAATAGGTGATAACTACTTACCTTGCGAGGTTTGCAGAGTTCTATGCCGAATTGTTCTTTATAAATTTCGTAAACCAATTCTGAACAATACATCCGACCATTGTTGAATTTAAAAGCAAGGTCATACTTCTGTCCTAGATATTTAGAATACTTAATCTTAACAGGTTTGTCAAATACTCTACGAGATATGATTGTCCTAAATCTTGCTTTGTCGAACCAATCATCAAGAGGCGTAAGTTTCACGACATTGGAAGCTTCTAGGACATACGGCTCATTGTTTTTCATGACAATAATACCACAGTGTGACCACACTGAGCCAGTAGCATACTGGATTAAAGGAGATTGTTTGGATTTTGATATTTGCCATACGATTTCTCCTTCAATAGGTTCGTAATGGTCTGCGTAAATCATAGAATGCGCACAAACCAGTAGTGTGCAGATTAAAAGTATTTGTTTCATTATCTTAATTATTTAGTATATGTTATCTTAATTATTTAGTATATGTTCCTTTAGTTGAAAACCAAGGCAAAGAATATCCATGCATATCTGCACGCCCTCCGGCTCCGGTGCTATTAATAACACCATGAAGTGTATTGATTCCCAGGTTTTCAGGGTCAACCTTACTGTACCATTCATGTCGGTCCACATTGTTGTTCCATGTAGGCTTGGTGTACTTCTTGTATATGCTTGGAATGAACAGTACACCTACCGCCGCCAGAAGAATTACTGCGATGATAATCAAGAAACACTTCTTCATGATGTCCTCCTCTCAATTTGTTATGGTTGTTACTTCTTTGTGATTGTTGCCTTGCGTGTGTTCACATCGAATGTCCCGAATGATGTCTTCACTTTGTACACTCCGTTCCTGGCGGAGACGAGTTTGGCTGTCACTCCCATGAAGGTGAAACTGCCGTCAGCATTCTTGTTGATGGTGTGGCTGCCGAGTGGAGTATTTACCACAACATGGTCTTTCGTTATCTCCACAATGCCATAAGTGGTTCCTGATGGCGCGTCCTTCACTTTCTGTGCCACTTCCTTTGCTGCTGTCTGTACTTTGTCGTTGTTGTCTGCCTTTGCAAAACTTGCTGTGCTGGTTGCTGCGACCATCATCAGCGCAATCATTAGTTTCTTCATAATGGTCTTTGTTTTTAATGAATTATGTCTTATTGACGATGCAAAGGTACGCTGACTTTTTGGGGCGGAAAAACTTTTAGGGCTACGTTGTACAAGATGTGGTGTTTGTTGTATGAGTTTCGGGCCGTGACTGCAAAAACAAAAGAGGAGTGCCATCACGACACTCCTCAGTCTGACTAACCAAACAAATCATCGTAGTTTAGAAGTGGGTCATCACTTCTACGACTATCTTGTCACGCTCTGATGTCTTGGGAATTCCGTCGTGACGATAGAAGTATTTCTCGAAGTTGATGCGTATGTCTGAGATAAATGTTTTCTCGATGCTGAGTGTGGCTCCTGCTGTGAGTCTGCCGCGCTGATAGTCGTTGACAGTGAGTGATCCTTCACTGTTCACTTCTCCGTTGAGGTAGTGCTTGCCGTCGCTGTGGTCCTGCATATAGTCGTAGCGTACGAGCGGTGTCACTTTCTTGAAGATGCATTTGCGGAGTGGAATGTCGTAGCCAATCATGCTGTTGAAGGCATTGACTGGATGGAACGCATCGTTCTGATAGTGCTTGTAGAGATATTCCACTTCTGCCAGGAATCCGTTCCTGTTGTATGTCACTCCACAGTCGTACATGTTGATGATGACATCCGACGGTTTGATTTTCTGCGTACTAACCTCAAACGTGAGTCCTACCGGCAGTTTCAGCTGTGCTTTGGCTGAGAAATTGATTTGGTTTGTCCAATAGTCTTTCTGGCTGGTAAGCCCGGAACCGTTGAATACTCCTGCTTCCACAGTCAATGGTGCACCAACGTCGAAGGTGTAGGCTGCGCAAAATCCCACATCGCGCACGTTGCCCACTTGCTTTGCAAGGAATGAGCGGTTGGCAAAGAGTTGCTGATGGGGCGAACGATGGGCGTCGATGGTGAATGGCACGCGCATCTGTCCGATGGTCAGTGCCAGTGTTTCCCATGGCTTGATGCGCGTGTAGGCATCGAGCATCTTTATTTGTCCTTCGTCGCAGAGGTCGATTTCTGCCTTGTAGGAAATGGTGGGGTTGATTGAACCACTTACGTTTATTCGTGTTGTGCGGACTTCAAAGCGGCCCTTGTTTTCTTCAGTCTGATACTCATACTTGCCGCGTATTGTTCCTCCGATTTTCATGTCCTGTGCTTTCATCTGTGCTGACAGACCAAGGCATAGAAGCAGTAGATACTTACTTTTCATTTCTTGTCTTATGTTTTGCGGTGCAAAGGTGAGAAATGGATGTTATAATTGTGTTACAAACCGGTTAAGGTAGTGTTGCAACGCAATTGCAGACGTGTATTCACTGCTTTTTATCGGTGTATCGTTGCATCTTGTCTGAGTCTTGTTGCTTTTTATGCATCATGTCTTGTCTAATCTGCGTCTTGTTATGCATCCTGCCGCTTGTTTGCTTCCATCAACTGACTGTACGTCTTTCTTCCTTTTACATAGTATTGCCAGAGGATGGAGATGTCGGTGTGGTCGGGGAGTGAAGAGGCTGTCCTACTGGCTTGTATTTGTTCTCTGACTGGAGAAATCGTTTTCTTCAGTTGGGAAAATATTTTGTCTGCCTTGAACACTGCCTTCATGTTGGCGATGTCGCCTTTGGCAAGGAACTGCATGGCTGCTATGAAATCGAGCATACGCCTGATGCGAAGCACTGAGTTGACTTCTGCCTGGGGCAGATTCTTGTAGAGCATCAGCAAGTTGTTGCGGAAGTTGAGGAAGGTTTTCCGTGCATTGCCTTGGTTGAGTGTGGCTCCGCCAAGATGGAATGCTGTGCTGGAGGTGATGCATACGAGTTGGTAGCCCATAATGCGCATGCGCCAGCAGAGGTCAATCTCTTCCATGTGGGCAAAGAAACTGGCATCGAGTCCGCCTGCTTTCCAGTAGACTTCCGCACGCACCATCATGGCTGCACCCGTGGTCCACATGACGGGGACGATGTCGTCATATTGCCCGTTGTCTGTCTCCACCGTGCTGAATATTCTGCCACGACAATAGGGATAACCGTACTTGTCGATGAATCCGCCTGCAGCTCCTGCATATTCGAAGGTGTGCACGGCTGAGGTGTCGCCTTCCTTGAGTTTCAACAGTTTCGGTTGGCATGCTGCCACGCCTTTGTGGCTGTCCATGTATTGCAGCATGGGAGCGGTCCAGTCCTTCTGACGTATTTCCACATCGCTGTTGAGCAACAGATAGTATTCGGCTTCCACTTGCTTCAGCGCTTTGTTGTAGCCGTCGGCAAAGCCGTAGTTGCGGTTGAGCCTGATTATGCGTGTGTCGGGGAATTCGGTTTGCAGCATATTGACCGAGTCATCGGTCGAGGCATTGTCTGCCACGATGACTTCCACTCCGTCGTGCTTTGAGCACTCGATGACTGTGGGCAGGTATTTGCGCATCATCGCTGCCCCGTTCCAGTTGAGTATGACTATAGCAAGTTTGCACATAAAGCGTCGTTTGTTTGGTTGAAACCGTTGAGCTGCACTTCCACAATCTGATTGTCCAGACTTGGGGTGTTGGGCATTTCCACTCTTATATAGTTGTCGGTGAAGCCGTTCATGGGCTTGTTGCGCCGTGACGTATGTTCCATGAGTACCTTGGCAGTCTGTCCGATGTGCTGACGGTAGAATTCATGGATTTTCTCTTCAGAGAGTTTCAGAAGACGCTGTGTCCGCTCGTGTTTCTCCTCGGGACTGACCACATGCTTTATCTCCAGCGCTTTTGTTCCCGGACGTTCCGAGTAGGTGAACACGTGGAGTTGGGTGATGTCGAGGCTTTGGATGAAGTCGTAGGCACGGTCGAAATATTCCTGTGTTTCTCCGCGAGTACCGGTCATCACGTCGACTCCAATGAAGCAGTCGGGCATCAGTGTCTTGATACGTTCTATCTTGTGGCGGAAAAGGGCAGTGTCGTAGTGGCGGTGCATGAGTTTCAGCACTTCGTCGCAACCGCTTTGCAATGGTATGTGGAAGTGGGGCATGAATGATCGCGATTGTGCACAGAACTCTATAATCTCATCGGTGAGGAGGTCGGGCTCGATGGATGAAATCCTGTAGCGCTCGATGCCTTCCACCTTGTCGAGCTCGCGGATGAGGTCGAGGAATGATTCTTTGGTGGTACGTCCGAAGTCTCCGATGTTCACTCCTGTCAGCACAATTTCCTTTCCTCCCTTGAGTGCCACTCCGTGTGCCTGCTCCACGATGGATGCAACCGAACCGTTCCTGCTTCTGCCTCGTGCCATAGGGATGGTGCAGTAGGTGCAGAAGTAGTTGCAGCCGTCCTGTACTTTGAGGAAATAACGGGTGCGGTCGCCCCTTGAGCATGAAGGGAAGAACGAGCGTCCGTTGCCTGCTGTGGTTTCTTCCGGTGCTTTGCCTTGGCTCATCATGTAGCACATCTGCGAGAGCAGTTCGCCCCGGTATTGTGCTCCGACCACCAGACTCACTCCCGGTATGTCGCTTATGGTCTGCGGACTCAGTTGGGCATAGCAACCGGTCACAGCCACGAATGCGCCTGGGTTTTCCTTGATTATCTTGTGGATGGCTTGCCGGCATTTGCTGTCTGCCTGTGAGGTGACGCTGCATGTGTTGACCACGCAGATGTCTGCAGTCTCTCCCTTTTGTGCTTTCCTCACTCCGTGCTCCATCAGCATCTCGCCAAGGGTTGAGGTCTCGGCGAAATTGAGTTTGCATCCCAGTGTGAAGAATGCGGCTTTCTTTCCTTCCAGTATGCTGTAGTCAATCATTGCTTGCTGTTGTTTAAGTATTGGCGTGCGCGTTCGATGAGTGTGTCCTTGCGTTTCATGACGTCAGCCATGTCCATCTCCACTCTCACATCGGGCGCAATGCCGAATTCAATCTGTTGCTTGTCTTTGTCTACATAGACCACTGCGCTGTATCTCACGCTCCATCCGCATGGGATTTCCTGAGTGAACGGCAGTCCTGAACCTCCGCCTGTGGTGTCGCCCAGCAATGTTACATTGGGAATGCACTTCATCATCTTCACGAAGTCGTTGGTGGCTGAATAGCATTTGCGGTTGGTCAGCACCACCGTCTGCTTTTGCCATCTCATGCCTTTTGCCGGTTCCAGATATTCTGCCTCGGGAGAGGAGAAATCGTTGTGTCCCTTGCCGGTCTTGTGGTAGGAGTAGCCTACGAGGATTTTGTCGTTGGTGAAGTGTGATGCCAGTTTCTCGGCATTGGTCAGTTCTCCACCTCCGTTTCCTCTCACGTCGACTATCAGCCCGTTGCATGCCGACAGCAGTGACACCATGCTGCTTATGTTGCCGTCGCCCAGTCCGTCGCTGAAACTCTCGCATCTCACGTAGCCTATGTTGTCGTCCAGTACCTTGAACTTCAGACTTGATGCAATGTTGTAGTCGGTGCCGAGGTAACTGCGGGCAATGGAGTCGTAGTAGTTCTCGGTGTGTTCTTCCCAGAAACTCCAGTTTCTGCCGAGGTCGAACGATGCACCGAGGTTCACGTGTCCGTCCTGCAGTTCGCCAATCATGTTGCAGCACACTTCAAAGAGTTGCACTGTCGTCATCTTGTCGTTGACTTTCTTCTTGTATCTCTCGTGCACTTCGTCCCAGTCCACTCCCAGTTGTTCTTTCTTGTAGTCGAAGAAGCAGTATCTCTCGTCCAACAGTTGCCACAGTGCTTCGAGGTTGCCCGAAGGTGTGTTTTCTGAAGGCAGTTCCTCCTTGACGCATCCTGCGAGAATGGCTGTCAGCAGCAGTGCAAATATATATGCCGTTTTCTTCATTGTTCCCATTTGCTGTTGTTCCCGTTTTTACAGTTTTATGCCGATAACTACCGAATGTGTGTAGGCATGATACCTGAGGTTGTTGTATTTCGTCTGGTAGAAATAGCCGTTGTAGCCCAGATAGCAGTGTTTGCGTCCTACTGGAATGTCAAACAGAGCACGGCATGTGAGTGATGGCGTGTTGAAGGTGTGTGCCAGTACACAGTTGTGGTCGTAGTGCCCGCGCGAAAATTCTTCGTAGTACGATTGTCCGAACTGTGGCGAATAGGCAATTCCCAAGACTGGGACATCGAACGAGAGTTCCATTGCGTAGGGCATCTCTCTTATATAAAAGGTGTAGGTGGCAGCAGCCGACAGATGTGCCATCAGCGAAGCCTTTGCCTGAGCCGGATTGTTTCCGTTCCTCTCATTGTATATGCAGCCCAACCGAGCCAGTCCCATTGGTCCTGCCTTGATTGTCCACTCGTCGGTCTTGAGCAGGCTGAAGTGATGGGCAAGGGCATACGACAGTCCGAAATCGTATTCGTCGACGTTCTTTGCCGGGTTTTGCACCACTCCGAAGAACACATTGGTGCGGTGCATCGTGTGGTCGTATTGCTTCTCGACTGTGATGTCGCCCCGTGTGCCTTTGTAGGAGTAGGGCGACAGGTAGGTGTCGAGCACATCGTTAGTTCCGATTCCCAACAGAAGCTTTGTGGACGGTTCGTTCGCAGTCTCGCTCTGTGCCATTACGCACAGCGGACTTCCCATTATTGCTATCAGTAGTGTTGCTAATACTCGCATCATTCTTAAAAGAGAGTCAGTTGTATTGGACCGTCGTTGTGTGGCGGATTCTTCTTTTGATATTCCTCGTCCGACTCAGGTTCTTCGGTCTCCTTTTCTTGCTTCTTCTTTCTTCGAGGTTTGTGGACTGTCTCCGGTTTGTCCTTGGTTTCAGACGATTTCTCAACCTCTGGCTTCTGTGCCTCAGGTTTTGGCACCTCAGGCTTCTGTTCCTCGGGTTTCTTCTCTTCCATCAGCTCGTCGGCAAACATGTCCTCCTGGATTGGTACTTTGGCTTGAGAATGTTCATGCTCATGTTTTTGTTCATGCTCATGAACCTTTTCCTTGGAGTTATTCTCGGATTTATCTTTAGAGTTGTCCTCGGAGTCGTCTTCAGAGTCGTCTTTATCCTTGGTCTTGTCCTCAGATTCTTCCTCTGCAGTATTCTCCTCTGCTTCTTCAGCTTCAGTCTTGCCCTCAGTATCTGTGCTTGCAGTATTGTTCTCAGCCTCTTTGCCTTCAGCCTCGATTCCGACATTCTCAGTCTCTGTAGTTTCACTGCCCGGATTCTCGTTGCCGTTGTCCTCTCCATCGTTTGGATTGTTGTCAGTCTCCTCAGTCTCGTCTGGTTCGGTCGGAATTTCCTCCACTGTGTCCAGTTCGTAAGGCGTGAGTCGTTTGCCTTTTGCCTTGAAGCCTTTGACTGCAATATATTCCTCTACATCCAGTTCTTGCGGACCGCGGAACGTGTCTGGTTCAGCGAAGGTCAGTGTCAGCCGTGGCTTTGCTGTGTCGGTGAGCAGTATGAGTTTTGAGTTGGTGTTGTCGCCAAGGAAGTTCTGCCGTTTCCTTGCTTCTTCCATGGTGAAGCGCTTGATGTAGGGCAGGTTTTGGTTGTCGGCATCTCTCAGCACGGCAGTCCACACTTTGTTGCTGTCGTATTTCTCAATCACCATGATGTTTTGCTCGTAGTGGTTGTTGATGTCGAAGTTGGTGGTGTAGAACTCTCCGTTGTCGAGCACCACCAGTATCTTCTCCTCGTTGAAGAACTCTCCGAGGTAGGTGCCGTGGCTTTCGTAGTTGAGTCGTTTCACGTCTTCGTCGAACCAAATCTTGCGTCCTCCGAGCGTGCTGCCTCCATGTGATTTGAGTCCTATGCGCAGTATGTCGTATTTGGTGAGCAGGTTGCCTCGTGCACTTCTTCCCTTGACTGCGATGTCCTTGAAGTCCTTGTCGAATATGAGTTTCTTCAGTTTGGCTTGTGGCTTGAGGGTCACCTTCACAATCTCTGCTTCTCCATTGGCATTGGCAGTGAAGTAGGTGACTCTCGATTTTGGCGTTCCCATGGTCAGGTCGTACTCGTGGTCACGGCTCAGTGTCGGTATGTTGAAGCGCTTGATGTAGGTTGCTCCGCTTTGTCCGTCCTTGTAGCATACGTTGTAGATGGTGCGTGTGTCGTTTTTCTTGAACACAGCCACATGTATGATCTCTGTCTTTCTCTTTTCCTTCTTCGACTTTTCGGTTTCTCCCACGAATGTCTTGTCGGACACTTTCGTGGTCTTGTAGGTTCCGTCTTTGTAGAAGATGATGATGTCGTCGATGTCGCTGCAGTTGCACACGAACTCGTCTTTCTTCAGGCTTGTACCCACAAATCCGTCGGTGCGGTTGATGTAGAGTTTCTGGTTGGCTTCGGCAACAGTGGCAGCCTGGATGGTGTCGAAGTTTCTTATCTCCGTCAGTCGCGGATGCTCGGGTCCGTATTTTGCCTGCAGGTATTTGAACCAGTTGGCAGTCACCTCCACAAGGTTGGCAAGGTCTTCTGCAATTTTCTTCAGCTCGTCCTTGATTTTCTGTATCAGTTCGTCTGCCTTGTCTTTGTTGAACTTGAGGATGCGCTGCATCTTTATCTCGAGCAGGCGGAGCAGGTCGTCGCGTGTCACTTCTCTCACGAAGTCTTTCTTGAACGGTTCCAGTCGCTCGTCGATGTAGTTGAGTGCAGCGTCGGTGTTCTCCGCATTTTCGAATGGCTTGCCTTTGTAGATGCGTTCCTCGATGAAGATTTTCTCCAGCGAACTGAAGAAGAGCTGCTCCATGAGTTCGTCTCTGCGGATTTCCAGTTCCCTGCGGATGAGGAATTTGGTGTAGTCCACTGACCGGCGCAGCACATCGCTCACGGTAAGGAACTGCGGCATACGGTTGTCGATGACGCAGCAGTTGGGGCTTATGCTTATCTCGCAGTCGGTGAAGGCATAGAGGGCATCGATGGTCTTGTCGCTCGAGATGCCCGGCATCAGATGGACAAGGATTTCCACGGAGGCAGCTGTGTTGTCGTCCACTTTCCTTGCCTTGATTTTGCCCTTGTCGATGGCTTTCAGTATTGAGTCGATAAGGGTAGTGGCAGTCTTGCCGTATGGGATTTCCTTGATGACAAGGGTTTTGTTGTCGAGTTTCTCTATCTTGGCTCTCACTCTCACCGAACCGCCTCGCTGTCCGTCGTTGTATTTCGATACGTCGATTGAACCTCCCGTGAGGAAGTCGGGGAAGAGTTGGAACGGCTCGTCGTGCAGGTATTTCACTGCGGCTTCGCAAATCTCGTTGAAGTTGTGTGGCAGGATTTTTGATGACAGACCTACGGCAATTCCTTCCACTCCCTGTGCCAGCAGCAGAGGAAATTTCACCGGCAGGGTGATTGGCTCTTTGTTTCTTCCGTCGTACGACATTTTCCATTCGGTGGTCTTCGGGTTGAACACCACTTCGTTTGCCAGTTTCGACAGTTTGGCTTCTATGTATCGGCTGGCAGCTGCGTCGTCGCCGGTGAGTATGTTTCCCCAGTTTCCCTGGCAGTCGATGAGCAGTTCTTTCTGTCCCAGCTGCACCAGTGCATCCTTGATTGAGGCATCTCCGTGGGGGTGGAACTGCATCGTGTGTCCCACGATGTTTGCCACTTTGTTGTAGCGCCCGTCGTCCATCCGTTTCATGGAATGGAGAATACGCCGCTGCACTGGCTTCAGTCCGTCCATGATGTGTGGGACGGCACGTTCCAGAATCACGTAGCTTGCATAGTCCAGAAACCAGTTCTGGTACATGCCGCTCAGATGGTGGGTGATGCTGTCGGTCATCAGTGCCGGGTTGTAGTCGCTGTGTGGAGCGCCAAAGTCGGAGTCTGCAGAAACGTCAGTCGGCTCTGCAGTTTCTTCCGCAACTTCATCGGTCGTGTCCTCGGCTGTTTCCTCTTCCGTTCCGTCTGCAGTTTCTTCCGTTTCAGTTTCCATCGAAGTCTCTTCTTCGGTCACGTCCGGCTCTTGCATTTCTCCGCTCTCAGTATTGTCTTTTCCTTCTTTCAGAAGTTCGTCGTCATCCTTTATTTCATCCATACAAATGCTATTTCGCACAAAGTTATCAAAAAAAAATGACTTTGCGAGGGTTAGTCGCGATATTTTTGTATTTTTGCAGAGTATAAATGTTTATGAATTATGAAATTGTTTCTGGTATATTCCATTCTGATGTTCTCTTTGGCGGTAAATGCAAAGAAGAACGACAAAGACCTTTTCCCCGACGGCACGGAGATTCCTGCCTGGTTTCGTGACACCACTCATGTCGACTTGGCTCGGCTCGGGAAGCAATACAGGATTACGGATTATGGCATCCTTATGGACGGGCAAGTGTACACCGACAAGTTGCAGTCGCTCATCGACCGCATGGCAGCTGAGGGCGGGGGAGTGATGGTCGTTCCTTCTGGCACTTTCATCAGCGGTGCACTCTTCTTTCGACAGGGCACACATCTCTATCTGGAGAAAGGTGCGGTGCTGAAAGGTTCCGACCGCATCAGCGATTTCCCCGTGATGACCACACGCATTGAAGGCGAGACCTGCAAGTATTTTCCTGCACTGGTCAATGCCGACGGACTCGACGGCTTCACCATCTCTGGCGATGGAACGATTGACGGCAACGGTTTGCCCTACTGGAAACAGTTCTGGCTTCGCCGTTCGTGGAATCCGCAGTGCACCAACAAGGACGAGCAACGTCCGCGACTTGTCTACATCTCCAATTGCAAGAACGTGCAGATTGAGAACGTGAGCCTGCAGAATTCCCCGTTCTGGACCACTCATTATTATAAATGTGAAAACGTGAAACTGCTGAACCTGCGCATCACTTCGCTCTACAAGCCCGTGCGTGCGCCGTCAACCGATGCCATCGATATTGATGCCTGCCGCAATATGCTGGTGCGCGGTTGCTACATGTCGGTCGACGACGATGCAGTGGCACTCAAGGGCGGTAAAGGTCCGTGGGCAGACGACCCGGTCAAGATGCCCGAGAACGGTGGCAATGAAAACATAATAATCGAGGACTGCGTGTTCGGATTCTGTGCCAGTTGCGTCACTTGCGGCAGTGAGTCAATCTACGACCACAACATCGTGTTGCGCCGCATCAAAGTGGACGAGGCAACCAATCTCCTTTGGCTCAAGATGCGTCCCGACACACCTCAGCACTACGAATACATCACGGTGGAAGACATCACAGGCAATGCCCAGAACTTCCTCCTTGTGCGCCCCTGGACCCAGTTCTATGACCTGAAGGACCGCAAGGACACACCGATGTCGTACAGCAACAATATCGTGATGCGCCGCATCAATCTCGAGTGCAACACTTTCTTCAATGTCACTGCCAATGAGGAGCAGTATCATCTCAAGGATTTCCTTTTCGAGGATTGCACCGTCAAGGCAAACAAAGAGAATTTCCATCCCGGATACATCGAGAACCTCACGGTGAAGAATGTGGTGGTCAACGGCAAGAAACTGCAGTGATTCGTTTTGTGCCTTTGACAGTGATTCAGTTTTCCGTCATTGTCTGATGGTCTTCTTCTGCTTCTTTGTTAGAGCTTTCGGAGACGGCTGGCTTCTACCATCCGGACGATTAACACAAAATCCAAAACATTGTTGTTGGCTCTTGTGCGGTCGGGAGATAAGTCCGGATAGTAAATTCCAACTCTTAACCCACATTGCAGGGCAATTGTTGCATGAAGTTAAAGCTATGGGCTGATATA
>CAVISR010000073.1:0-14563 GCA_963645405.1 Acutalibacteraceae bacterium
GTTGTATGAGAGTTTAGGTCCTTGAAAAGCCAGTTATTTCCCTATTTTCATCTACATTCCCCAGCAAAACCCTCGATTTTCATTACAAAATCCAGAATTTCAACTCGGGCATAATTTGGGCTCATCATAAATTTAGAGTGATAAAGTATGTGAAGTATAAAAGAAAACCGCCGAACATGTGTATATTTGAAGATTAAAACAAAAACATACAAAACATGAACAGCAGTTTTCTATATCATGCGTGGGGTCTTTATAACCACGAATGTACGAAAGAGGAATACAAAGGTAATACAATGAAGTAACAACAAGAAGTGTGGCTCCAACAATTCCGCCACATGTACCCTCATGCCGCCGCCCCGAATCACGTTTGGAGCAAAGAACCGGTTTGCAACAAAAGAATCAAGGTTTTGCCTTGCACTAATTCCCGCGCTCGCTTTAACGCTCTCGGAGAGAGCTAGCTCCTATTGCTGCCCACTCGCCTGCCCGCTCCATCCGGATGGCAAGTCCTTTCCTTTAGGAGAGGATGCAGGAGAGGCTATGTCCCCTCTCTACGGGAGAGGGCTGGGGAGAGCCTCCCCCTTATATATAAATAAGGTGTACCCGCCCGTCCTCACTATCTTTTTCATCTTTCAGTCCCGAACATGAGAAATGTTTCATGAGTTCACAGCATTACCAATCCAAAAGAAAGGAAACACGAAAAAGCCGTGACTTTGTTGCAAACCATACCTCTATAAAATCGCCAGGTTCACTACAATTTCATGATTAAAACCACAAAAATGAATGTTTATCGCAATTTTATTGTTAAAATCGTGTTGCTATCTGAGCAATTTACTTATTTTTGCACCCAGTAACAAGTGAGAAGGCTCACTTTAGAAGGATTAAGGTCTTGAAACGCCCCAACCTTTGAGCATACGACGCAAACACATAGAGATATAAAAACCAGGCTATTCTGAATAGACAAAACTTAGAGAGCAGATCATTAATTTATTAACACAAATCAAAATTGTATGGCAAAGAAACTACTATTCTTGCTCGCTGCCTGCTTCATAGCAGCAAACGCAGCATTTGCCCAAGTCACCGTTTCAGGTAAGGTACTCGATGCTACAGACGGGTCGCCTATCATCGGTGCATCAGTCATTGTAGACAAGAGCAACCCAATGAAGGGTGCATCTACTGACATCGATGGAAATTTCTCAATTTCCGGCATTCCAACCAACCTAAACACAATCACAGTCTCATACGTGGGTATGAAGACCAAACAGGTTGCCATCGGCAAGGGAGGCATATTCACCATCCGCCTCGAGTCCGACGCTGAAGTCCTCGACGACGTCGTGGTAACCGCCCTCGGCATAAGCCGCGAAAAGAAGTCACTCGGATATGCGCAGCAGGAAATCGGCGCTGAAGAGTTGGCTGCAGCTGCCCCTGCAAGCATCACCAGCGCTTTGGCAGGAAAGGCAGCAGGTACTCAGATTACCACTATGGGTGGTACTGTGGGCGCCAGTGCCGTCATCTCCATCCGTGGCAACTCTTCACTCGCTGAAAACCAGCAGCCTCTTATCGTTGTCGACGGAGTGCCAATCAATAACAATTCAACCAACACTGGTGACGGATACTACAAGCTCATCGACTTCGGTTCAGGTCTGAACGACATCAATGTGGAGGACATCGAGTCAGTCGACATCCTCAAAGGCGGTGCAGCAGCCCTCTACGGTATGCGTGCAGCCAACGGTGTCATCCTCATCACCACAAAGAAAGGCAGCAAGAAACAAGGAACTCAGGTAAGCTACGACGGAAGCATCACATTCGACCAGGTAGCCAACATACCTAAGCTCCAGAACAAATACGGTCAGGGTTACTACGGCGACGAGTACTACTACAGCCTTTACGGCGAAGGCATGACCTACGCAGAGTATGCCCAGAGCGGAATCGGCGGTTTCAGCTACGTTGACGGAGCCGGCAACGGACTTTGGGACGGTATGGACGAATCATGGGGACCACGCCTCGACCAGGGCATCAACCTCGTGCAGTTCGACAGCAACGGCGAAGCAACTCCATGGGTTTCACGCAAGAACAACGTGAAGGACTTCTTCCAGACTGGTATCACACAGAACCACATGGTTTCAATCGCAACACACTCAGACAACGTCAACCTGCGTGCATCTCTCTCCTACCGCGGACAGAGAGGTACAGTGCCAAACACTGACCAGAAGCGCTACGGAGGTCTTATCAATGCCGACGTGAAACTCAACAAGCAGGTATGGATGGACGTAAACGCAAACTACACATTCACCAAGAGCGACAACATCCCGGCACAGGGTTACGGAACAAACAACCCGATGATCAGCCTTCTCGAATGGACAGGACGTCAGGTCAACATGAAATCGCTGAAGGACAATTGGGACCAGAAAGACGAACTTGGCAACTACACCATGTACAACTGGAACCAGAGCTTCCACCTCAACCCATACTTCAACGTCAACATGAACACCAACTCCTTCCGCCGTCACCGCTTCTACGGAAAAGGATCTATGTTCTATCAGCCACTCGAATGGTTGAAGTTCGAAGGACGACTTGGTGTCGACACCTACAACTCAAAGAGCTTGCAGCGCGTTTACACCGACTCAGACTATCCTAACGGTTACTTCGACCAGCAAATCACTGAGAACACAGAGTTCAATGCCGACTTCATCGCAACAGCCAACAAGACATTCAACCGCCTGAGCGTTCTCGGTATGCTCGGTGCCAACTATCGCGACAACTCTTATTCATGGGACGACGTAGAAGCCGACGGACTGACAGTGCCAGGCGTCTACACCATTGCCAATGCCACTTCACCAGTGCCCGACACTGACCACAGCCACACACGCTCGAACTCAATCTACGGTAGCGTTTCACTCGGATGGGACAACTACCTGTATGCCGACATCACAGCGCGCAACGACTGGTCATCAACACTCGACGACAGCTTCTTCTATCCTTCAGTAAGCCTCAGCTTCTTGCCGCTCACTGCATTCAACGCAAGCAGCGACATTCTGAACTTCCTCAAAATCCGTGGAGGCTATGCCGAAGTAGGTAACGCAACAAGCGCATACAGAAACTCAGCTTACTACTACGCTTCAACTGCTTCATTCAACGGAACAACCCTCATGTACAAGCAGAAGTCAGCGCCAAACTACAACCTCAAGCCAGAGCGTGCACGCACTTGGGAAGCAGGTATCGAACTTGGAATGTTCAACAACAGACTCCACCTCGACCTCGCCTACTACTCAAAGTCAACTAAAGACCAGATTCTCTACGTGACAACTCCTCAGTCTTCAGGTATCACATCAAAGCTGATCAACGCAGGAGAGCTCACCAACAAGGGTATTGAAATCCAGTTGTCAGGCGACATCATGAAGACCAAGGACTTCACATGGAGTTCTACGTTCAACTTCTCAAAGGACAAGTCTAAGGTCAAGAGCCTTGCCGATGGACTCGACTACTACAGCATGGGATGGACATGGGGTATCTCAACCATCGCCAAGGCAGGTAGCTCATGGGGAGACTTGATGGGTACAGCCTACGAGCGCACTGAGGACGGTTCAATCATCCTCGACGCATCGGGCATGCCAACAGAAATTTCAAGCCAGGTTATCGGTAACATCACACCGAAGGCACTCCTCTCATGGCGTCATGACTTCAAGTACAAGGACTGGAGCGCAGGCTTCATGCTCGACATGCGAATCGGTGGCGACCTCTGGTCACAGACAATGAATCACGCTTACGCTGCAGGTACAGCCAAGGTGACAACAGACAACGGCATCCGCGAAAGAGCACTCATCCCAGGAGTCGACATGATGAAGAACCACCACTACGTACTCGACAACGGAGACGGAACCTACACCGACTATGCAACAGCAGTAGCCAACGGACAGGCATCAGCCGTCAGTGCACAAGACTGGTTTGAGTGGATGTACACAGCCAACGAAACCTACGTATTCGACGGTTCATTCCTCAAGTGGCGCGAGTTCTATCTCACTTACACATTCCCTAAGGCAATGCTCAAGAAGACAAAGTATATCAGTGGCGCAAGCATCTCATTCGTAGCCAACAACATCGCACTCCTTTGGGTTGACAGTTCAAACACCATGCGCATCGACCCAGAGTCAGGTGGTGTCACAACCACAAGCTACGGTATCGGTCTTGAGCAGTCTTCAGTTCCAAGCAGCCGCAGTTTCGGTTTCAAGGTTAACCTGACATTCTAACAAGGAAATGCAAAGTGAGTTTATTTACAAATCAAAAAAAACAATAGAACAATGAAGATTAAATCATATATATCTGCTGTTGCCGTTGCAGCACTTGCGCTTGGATTCAACAGCTGTACAAAAGATTTTGACGAGATCAACACCGACCCGGACGCATACCCCACTGCCCCTGTAACAAACGTACTGGCTTACAGCCTCTACAGCATAGCAAGCGAATGGGGAAACGAGAAGACCCGTCTTGCAGACTGGGCTGGCTACATGGTCAGTTCATACGAGAACGAGACTTTCTCTTACAAACCTTCATACAATGAGTTCGGAAACAAATGGTATGTGACCTACACCATCATCCCACAGCTCCAGGATATCATTGACCGCACAGACCCGGAGGAAAACAAAAACATGCAGAACGTGTCAAAACTCCTGCAGCAGTACCTGTACTTCCTCACAGTAGACTGCTTCGGCGACATTCCATACGCTGAAGCATGCCAGGGCATAAGCAACAACAACATCAAGCCAGTCTACGACAAAGACTCAGATGTTTACGACAGCATCGCCACCAACCTCAAAGTCATCGCCGACTCATGGGCAGAAGGACTTGGAAGCGACGAACTCGGAGCAGGCGACCTCATCTATGGCAGCAACATCGAGAACTGGCAGCGTTTCTGCAACTCACTCCGTCTGCGTCTTGCAATGCGAGTTTCCAACATGTCAAGCAAGCTCGAAGCAAGCAAGGCCACATTCAAGGAAATTCTGTCAAACCCCGACAAATATCCGTTCATCGAGGAATGCTCACAGAACAACTACTTCAACTGGGAGGGAACTTCTTCTTACCGTGAGCCATGGTACGACAACTATCTCGAGCGTCCAGTTGACTTCTACATGCCGCAGATTCTTGTCGACCGTCTGAAGTCACAGGCAGACCCACGCCTGTCAGTCATCTGCCGTCCTGCTGCCAACACCGGCGAGTATCGCGGAGTTCTCCACGGAGCAAACGCACAGTATAACGGCGAGCCAAAAGACAACTACTCAATTGTAGGTGCTCTCTATATGTCAATCGACGAGACAGAGAACGCAGCAAACCCAGGTTTCTCACCCTACTTCCGTGCAGCTGAGTCTTGGTTCCTCATTGCAGAAGCAGCAATCAAGGGCTGGAACACCGGTTCTTACACTGCACAGACAGCATACGAGAACGCAGTCAATTGCTCAATGACCGACAACGGAGTAAGCGATGAAGATGCAGCAACCTACCTCGCAGGCAAGGGAGCATACGCAGGCACACTCGAGCAGATTTACCTCGAAGAATGGGTAGCACTCTTCAAGCAGTGTCAAGAGGCATGGTGTCTGTACCGCCGCACAGGCTATCCTACACAGATGTTCGACGAAGTGACTTACTCTGACGGAATCACAGCTCCTCAGTATCCAGGTGAGCACTGTGCATGGGGTTACGGGGCAAACGCACGCCACAACGACCTGCCATTCCGCTTCCCTTACCCAAACAACGAGATGCTTTACAACTACGACAACGTGAGTGCAGCATCAGAAGGCATCACCGACTACACTTACGGCAAGCGCCTCTGCTGGGCACTCGAGAATGGCCGCAAGTAATCATCGACCGACACTAGATGGCTGATATTAACCATCGGATATTAATCATCTGACATTAACCATCAGACATCAACCATCGGATATTTATTGTTATACATTAAAACAAACGGCAAGAGTTGTCCATCACCACCATCCGACAACGATTGTCTAAAAGTTTTGGTCCACATGCCGCCCAGCATGTGGACTTTTTCTTTTGGCAAGACTGCAAAGCCATAAAACACTTATATCCAATCGTAATTTCAGATGCTTCTGATTACTAAACAAAATCAGCAACTTCGCATATAAAGGATTGCAGCTACAGCCTTTTACCTGAAAAATACGGTTTGCAGGTATAAATGTTTGGACATAACAGAAAAATGCTGTAATTTTGCGACATGAATGTAGGTCAATAGACTGTGCGACCAATTAAAGAAACGCATCATGAGTACAAAAGAGACACAACAGGCATTGGCATTTGCAGCAATGTGCGTAGACATCACAGCCAAAGCTGTCGGATGCACAAGAATGGAGATGTACAATCGCATGAAGGCAGTAGGCCTCATACATGGTTTGACATCCCGTCTGGACGCACTGCATACACAAAGCCGCGAGTATGTAGTCAGCGACCTACTCCAAGCATTGAACCGTTTGGAGGGTGTCAGTACGCATCATACAGAACATACACAACATCAAACAGCCCTGATATGAAGCGAATAGTTTACCATGATGCCACGCTCATAGTCAAAGAGCCACTTTGTCATATAGGTCGCGATTATCTCGATTTCGGCAAAGGTTTCTATCTATCGGATCTCCGTAAGCAAGCCGTCAGTTGGGCAACCCGTGTTGCAAACATAGGATTGCCACAATGGCTGAATACATACGAACTCGATATGGATTTCATCAACACACATGCCAGATGTAAAATATTTCAAGACTACGACGAAGAATGGTTGCAGTTTATCGTAGACAGCAGGAATGGAGGAAAACCCTGGCATGGATACGACTATATAGAAGGAGGCATAGCAGACGATCGTGTCATTACAACCATAGAAGACTATATCAATGGAGATTTATCTATGGAAGGCGCTCTCAAACGTTTGTCAGAGCATCAGCCCAATAATCAAATCTGCATTCTCTCGCAAGGAATACTTGACCAAAGCCTCCGTTTTATAGAGGCAGAGCCACTTAATGATTTAGTCCAAAGAAAGGAGGAACAACCATGCTAAGAGATTCTCAACTATGGATTAAAATGGGCAGGATATGTACCATCTTGTCTGAGCGGCTCGATATTTCCCCCGAAAGAGCTTTCGACATATTCCAAAAAAGCAAGACCTGCGAACTGCTATGCGACGAGCGTTCCCTGCTCTACACCATGAGTGACCTATACATTGTTGACGACATAATAAACGAGTTGTCAGAACAATAACACGAATATCATTTCAGGAACCACCAAATGTCCTGACATAAGCAGACAGTGTTATTGAGCCATAAAAGCATGGATTTCGTGTTATTCGAGATAATCATGTTCACTCATTCCAGCCTTCCGCATGGCAAAGTATTCCCTTTAGAGGAGATTTATTAGGCGAGATTTAGAGAGGCTCGTCCACCCTGCTTTTCCCCACTTGTACCTCATGCCAATATGTTAAAGAATAGTTAAAGTACAAGTAACCAGTAGTTGCGTATTGAAAACTGAACTACCTTTGCAGTGTCATAGTCAAGTAGTACACTATTAATCATACAGACTAAAGGATACAAACTATAGAGAATATGTTAGAAGTAAACGACGTAACATATGGTTACAAACGGGGAATGAACGTGCTGGAGCACTTCAGTCTCAGCATCAACGAAGGAGGCGTCTACGGACTTCTCGGCAAGAACGGTACAGGAAAAAGCACCCTGCTCTATCTCATCATGGGACTGCTCCGTCCGGAAAGTGGCAAGGTCACATACAAAGGCACTGACACCAGTCTGCGCAAGCCCGAGATACTGGAAGACATGTTCATCGTGCCCGAGGAATACAACCTGCCGGCAATACCGCTGAAGAAATTCGTGGCTTCGCTCAAGCCCTTCTATCCACGCTTCGACGAGGATATGCTCTACCGCATCATCGAGAACTTCGAACTGCCCGACGACATCAACCTCGGGGCATTGAGTATGGGACAGAAGAAGAAAGTCTACATGTGCATTGCCCTTGCTGCCAAAACCCACCTGCTGCTGATGGACGAGCCTACCAACGGACTCGACATCCCATCGAAGAGCCAGTTCAGGAAAATCGTGGCAAGCAGCATCGATGAAGACCAGATTGTAATCATCTCAACCCACCAGGTACGCGACGTGGAACTTCTGCTCGACCATGTGACAATGATTGACCAGAACAAAGTGCTGCTCAACACAAGGATGGACGAACTGTTCGGCGACGACGAGGTAATCAATCTTGAGGATGTGTTCAACAAACTATTAACTGAAGAAAAGAAGAAAGGAGAATAATCATGGAAAACTTCAACAGACAACGATTCTGCAACTATGCAAAATGGGACCTGACCATCAACAACGGGTTCTACCGCAACCTCACCCTCGTCATCTTCTTCACCCTGCTCGGCATCACAGCCTGCTCCTTCCTCATGCGATGGGGCACATACAGCATGACAAATTACATCGAAACCCTCTCCGGACTTGGCACCACAGGTTCAATACTCTTCTCAACCCTCGCTTTCGAACTGCTTGTCACAAGCGGTTGCGTGCTTCATCCGCTCCGCAACAAGCAAGGAAGAATAACCAACCTCACCCTTCCTGCCACCAGTCTCGAGAAATACCTCTGGCATATCTGCGCATGTGTGGTGGGCACAATCATCATCGGGGTCATAAGCATTGCCGTCTGCGATGCGTTCAACGCACTGATGACCATCGGTGTACATGGTACAGATGCAGTCAACTCACTCTTCGCTGCCACATTCAATCCAATGAACTGGGCAGGCTACGACATCCTGGTATTCATCAACAACAGCGAAGGCGACTCCATCTACTTTGAAGGACTTTTCCACGCAGTAGCACTCGGGTTCTATGCCATGGCAATACTGCAGTCGGGAATCTACACCTTTGGAAACTCGATAAAATACAAGTACAACATCCCAATCACATACGTCATCCTGCAGTTCATCGGCATTGCATTGTTCATCATCTTCATGGTGACAACCATCACCCTCGGCGAAAGCGACAGCGAACGGTTCTGCAACCTTGCGGAAAACGTCATCGAATCATTGTCAACCATTGCCTACATAGTCGATGCCCTGTTCATCGTGCTTGCCATAGTACTCTACGTGATGGCATACAAGCGCTACACGAAAGCACAGCTGACAAGTCCCTTTAATAAATAAGGAGTAAGGAGGTAACTATGACGTTCAACGGCAAAAAAGCAATCTACCTGCAAATCGCAGACCTGATATGCGACAACATCCTGCTGGGAAAAAGCGGAGTGGAAGAGCGCATACCATCAGTCAGGGAAACCGCTGCCGATGTGGAGGTGAACAGCAACACAGTCATGCGGTCCTACGACTGGCTGCAGAACCACGAAATAATCTACACCAAGCGCGGACTCGGCTACTTCGTGTGTCCCGATGCAAAGGACAACATCATGAAGATGCGCAAAGAAGAGTTCTTCGAAGAGTCTGTGCCCGAACTGATAAAGACGATGCAGACCCTTGGCATCACGACAGATGAATTAACGGAAATAATAAGCAAGGCAAATGAGAAATAAAAGTTTAGCCCTGCTGGCAACAGTGCTGGCAGTCATCATCCTCGCATCATGCGACACGAAAGTCAAAGTCCGGTCAAAAGTATTCCGCGACTCCGAAAAATGGGGAAAGGTGGTAAAGACCAATCTCGACATCGACGAGTTCTCCGAAATCGAACTCTGGTCGAGTGCCGACATCGAGTTCTATCAGAGTGACACCTTCCGTGTAATGATTGAAGGCAACAAAAAAGCCATCGATGCATACAAGTTCGAGACCGTAGCCGACACCCTCGAAGACACAATCCCCACACGGCGGCTCATTGCCACATGGAACAAAGACCTGTACTCAAGCCACACCCCGTCCATACGTCTCCACATCTATGCCCCCACCCTCCATTCCGTCCAGATTGAAAGCGACGGCGACATCGACCTGAAGGACTCAGTGAACGTGGGCAAACTGGCAATCAGAATCAACGGAGCAGGCGACGTGGACATACGCAACCTCGAATGCGACGACCTCGATGTCAACATACAGGGAGCAGGAGACGTAAGCGTGAAACGCATCAAAGCCAACTCACTCAAGGCTTCCATAGACGGAGCAGGCGATGTGCATGTGCGCAGAGCCATCCTCACCGGCAATGCCACATTGGAAGTGAACGGAGCAGGCGACATCGAAGGAAACATCAAGGGCAAAAACATCCTTGCTTCATCCCAGGGTGCAGGCGACATCGACCTTGAAGTGGAATGCGATGAAGTGACCGTCATCTCCGAAGGAGCAGGCGACGTGGAAATCGAAGGCGAAACCAAAGTGCTGAAGAAATCACGCCAGGCACTCGGCACCACCACGACAAAGAAACTGAATGCCGAAAGAATGGAATACATCAAATAAGCCGTGATGGCACAACTCCATCAATGGCATAAAGACAAAAGACAGAATACAGAAACAGAATATAAAAGGTAAAAAGACAGATGAAACCAATCAAGAATATTTTCATTGCGCTGGCAATGGCAGTAGCCACCCCAGTGCTTGCACAGAGCACCACCGACGGGGTGTTCTTCAAAGTGGAAGGCAAAGGCCTGAAACAGCCTTCATATCTGCTCGGCACAGTCCACCTCATCCATGGCGACTACACCCACAAGATTGCAGGACTCGACTCACTCCTCGACCGCATCGGTTGTCTTGCCACCGAACTCAAGATGGAAAATCTGCTCCATCCCGAGACAGTGAAACAAAGTCCCGACCTCGGACTCAGCCACGAAGACAGCGTCAAGGCAGAAACCCTCATTCCGCCCATCATGGCAGAGTTCACCGACATGACACAGGCAGACCCCTACTCACGTTATCTCACACCCGAGCAGCTCGACTCGCTCGATGCATCAATGAAGTTCTTCAACCTCGATGCCATCATCAAAGCCCTGCCACAAGGACAAGGCTTGCAAGGCGAGAACTTCCACCGCAGAATCGACCCGTTCTCCATGGCACAACTCGCACCGACCCTGCTCACAGTGAAGCAAATGCAGAATTCCATAATGAGCGGATATTCACAGAACTACGAGATGATGGACCACACCATCATGCTCGGTGTCAACTCAAAGAACGAAGCCTACAAGAAGGAACACCCGGATGCCAAACAAGACCATGTGCTTTGCGTAGGACTCGACAGCACCTATGCCTATGTGCAATATGAGGAAAGCAAATCAGTCAACATAAAGGAGTTACTCAACAACATGACCACCAAGTCAATGGTCGACTTCATCTATGGCAAACTCATGAACCTCTATAAGACAGGACTGGCACTCGAGCAGGTAGAATCGCTCTACCGTCAAGGCAAAGGCAACGACATCATCAAGCTGGTAGCCGAAGCCGAGCCCGACGGCTATTACAACAAAGAGCTTGTCGACGGACGCAACCAGTACTGGATGACCCAGATACCCTGCCTCATGAAGAAACAGCCGACCCTTGTCGCCGTAGGTCTGGCACATCTGCTGCAGACCCCAGCCAGCAAAGGCATCATCGCCATGCTGCAGGAACAAGGCTACAAGGTCACCCCCATACATCCTTAATCCTACTAAACAAAAACACACATCCGCCCCACATCGCACAATGCCTGTGGGGCTTTCTTGTGTTTTACGTCTTGGGTTGACATACGGAACGCAAGAGATAGACAAAAACCATAATAAACAGATAAACGTCCGGATGGGAGCGATGCCATGCGAGCTGGAATAGGAGTCAGCCGTCTCCGACGGCGTAGACGATGACACTCGAGCGTCAGCTCGCTTAGGAGTAGCGTTTCCGTGAAACGCTAACCAATAATCATTACTCCATATGCAATGCAGCGCCTCGAAGAGGCAACTACCATCAGCCCAGGGCAAAGTTCTGGAGCGATAGCGTAAGAACGACACCCTGGGTATATGTTTCCAGCGAGTCAGGTGCGTCCTGTAAGGACAGCTACATGCTCATTGCTTTATGCAGCTGCCCATACAGGGCGCTGGATGGTTGTGCGTCTGGTTACCCAGGGCGTTGCCCTGGGCTGATAGTAGCTGGGCTTTCAGCCCGACATGCACGCTGTCGTTCGAGCATCGCTCGCTATGTAGGAGCCAGCGCTCTCCGAGCGCGTCGGCGTTTGCACTCGAGCATCAGCTCGCTTTGACGCTCTCGGAGAGAGCTAGCTCCTATTACAGCTCACTTGCCTGCCCACGCAACAATGTTTATCCCTACCGCATGGTGTTTTTTAGGTTTTTGTTTCTTACGCCACGATGCCTGCTTCTCAATTCCCTTCCATGCAAATTTTCACTCTGAAACGAAGATTTATCCCGATTTCTTGTTGTATGTCGAAGATGTTTTGTATTTTTGCACCCGTAAATAACAGCAGAAGTTAAGTAAACTACCAAAACAAGGGATAACTTATCGCACAATACAACTTAAATACAAGCGATTATGACCGACTATTACGAATATTCCATACCAGAGCTTGTTGGTCTGTTAGGCCAACGGTTCAAGGATTATCGTCTCCGTTCGGAAATGACACAGAAGGATGTTTCCGAACAGACAGGCATAGCCATCAACACCATCCATAAGTTTGAGACAGGCAAGGCGACCAACCTGTCCCTCAACACCTTCCTCCTGCTGATGAAAGCCATCGGATGCATCGAACAGATGGACGAGCTGCTGCCCGACCTGCCCGAATCAGCCTACCTCATAAACAAAGGAAAGAAAATACAACGCATCAGACACAAACAGATATGATTACAAGTTCTCTGAAAATACTCTTGTGGGGAAAAGAGATTGGGCGTCTGTCATGGGACCACAAAAAAGGAGCAAGCTATTTCGAATATAACCGCGAATACCTCAACGGAGAAACAGATGCCTTTCCTCTGATTGCGTCCACAAAACAGCCCGCAAGCCACAGACCCATATGGGGCGACAAGGAGACAAAGCTCTACCGGAAGTTGCCACCATTCCTTGCCGACTCGCTTCCCGACGCCTGGGGCAGTCAGGTTTTTGAGTGTTGGCGAATAGAAAACAACATACGCAACCAGGAAATCACCCCGCTTGATATCCTTTCCTTCATCGGCAAACGCGGAATGGGAGCATTGGAGTTCGAGCCCGAAACCTTGGGTGCAAAGCAGTCAGAAGTGCTTCATCTTGAAGCCTTGACAGAACTGGCACGACGCATATTCATGGAAAGGGAAAATACCGTGATTTCCGCCAACGACTCTTTCACCATGCAGTCGCTGATTGCAGTCGGCACTTCAGCAGGCGGACGTCAGCCCAAAGCCATCATTGCAATCAATCAAGAGACAGGTGAAATACGTTCGGGTCAGATAGCCGGGCTCAAGGGCTACGACTACTGCATCCTCAAATTCGGAGACAAAGAGAGGTCATCTGCAGAACTCGAAATGGCATACTATGAGATGGCACTTGCAGCAGGGATAGACATGATGCCATGCAGACTGATGGACATAGGAGGCGAAAAACATTTCGTCACGAAACGCTTCGACCGCAGCAACGGCAATAAAATCCACATGCAGACACTTGCGGCGCTCCATCCTGAAGCCGACAGCTACGAGAAGCTGATGCAGGTGTGCCGTAAGATGCGATTGCCCGAATCAACACATGAGGAAGTGTTCCGCCGTATGGTATTCAACATACTTGCCAACAACACCGACGACCACAACAAGAACTTTTCTTTCCTCATGGACGAGCAGGGCCACTGGAAACTGTCACCAGCCTACGACATGACCTACATCTTCAATGCAGGAGGTTTTCTGCCAGAAACCCACCATTGCCTGTTGATGCACGGCAAGTATTCAAGTTTCAGCAAAGCTGATGCAGAGGTTCTTGCCAAGGGAAACGGAATAAGAAGAGCCGAAGACATCATACGGCAAGTGGGCAAATCCATCAGTCTGTTTCGGACGTATGCAAAGAAGTATGATGTCAAAGAACGTTGGATCAGCGCAATAGAAAACACGCTCACGGCAAACCTCAAGTCATGGGGACTGATGCCTGAGCCCGCCGCAACAACATCATTCGAGATTGACGGAAAGCCATATACCAACATCCATATTGAAAGAGCCTACAAAGGGAATTTCCACCTGTATGCCACCATCAATGGAAAAGAACGCAAGTTCGTCATCAGCAAAAACAAACCGGCATACAGTCTGATAGAGCAAATCGGAGCAAACCGACTGAGCGAAGAGCAACTGAAAGATATCGTAAAAGCACACATCAGCAAAACATAAAACGACAATGATTTGGTTTGGGTTATATATTGCCATGCGGAACGCGAGAGATAGACAAAAACCATAAAAACTCCCCTTGTCGGGCAAACATAAATGTTTTTGGTTTTGTGTTTTAGGTTTTATGTTATCTGTCCGGATGGGAGCGCTGCCCTACGAGCCGGAATAGGAGTCAGCCGTCTCCGACGGCGTAGACGATGACGCTCGAGCGTCAGCTCGCAAATGTATTCAAATCGTTCGAACTTCGTTCGCTATGTAGGAGCCA
>CAVISR010000074.1:0-14536 GCA_963645405.1 Acutalibacteraceae bacterium
GCGCAGCTCGCTATTGTTTTACTACGCACGAGCCCACGCTCGCTTTAACGCTCTCGGAGAGAGCTAGCTCCTATTGCAATGCACTCGACAATGCTCGCATTTGATTTACAACGCACAAACCCACGTTCACTTTAACGCCCTCGGAGAGGGCTTGCTCCTAGCGCAGGGCTTTCGCAAATCGCATGTGCATTAATGTGTCATTTGAGCACAGTTCGCTTTGCAAGTCATCTCTACGAGAGTGTATTTATGGAACGATACTCCTTATTATATATACGCACGCAAGGGATGCGATGAAAAACACATACTCATGACGAAACTTTACCTCACAAAGAAACTACACCTCACAAGAAACGTCACGTTCACAAGAAACGTCACGTTCACAAGAAACGTCACGTTCACAAGAAGTTTTGCTTCACGAAGGGTTATTGCTTGCAGTATTACTTGCAGTATTGCCCGCAGCACTGCCTGCTATATTGCCTTGTTTCTTCTGTTGTTTCTTCCACTGCGCCTTGGCGTATTCCTGCATGTCGACCACTTCGTCTTTCTCGTCGACGATTTCGAAGCCGAGCATTGACTCGATGACGTCTTCGAGGGTGACGATGCCTCGGAGGCTGCCGTATTCGTCGATGATGATTGAGATGTGCTCTTTCTTTTCGAGGAGTTTTTCCCAGATGTCGGCTACTGACTCGTCTTCGGAGAAGGAGAGGATTGGACGGGCAAGGTCCTTCAGGTGGATGGAGAACTTGTCCTCGGCAAGGCGCTCGAGTATGGTCTGGCGGAGTACGTAGCCGGTGATGTAGTCGCTGTTGTCATCGTCGTAGATGGGTATGCGCGAGTATTTGGCGAGTTCTTCGTCGGCATAGAATTCCTTCAGTGTCATGGAGCTGGATGCCATTGATACCACGACGCTTGGGGTCATGATTTCGTGGGCTGTTATCTCGTCGAGCCGCAGGAGGCTTTGTATCATTTTGTTTTCCTTCTTCTCGAGCACGCCTTCTTCGGCTCCTACTGTCACCATGGCTGACACTTCTTCACGGCTCACTGACACTTGCTGTGAGTTGCGCGAGATGAGGTGGGTGAACCGCTCGATGCAGTAGACGAGAGGCAGGGTGATGACTACGAGCACATGGATGATTTTTGATGCCGGGATGGCAAGGGTTCTCCAATAGCATGAACCGATGGTCTTTGGTGTGATTTCGGAGCACACAAGGATGAGCAGGGTGAATAAGGCGGAGATTATTCCGACGAAGGTGTCGTGGGAATAGCCCATGCCCTGTGCCACTTGCATTGCCTGTGAGCCGACAAGTGATGCTCCAACGGTGTTGGCGATGGTGTTGAGCACCAATATGGCTGATATCGGGCGGTCGATGTTCGTCTTGTATTTCTTGAGCAGCGCTGCGCCTTTGCGTCCCTGAGCCTCGAGCGAGGTGATGAATGTCATCGGGGTGGACAGCAGTATTGCTTCGAGAACTGAGCACATTGCTGACAGCACCAGTGCCGAAATCATGTAAATGAATATCAACTCCATATTACCTCCGTTTCTATGTCAGGGCAACATGGACGCACACTTGACCGCGTCGACGCGGGATAGCCATCTGAATCTGTTTTCATATATAATATCTAAATCTTTTCTCCATAAGCCAAATCGCCTGCATCGCCCAGTCCCGGCACGATGTAGGCGTGCTCGTTGAGCATTGGGTCGATGGTGGCGCACCACAGTGTGACGTAGGGGTTCTTGTGGAACATGCGCTTCACGTAGTCCACGCCTTTCTTTGAGGCGATGATGCAGCAAAGGTGCACTTCTGCCGGTATGCCCTTGGTGCAGAATGTTTCGTAGCCCAACTCCATGCTTCCGCCGGTGGCAAGCATCGGGTCGGCAAGGATGAGGGTCTTGCCGTCGAGCTGCGGACTGGCGATGTACTCGGTCTTGATGCCCACCTTCTCACATTCCTTGTCGGTGTAGTAGCGGTAGGCTGAGACGAAAGCGCTGTCTGCCTTGTCGAACACTTCGAGGAAACCCTGGTGGAACGGCAGTCCGGCACGGAAGATGGTGCCGATGACGATGTCGTTGTCGGGCGTGCTCACTGGTGCCACGCCCAGTGGTGTCTGCACGTTCTTCGTGGAGTAAGCCAGTCGCTTGCTCACTTCGTACGCCATGGCATGTCCTATGCGCACCATGTTGTTTCTGAACTTGGCTCTGTCGCCCTGCACGTCCACGTCTCTCATTTCTGCGAGATACTGGTTCACAATAGAGTTTGTCTCCGACAAGTTGTATATTTTCATCTTCGCAATTAACTTTACCGTGCAAAGATACAAAAAATATTGCACTCTCTGCATCTTCAAAATTATTTTTATGGGCAAGCCCTCATTTTTCCCTCTGTAGAGCCTCAAATTTTCTCTGACTGGGAAAAATTATTTCTCTGACCAGGAAAAAAGTTTTCTCTGACTGGGAAAATAATTTTCTCTGACCGGGGAAATAAAAGGGATGTTCCGGGCATGGGAAAACTGAAGGTTGGGCAGTCGGGGAAAGTCGGAAAAAGGTGGTTCGGATAGGAAGAAAAAGACAGAACGGACAGACGGGAAACTGCAGCCGGACATGAGTCAAATCACGGGACGCAACAACATTTCTTCAAAAAAAAGCGGCAAAGGCATTGTCTGTTCCATTAATTTTAGTAACTTTGCAATGAATATTTATTTTTACACACGAAGTATGGGACTAACAGATATTTTCAAGAAAAAACCGAAGGAGAATGTGGGAGGCATGGAGGACTTCATGACGCTGATAAAGGTCTACTTCCAAAGCGTGCTTGCAGCCAACCTTGGCATCTCCAATCTGGCATCATTGCCCGACATGGCAGCCTTCAAGCGTTCGCTGCATGTTGCCACAGTCAACAACAAATTAGGTGTAGGCGAGAAGAAAGCCTGCCAGAAGATGTTGCAGGACCTCTACGGCATCAGCGACGGATTCTTCAAGGAAATCGACCAAAGCATTAAGAAAGGATGCAAGAGCCAGATGGACGTGAGGAACTACCTCTACCTGTTCCAGGGCTACTCCCAGGAACTGATGATGCTGGTGGGCAACCTCATGAAATGGAAATTCCGCATACCGTCGTTCCTCAAGAAAATGCTCAGAGTGATGATTGAGAAGACGGTGAACGACATATTCACAAGCAACGACTGGAAAGACGACGGAGTCCGCAAGTCGGTCTACGCCGTAAGGAAATACCAGAAAGCGCTGGGATTCTCCGAGGCATGGGCAACCGAATATGTCTACAACATCGTAACCCTCGCCAAGAAAGAGCCGCGCCCGTCACAGGACGACCTCGACAAGGCAGAGAACAAGATGAAGAAATAAGAAACGGAAAAGCAACAGTCCTAGAAACGGCTTCAGATGACAAACGAGGAAAAGAAAAAACTGCGGTTGTTCGAAGCGAAAGTGCAGCAGCTCATCAACAGCTGCCAGTCACTGCGCCAAGACAACAACAGTCTGAGGGAGGTCATCAAGCAGAAAGACGATGACATCAGAGACCTCAACACCCAGCTGGAGGCAAGCCGTAAGGACTACGACAATCTGAAAACAGCCAAAATGATGGAAATAAGCGACGGCGACCTGCAAGCCGCCCGTCAGCGCATCACGAGGCTAGTGCGTGAAGTAAACAAATGTATCGGACTGCTCAAGCAGGAAGGAGTAAGCATCGACACCGACGACGGCACCACCCCACCCTACGGGCAGACAGACAATACATAAGACATGGAAGGGAACAAACTGACAATCCACGTATCAGTAGACGGCATGACACTGCCCATGGTAGTCACCAATGCCGAGCAGGAGGAAACCATCCGCAAGGCAGCCGGCAACGTGAACCAACTGCTCAACACCATACGCGAGACCTACAGCAAAGTCCCCAACGACAACTATTACTATGCAATGGCGATGCTCAAGTCCGAAGTCAAAGCACTCACGGAAGAGAAAAAAAGCGATGCCACACCGATATTCGAAGCACTCGACGACCTGACCGACGAAATCGACAAGGTTCTCGCAGAGGAATGACGAGCCAGCCGCCGGAAGCATAGCATAGCAAAACAAACAAAGCAAAAAAAACACACGCACAATTTCAGAATGCACATATATAATAAGGTGCAGACTGGCTTTGTGCGTATTTTAACAATAACAAAACAACAGAAAATGACAACAACAATTATCTTAATCGCATCAGTGATTGCACTCCTCGTTGGAGCCGCAATCGGGTATGTTCTGTTCAGATATGTTCTAAAACAGAGTTACAACAAATCAATCAAGGAAGCACAGGAAGAAGCCGAAAACATAAAGAGCAAGAAACTCCTGGAAGTGAAAGAGAAATTCCTCAACAAAAAAGCAGAGCTCGAGAAAGAAGTGTCGCAGCGCAACTCCAAGTTCCAGCAGATGGAAAACAAACTCAAGCAGAGAGAAATCTCACTCAACCAGCGCCACGAGGAACTCATCCGCAAGAAGCAAGACTGCGAAAGCCTCAGCCAAAGCCTTGAAGCAAAAATAGCCAACAACGACAAGAAACGCGCCGAACTCGAAGAACTCACAGCACAGGAGCGCACCAAACTGGAGCAAATCAGCGGACTCTCAGCCGACGAAGCCAAAGAGCACCTCATGCAGAGCATGAAAGACGAAGCACGCACACAAGCCCAGCAATACATCAACGAAATCGTCGACGATGCCAAGCTCACAGCCAACAAAGAAGCAAAGCGCATCGTCATACAGACCATACAGCGCGTGGCAACCGAAACTGCCATCGAGAACTCCATCACAGTGTTCCACCTCGAAAACGACGAAATCAAAGGTAGAGTCATCGGACGCGAAGGACGCAACATCAGAGCGCTCGAAGCAGCCACAGGCACAGAACTCGTAGTCGACGACACACCCGAAGCCATCGTCATCAGTGCGTTCGACCCCGTACGCCGTGAAATCTGCCGCCTCGCACTCCATCAGCTCGTAGCCGACGGACGAATCCATCCTGCACGCATCGAGGAAGTGGTGAACAAAGTGAAGAAACAACTCGAAGAAGAAATCATCGAGACCGGAAAGCGCACAGCCATCGACATAGGTATCCACGGACTCCATCCGGAACTCATCCGACTGATAGGAAAGATGAAATACCGTTCATCCTACGGACAGAACCTCCTGCAGCACGCACGCGAAACAGCCAACCTCTGCGCCATCATGGCAGCCGAACTCGGACTGAACCCAAAGAAAGCACGCCGCGCCGGACTCCTCCACGATATAGGAAAAGTGCCTGACGAAGACCCAGAGACACCACACGCACTCTACGGAGCCAAGATAGCCGAGCAATGCAAGGAAAAGCCCGACATCGTGAACGCCATCGGAGCCCACCACGACGAAATCGAGATGACCACCCTGCTCGCACCAATCGTACAAGTGTGCGACGCCATCTCAGGTGCACGTCCGGGAGCACGCCGCGAAATCGTTGAAGCCTACATCAAACGTCTGCACGACCTCGAGGAACTCGCCATGAGCTATCCTGGAGTGACCAAGACCTATGCCATCCAGGCAGGACGCGAACTCCGTGTCATCGTAGGAGCCGACAAGATATCAGATGCAGAAATCGAAACCCTCAGTGCCAACATCGCACAGAAGATTCAGAACGAGATGACCTATCCGGGACAAGTGAAGATAACCGTCATCCGCGAGACCCGTTCTGTAAGTTTCGCAAAATAAGCGTAGCCATGAACCCCAGGCTACATCTGCTGCTGCTTCTGACAGCAACCACATACTGTTCTGCGCAAGTGAAATCACTTGGGCAGAACATTTCGTATATGGGCGAAGTCAACATGACAGCAAGCAGCAACAGCGATGTGGCACCATTCTGGCTCACCAACAACCGCTACGGACTTTCATCCGCCAAAGGCAACTCCGGATATTTCCGCGCAGCCATACTGAGAGACCTGAGCGCAGACTCAACACGCAACTGGCACATAGGCTACGGAGCCGACATCGTAGTGCCAGTGAACCACACGTCCGACTTCTTCATCCAGCAACTCTACGCACAAGTAGAATACAAGGCATTCCTGCTGACCCTCGGTTCCAAGGAACTGTCCATGCCGTTCAACAACCGCGAACTGAGTTCTGGCGATATGGTGATAGGATGCAACGCACGCCCCATTCCGCAAGTAAGGCTCGAGATGCCCGACTATTGGAACATTCCGGGCACACACAAGTGGTTGGGCATTAAGGGACACGCAGCCTTCGGATGGTACACCGACAACAACTGGCAGGAAGAAACCACCCAAGGCAAGAAGCTCTACTCCAACAACTCACTCTTCCACAGCAAGTCGCTCTTTTTCCGCATCGGACGCGAAGACCGTTTTCCCCTCACCTACGAAGGAGGACTGCAGATAGCCACACAGTTCGGCGGCGAAGTATGGAACGTCACGCAACGGGCAGACGACACCAATCCCGACTTCAGTTCACACGTCAAAATGGACAACGGACTGAGCAGTTACTTCAACGCACTTTTCGTGGGAGGCGGTGACCCCAACGACGGCAACTACAAGAATGTGGAAGGCAACCATGTGGGCAGTTGGTACGGTAGCCTCACCTACCGTCACTCCGGCTGGTCCGTCCGCGGATACTTCGAGCATCTCTTCGAAGACCACTCACAACTCTTTCTGCAATACGGATGGAAAGACATGACATGGGGACTGGAAGCACACCTGTCCAAGAATCCCGTAGTCTCGACCATCGTCATGGAACTGATGTCGACCAAAGACCAGACAGGAGGAATCTATCACGACAAGACCGACAACCTGCCCATACAGATAAGCGGCAAGGACAACTATTACCAAAACCACATCTACGGAGGATGGCAACACTGGGGAATGTCGACCGGCAATCCACTGATTATCTCTCCTATATATAACAGTAACGGAAGCATCAGCACACAACACAGCAGAATCAAAGCAGTGCACGTCGGCATAAGCGGTGACCCGTCGGAATCACTCCACTACCGCATACTCTACACCTACATGCGTTCGTGGGGGAACTACGATGCACCACTCACCAATACAAAAGACGACCAATTCCTGCTGGCAGAACTGACATACAAGTCCTCGCACTTCAAAGGTTGGTCAGCCACAGCAGCCGCTGGACTCAACCACGGCAGGATTATCAGCAACAGCACCGGACTGTCGCTTACAATAAGAAAGGAGGGACTCATAAGATGAAAGTAAAGAGTCTTCTTCTGTTGCTTCCGCTCTTTCTGCTGCAGTCATGCGACAAGACAGATGTCAACGGAAATCTCGACGGCAACTGGCAACTCACCCAATGGGTGGACAAGGAAACAGGCGCCACCATCGCGACCAACGAGAGCCGCCGTCTGTACTACACCGTAAAGTACAACATCCTGCAGATGCGGGACATGAACAAGTCCTACGACACGTTCCATCTCTCCTACTTCCACTACACAAGCGACTCGCTCTTCATCGACCAGACATTCCACCGTCCCTTCGACACAGAAGAACCTCTCGATTCGCTCGTGCAATACGGATGCACACCCAACGGCAAGTTTGCCATCGTCACCCTGACCGGAAGCAGGCTCGTACTCTCGAACACGAAGAACGAGTTGACATTCCGCAAATACTGAAACAGTAAGGTCAATAATCGCAGTCAATCATGCCCAAAGAAAAATAAAGCGCACAATTATTGCGTGAGACCAATAAAATACGTACCTTTGCACAAAGGAAAAAATTTCTAACCACAACAAAGCAACAAAGTGTTATATATGGACAAGCAAATCAAGAAAGTACTGGTTCTCGGCTCGGGCGCACTGAAGATAGGCCAAGCCGGAGAATTCGATTATTCAGGTTCTCAAGCGCTGAAAGCACTTAGAGAAGAAGGCATCAGTTCCGTGCTCGTGAATCCGAACATCGCAACTATTCAGACATCCGAAGGTATTGCTGACAAGGTCTATTTCCTACCAGTGACACCTTTTTTTGTAACAGGTATCATCAAGAAAGAACGTCCCGACGGAATATTGCTGGCATTCGGAGGACAGACCGCACTCAACTGCGGAACCGAGTTGTTCCTCAACGGCACGCTGAAGGAATACGGAGTGGAAGTGCTCGGAACCTCTGTCGAGGCAATCATGAACACCGAAGACCGTGACCTCTTCGTGAAGCAACTCGACCAAATCAGCATAAAGACTCCAGTGAGCCACGCTGTGGAGAACATGGACGATGCCATCAAGGCAGCATGCGAAATCGGCTATCCTGTCATGATTCGTTCAGCCTATGCACTAGGCGGACTCGGAAGCGGCATCTGCCCCAACGAAGAAGAGTTCATCAAACTGGCAGAAAGCGCCTTCACCTTCGCACCACAGATTCTCGTGGAAGAATCGCTGAAGGGATGGAAAGAAATAGAGTTCGAGTGCATACGCGACAAGAACGACCACTGCTTCACCGTAGCAAGCATGGAGAACTTCGACCCACTGGGCATCCACACTGGAGAATCCATCGTGGTTGCACCTACCTGCTCTCTTACCGACGAGCAAGTGAAGATGCTGCAGGAACTGACCATAAAGACAGTGCGCCACCTCAACATCGTGGGCGAATGCAACATCCAGTTTGCATTCAATGCAGAGACCAACGACTACCGCGTCATTGAAATCAACGCACGACTCAGCCGTTCATCAGCCTTGGCATCAAAGGCAACCGGCTATCCTCTCGCTTTCGTAGCAGCAAAGATTGCGCTCGGATATTCACTCGACCAAATCGGAGAGATGGGCACACCAAACTCAGCCTACGTAGCACCAAGCCTCGACTACATGATTTGCAAGATTCCGCGCTGGGACCTCACCAAGTTCACCGGAGTGAGCCGCAAGATTGGTTCATCAATGAAGTCAGTGGGCGAAATCATGTCCATCGGACGTTCGTTCGAAGAGATGATACAGAAAGGTCTGCGAATGATTGGTCAGGGCATGCACGGATTCGTGGGCAACGACCACACCAAGTTCACCGACCTCGACAATGAATTGGCAAACCCGACAGACCTCCGCATCTTTGCCATCGCACAGGCACTGGAAGAAGGCTACACAATAGAGCGCATAGAAGAACTGACAAAGATTGACACATGGTTCATCTCACGTCTGAAACACATCGTTGACCTCAAGCACCAGCTTCAGAGCCTCAACTCACTCGAGGAAATCACTCCCGAGTTCATGACCGAAGTGAAGTCATGCGGATTCAGCGACTTCCAGATTGCACGCTTCGTGCTCAAGCCATCCGGAAACATGGAAGAGGCAAACCTGAAGGTGCGCAAATACAGAAAGGAACTTGGAGTGTTGCCAGCTGTGAAGCGCATCAACACCGTTGCAAGCGAGCATCCGGAACTCACCAACTACCTCTACATGACCTACGGCACAAAAGGCTACGACGTGAACTACTACCACAACGAGAAGTCAGTAGTCGTGCTCGGTTCGGGCGCTTACCGCATCGGTTCATCAGTAGAATTCGACTGGTGTTCAGTGAATGCCATCAACACCGCACGCAAGTTGGGCTACAAGAGCATCATGATCAACTACAACCCAGAGACAGTAAGTACCGACTACGACGTATGCGACCGTCTCTACTTCGACGAATTGTCATTCGAGCGCGTGCTTGATGTGATTGACCTTGAACAGCCACGCGGAGTGATTGTCAGTGTGGGCGGACAGATTCCGAACAACCTCGCAATGAAACTCCACCGCCAGGACGTGCCAATCCTCGGAACCTCCCCTATCAGCATCGACCGTGCAGAAAACCGCAACAAGTTCTCGGCAATGCTCGACAAGCTCGGCATCGACCAGCCGGCATGGCGTGCACTTACTTCCCACGAAGACATCAAGGAATTCATCAGCGAAGTAGGTTATCCAGTACTTGTACGTCCATCTTACGTCCTCTCCGGTGCAGCCATGAACGTATGCTACAGCGATGAAGAGCTCGACCGCTTCCTCAATATGGCAACCGAAGTGAGCAAGGACTATCCAGTAGTCGTAAGCCAGTTCATGCAGGACACCAAGGAAATCGAGTTCGATGCCGTTGCACAGCAGGGAGAAATCGTAGAATATGCAATAAGCGAGCACATCGAGTTTGCAGGAGTACACTCAGGCGATGCCACACTCGTGTTCCCGGCACAGCAGATTTACTATTCAACCATCCGACAGTTGAAGAAGATAAGCCGTCAGATTGCCAAGGAGCTCAATATCTCAGGTCCGTTCAACATCCAGTATCTGGCAAAGGGACCGACAGTGAAAGTCATCGAGTGCAACCTCCGTGCATCACGTTCGTTCCCGTTCGTTTCAAAGATTCTGAAGCACAACCTCATCGATACAGCCACACGAATCATGCTTGATGCGCCTTACACCAAGCCCGACAAGTCAGAGTTCGACATCGACCGCATCGGAGTGAAGGCAAGCCAGTTCTCATTCGCACGTCTGCAAAATGCCGACCCGGTATTGGGAGTCGACATGAGCTCTACCGGAGAGGTAGGTTGCTTGGGCGACGACATGAACGAGGCACTGCTCAACGCACTGATTGCAACCGGCTACAAGTTGCCGAAGAAGTCAATACTCATCTCTTCAGGCGGTGCACGCGGCAAGATGGACTTGCTCGATGCCTGCAAGAAACTGCAGGAGAAGAACTACGACATCTATGCAACCAACGGAACAGCACATTATCTGAACGAGAACGGAGTGAAGGCAACTGCCGTTGCATGGCCCGACGAGAATGAAGGACAGAACGTGATGGACATGATTGCACAGCACAAGTTCGAGTTGATAGTCAACGTACCGAAGAACCAGACCAAGCGCGAGCTGACCAACGGCTACAGAATCCGCCGTGCTGCCATCGACCACAACATTCCGTTGATGACCAATGCCCGCCTTGCCAAAGCCTTCATCGAAGCATTCACTGAGAAGAACATCGAAGACCTTCAGATAAAGAGCTGGCAGGAATACGTGAAGTAATGGTCAATGACTTTCTGAACTAAAGCCAATGATGCACGGCACACCCAGTGCTGATGCATAAACATAAAGAAATCCGCTACGTCAACGAGGCGTAGCGGATTTCATTTTGTTTATCGTGAGATATTGTTTCTCGAGCTATATTGTTTGTCGTAAGAATTATTTCTCGAGAGTTTTGCGTGCAGTCTTGAGCTGGTCGAGAGCTTTGACAATCATGTCTTTCGTACCGCTACCGCCGTTCACGTATCCTACAACCATGTCGGCATAGTCGATTGCCTCGCGAACCTGAGTGTTCTTGTTGCGGATTTCCTTGGTGTCAGTAAGCAAGTTCTGCAACTCAGTCAAGTCTTCAGGTTCTGCCAAGTTACCCGGACGCATGGTGTTGATTACCATGTTGAGGGCAGTGGCTGCTGAATTGATTTCAGATTGAGTAAGCGACTTGGTAGCTTTGCTGCTGACAGCCTCAGCATTCTTCAGTTGTTCCATCAAGCGGGCATAACCGTTTGGAGCCCAAGGAGCATGTGCAGGCACTTTCACTGTGAGAGCGTTCCATTTCTCCTGGTCAGCCTTGCGCTCGTTTGCAATCTTGATGGCTGCATCGAGAGTTGACTTGTCGAGTTTTCCACCCTTTGCCTTCTTGCTTCCGCTCTGTACGTTCAGACGGAGATAGTGGGTTGAGTGGTCTTTCTCATAGTAGTCGGGCACAAACTTCATGCCATTGAGTGTGAGTGTATAGATATTTCCGTCCTTGCCTGTGTCGTCGGAAGCTCCGTTCAACTGGATTTCCTTCAGGTCTGAGCTCAGGTTGATATCTGCATTGCTCCAGTCTTTCACGTCTTCGGTAGTCATTACCAATGGTCCGTACATGACGGTACCGTTCCACATTGGTGCGAAAGTCTGCTGAGGATTTTCACGGGTTGCAGCCAGTTCCATCTTGTCGGGACCGAAATTGAGGTGCTTGGTGAATGGCATTACCACTTCAACCACATCGCCCTCGCTCCACTGGCGTGAAGGAATCTCTGCATAAGAGCAAGGCTGGTAGGACTTTGCAATCGACTTGCCGTTCAACTTCACATCGAAGCCCTCAGTTGCCCAGTAAGGCACACGCAGTTTCATTGCGAATGTGGCGCCGCCCTTGGCAATCTTGATGGTAGACTTCTCTGCAGGCCACTTGCAGTCCTGCTCGATAGTCACACCCTTTGCTTTCCAGTTGGCTACTGTCGGCATGTAGAGCGCAACCCACATTGCATCGTTGCTTACGAAATAAGCTGCCTCCTGATACTTCACGTGGTTCTCAACGCCTGTACCGCCACAGCAAGTGGACTGCGGAGTCTCGTTGCCGAATGGCTTCACTGCATTCATTCCGACTGCATACTGATAACAAGTTGCATAGTTGTCGGCATCTACCGAACCGATGAGTTGGTTGTAGAGCACACGCTCGTAATAGTCCATGTAGCAGGCATCGTCAGGATTGAATCCGTTCAGGTCCTTTGTCAGTTTTGCCAGGTTGTAGGCACAGCAGGTCTCGTTCATGTCCGGGTCGGGCATCGTGCGGCTGTTGTATCCCCATCCGCGGCTTACACTTGTGTTCATGCTCAACATCTGTGAATAAGGCTGGCGGAACATCTCGCCGTTGCCCACACCGCCCATTGCATAGGCATAGCGTCCCTGGACGAGGTTCCAGAAGTTGTAGGCAAGGTTATAGTAATATGGATTGGCATTGCCCTTGTAGAGGTTGATGGCACCCACAATCATCGGGATATGCTGGTTGGCATGACGTGTGCGGATGTCGTCGATGTTGTGAGCAACCGGGTCGTAGAATGCCGGTGCATCGAAGAATGAAGCGCCCTCAAGCAAATGAGCTTTCTCATCGGGGTTTGACACCATGGAAGCAAGTCGAGAGAGAGATTCCTGCATACCGCCCACTTCACCGGCAATATACATGTTCCACATCTCGTAGCGGTTTCCCGGTTTTGCCTGACGTTCTTCTCTCGTGCCGTCTCTCTTCACGTATGAACGGTATTTCAGACGGTTCCACACCCAAAGTCCCATGTCCTTGGCAATGAGGAGAGCCTTGTCGGCAATTTCCTTGTCGTCCACATTGTTGGCAATGTCAATCAGACCAGCCAACTGCTTGTGTATACTATAATAAGGAGCCCAAACCCATTCTTCGTTGTTGTAGGCTCTGTAGCATTCAATGAGTGCTGGGTGTGCAGCAGGTATGGCATTGATGTAGCCGTAGCCATAGTGCTTGTAGTCTTTCTTGTATTCGTCGAATGCCCTCCAGTTACCCTTCATCTGCTTCAGCACTTCTTCTGGAGCATAGTCGCGAGCCTCGAAATAACGTCCGAGTGAATCGCTGTAGACGAATGTCATCTCCTGGCAGGCTCTCAGTTCGTCGACCATGCGCTTGATGTTTGCCTTCAGTTTGGCTTTCTGTGCCTGGTTGGTGGAACTTGCATAGGCAAATGCCAGGGCACTCATGTAGTGACCGCTTCCGTGTCCCTTGAGCTTAGTCTGAGGCGAATCCCATCCGTCGGACATCGTGTAGCCCTCAGTCGGGAGGCAGTAAGTGTCGCGATAGTTGTAGAGTTGCTGGGTGACATCGAGTGAGAGCAACTGGTTGATGTCGAGCTCACGGTTTGATGTCAAGCGGTTGTCGCCAGTGAGAGTCACATCGCCCAATGGCAGTGGTTGTGCTATCGGCACATTCGACGGCACTTTCCATTCGCCGCTTACCACAGTCACCTTGGCTGAGATTGGGTAACCGTTTTCAGCCGAATTGTCACCGATGATGACTCCGTCGACGGTGTACACCTTGCCCACCTCATACTTAGCCTCCTCTTCCTCAGTGGCACGGGCTGAGTTGAGCCAACGAACCTGTCGCCACTCGTGAGTACCGTCGCTGTAAGTGACCCACACCTGCCAAGGCAAGCGCGGAGCGGTTCCGTGCGGAGTTTCCACAGTTATCGGTTCCACCTTCGAGATTTGACGCTGTTTGGATTTCGACATACTTAAAGAAGCATGATTGCCTGTAACCGATGAAGCCTGCATCGGACTTGCCAAGCACAGTCCCAAGGCTCCACAGACAATTAGATTTAGTTTTTTGTTCATGTCTGATTAGTTGATTAAATATATTGACGTTGCAAATATACAAATTAAAATGATAGCAACACCCAATCCACTTCATTTTTACGTCGTAATCGGAGAACTATGCTTCGAAAAATTCCTTCATTTACACTCTGCACTACAACGGAACCTCCAACTGAATCGGGAAAATGCCATTGCATCCATGCAAAAGCTTCATCCAGTTTTTGGAAATGCCATTGTTTGCATGCAAAGCCTTCATCTGGATTGGAAAGTAGGTCTTGCAAGGAGCCAGCGCTCTCCGAGCGCGTCAGCGATAACACTCGAGCGCAGCTCGCAAATGCTTACAACGCACAAACCTTCGCTCGCTTTAACGCTCTCGGAGAGAGCTAGCTCCTAGCTCGCTTACGCTCACTCCATCCGGATGGTAAGTCCTTTCCTTC
>CAVISR010000075.1:0-14407 GCA_963645405.1 Acutalibacteraceae bacterium
TTGAAACAACTGAAACTGAAACAAACCCCTTGTCTTATGCCCTCATCCCTCCACCATGTTTTCACTACCAGGCAAGTTCGCTCCGAGTCTGCTGGGTAGGGTGAAGCCGACTGTACGAGCCTGCTTCCTCTGAAAAGCACAGACGATGTCGTTTGAGTCTTGCCCCGCAAATCCTCTTTACCCCAGCAGACTGATGCGCGGCAATGATTTTATGAAAATATTTTCATTGTTTGATGTGTGGCATTGAAGAATATTTTGTATCTTTGCAAAATAATAGAGAGAACGCATGGCAATACGAGGCAAAGGAACGAGAACACCAAATGAACTTGGTACGGAGAAGATAGGCAAGCTGCTTATGATTTATGCGATACCGGCTGTGATATCCATGCTGGCTGCATCTGCCTATAACATAGTGGATAGGGCTTTCCTCGGACAGGGCGTAGGCGCTTTGGCAATTGCCGGACTCGCCTTGACTTTCCCCGTGATGAATCTCAGCGCAGCCTTCGGTTCGATGATAGGTGTGGGCGGTTCGACTCTGCTCTCAATCAAACTCGGACAGAAGGACTACGACACAGGCGAGCGCGTTTTGGGCAATATCATCTCCCTTAATATAGTAATAGGTGCGGTGTTCGCCGTTCTGGCAATAATCTTCCTCGACCCGATGCTCAAGTTCTTCGGGGCAAGCGGCCAGACTTTGCCTTATGCACGCGAGTACATGCTGATAATCCTCTACGGAAATGTCATTACACACCTGAGCCACGGCGAAGCCAATGTGCTGAGGGTCATTGGACATCCGAACAAGGCGATGACTTCGGTGATGCTGGGCGTATTTGTGAACATCGTGTTCGACTACATCTTCATCAACGTGCTCAAGTGGGGGATTGCGGGAGCTGCGTATGCAACCGTCATATCACAGACCCTCGCCGTCATCTATCTGACCTGTCACTTGTGCAACAAGAACGACAGAATTCACTTGAAGCGTGGCATCTACAAGATGACTACGAGGATTGTGAAAAACATATTTGCCATCGGCATTTCGCCCTTCTGCATGCAGTTGTGCGCCTGTCTGATAGTCATCTTGATAAACCGTGGACTTCGCGACAGTGGCGGCGACTTGGCAATCGGAGCCTACGGCATTGTGAACGGAATCACGTTCATGTTTGTGATGGTGGTGATTGGAATATGCCAGGGGATGCAGCCGATTGCAGGCTACAACTACGGTGCACAGCAGTTCGACCGCGTGGTTTCGGTGCTGAAGTCAGCCATCATATATGCCACTGTGGTGATGACGCTCGGCTTCGTAGTGTGTGAATTCTTCCCCCACATACCAATCGTATTGTTCACGAACGATGCGGAAACAACCCGACTGGCAATCGAGGGCATGAAGATAATCGTGTTGCTCGACCCGCTGGTAGGCTTCCAGATTGTGGTGGGCAACTTCTTCCAGAGCATAGGCATGGCAAAGAAGAGCATCTTCCTGTCGCTCACGCGCCAGTTGCTGTTCCTTCTGCCGATGCTTCTCATCCTGCCTCCCTTCTTCGGAACGAAGGGCGTGTGGGCAAGCATCACTGTTGCCGACGGACTGTCAATCCTCGTGTCGTCGGTAATGCTGTGGCACTTCTTCAAGAAAGGCTCGTTCAGGAACACAGACGTTGAGATTTGAACGGACAGAGATGGCAAACAAGATGTGGAACATTGAAAAGAGAGAATAAACCAATATAAATTAACAACTTAAAAAGATCGCCCGCGAAAGGTCGGCGCAACGGAAACGGAGCACGGCTCGGGTTTTTACAATTATGGACAATTACGTAATTACAATCGGAAGAGAGATCGGAAGTGGCGGTAAAGCCATCGGTGAGATCATTGCCAAAAGTCTGAACATCCCAATCTACGACAGCAGACTGATTCAGATGGCGGCAGAAGAAAGCGGGTTCAACCCCGACTTGTTCAAGAATGCGGATGAGAAGACTGAGAAAGCTGAGAAAGGCATGGTTTCGACCATCGCACGCAGCATCACGTCACCTTTTGCCGCACTGGGCAATTTCTACAAGAACAGCGTGAGCAATGAGTCGCTCTTCGAAGTGCAGAGCGAAATCATCCAGGAAAAGGCAAGCACAGAGAACTGTATCATTGTGGGACGATGTGCCGACTACATTCTGAGAAACCACCCACGCCTGCTGAAGGTATTTATTCGTGCAGACTACGAAGACCGCGTGAAGTTTATCTGTGAACGTTATGAACTCACACCTGCGAAGGCCAGAAAGCTCATCGACAAGACAGACAACCAGCGTAGCGAGTACCACGACTTCTACAGCGAGACCAACTGGGGCGACAGCCGTGCCTACGACATCTGCGTCAACAGTTCGCTGATAGGACTGGAGGGGACAGCCCAGTTCCTGCTCGACTTCGCACGCAAGTACCTGAAGATAGAAGGATGAAAAAGTGAGGGGTGCAAGGTGCGCCCCCGTCTCAATAAGTATAACTGTTAGGTAAATTAGATTAAGGAAATGGATTGGTTGACAGATTTATTGACCAAAGGAGATTCTGTGGCGCATATACTGCTGCTTTATGCGCTGGTTATTTCTGTGGGAATCCTGCTCGGCAGGATTAAGTTTGCAGGAGTGTCGTTGGGTGTAACGTTCGTGCTTTTTGTGGGAATCGTTGCAGGACATATCCTTCATCAGGAACATGTTGAGGAGCCGCTGATTGTGCTCAATTTCATTCAAGACTTCGGCTTGATACTGTTCGTGTATTCGATTGGACTTCAGGTAGGTCCGTCGTTCTTCACCTCATTCAAGCAAGGCGGAGTGTCGATGAACTTGGTAGCCACGGGCATAATACTTCTTAACGTGGCAGTGATGCTTGGACTCTATTACGGCTTCTGCGACACCAGCAATCCACATTCGTTGCCGATGATGGTGGGAGTCCTGTGCGGAGCTGTGACCAACACTCCCGGACTCGGTGCTGCCAACGCTGCCCTCGAGCAGATTGGTGGCGACCATCTGGGCGGGTCAATCCCTACAATTGCCAACGGCTATGCTTGTGCCTATCCGCTGGGTGTGGTGGGCATCATCCTGTCATTGATTCTCATCCGACTGTTCTTCAAGATAAATATAAATAAGGAGACAGAGGACTACAACAGCCAGAACTCACGCCAGGCAGCGATGAAGCCCCACGGAATGGACATTGAAATCCAGAACCCTTCGCTGAACGGCAAGACAATCCTCCAGATTCATGCTTTCCTGGCACGCGACTTTGTCTGCACCCGCTGTCTGCATGAAGGACACGTGGTCATCCCAAACAAGGACACAATGCTCTTTGTGGGCGACAGAGTGCGTGTGGTGAGCGCTGAGGAAAACAACGAGGCAATAAAAGTGTTCATGGGAAAGGAAGTGGCAGTGAACTGGGAAAAGCAGGACACTCCGCTCGAATCCAAGCAATTGCTCGTCACAAGAGACAAAATCAACGGCAAGACACTTGGCAGCCTGCACCCAAGCAGTCTTTACGGAGTGAACGTGACACGACTCTACCGTTCAGGTATCGAGCTCTTTGCCCATCCCAACGTAACCCTGCAGGTGGGCGACAAACTCGTTGTCGTAGGTCCGGAAGATGCTGTGCGCCTCTTTGCAAGCAAGGTGGGAAACCACAAGTCGCGCCTCGACAAACCAAACTTGATGACCATTTTCGTGGGAATCCTACTCGGAATCGTAGTGGGAAGTCTGCCTGTCGCCATCCCGGGCATGTCGGTTCCGGCGAAACTTGGCTTGGCAGGCGGTCCGCTCGTGGTTGCAATTCTTGTCGGCAGATTCGGCTTCAAACTGAAACTCGTGGCTTACACCTCCAACAGTGCATCGCAGATGATTAGGGATGTGGGCTTGGTTCTGTTCCTTGCCAGTGTGGGCATCAAGGCAGGCGGCAACTTCATTGAGACTGTGATGAACGGTGGACTGATGTACGTTCTGTATGGCTTCATCATCACGATAGTTCCGCTGATTATCATGGGCATCGTGGCAAGAGTGCACTACAAAATGAACTACAACATACTGATGGGTCTCATAGCCGGTGCTACAACCGACCCGCCAGCATTGGCTTATTCAACCCAGACTGCAAACAACGACATTCCGTCAATCGGCTACTCTACGGTCTACCCGCTGTCGATGTTCCTCAGGATTGTCACTGCGCAAATCATCATTTTGCTGCTGTGTTCATAGCCGTGTTACATATGTCTCATATTAATGCTACATATGTGCTAATGACCATGTTGCGTCAGTGCTTATAGCCATGCTGCATCTGAGCCCATAGCAACAATGTGCCTGTGCTAATAGCCAATTTGCATCTGTGCCCATAGTAACAATGATGCCTGTGCTTATCACTGAAATGCTTTTGTATTCATAATCGAGATAACATAAATGTTCATAATCGAGTCTTTCATATTAGGACTGTTGGTGGCACTCAACCCCTGCCAACTTGCAATCAACATCTCGGCGCTGACCTACCTGAACGGTAGAAGCAACAGCGCAGGCAGTTTGTTGAGGCAAGGCTGGATGTATGCAGCGGGCAGAACCATTTCCTATTCCATGCTGGGGATAGTTCTGATGGCATTGGTGCGGCTTGGACTTAATGTCGGGAGATTCCAATCATACTTGGATAAGGCAGAGGTTGTTCTGCCTTACCTGTTCATAGCCATAGGACTTTTCCTGATTTATCGTGCTTTCCATGCCCATGTGCACCACGGAACAGAATGCCACAACTGCGGCTCTACGATAAAGAAAGGCGGACCGTATGGCGCTCTTGCATTGGGGCTGATGCTGGCATTCGCCTTCTGTCCTGAGAGCGCAATCCTGTTCTTCGGCATGCTCCTTCCCCTGGGCGTTGCCCATTCGTTCGGATGGCTGGCTCCAGTGGTTTTCGCTTTGGCAGCAGGCGTGCCAGTGATAGTGATGGTCTGCATACTGGCGAAAGCCCGCAAGAAAGTCCTGCAGCTCAATCAGTCATTCACCCATATCCAGCAGTGGATAAATGCAGCTTTCGGCATTGCATTCATTGCTGCAGCAATAATATTGTTGGTATCATGAAACGTATAGGACTTTTGTCAGACACTCACGGCTATTGGGACGAACGCTATGCAAAGTATTTTGCAGAGTGCGACGAGATATGGCATGCAGGAGACATAGGTACGGTGGAACTGGCAGAGAAGTTCCAGCAACTCAAACCCTTCAGAGCCGTGTATGGCAACATTGACGGCGGCGACCTCCGGATGATGTTCTCGGAGAAGTATAGGTTTAAGTGTGAAGGAGTGGAAGTCCTCATGAAACACATTGGAGGCTATCCCGGCAACTACGACCCTTCCATCCGTGGCAGTGTCTTTGCCCGTCCGCCAAAACTCTTCATCTCGGGTCACAGCCACATACTGAAGGTGATGTACGACAAGACCCTGGACTTGCTTCACATCAATCCTGGAGCAGCAGGAATATATGGTTTCCACAAGGTGAGGACACTCGTGAGATTCACCATCTCGGGAGAAGAAATCAAGGACCTTGAAGTCGTGGAATTGGGGGAGGAAAGAACCAAATGACAATCCGGAAATGCTAGTCCGTATGAATTCCCATGTTTGGCGAATATATTTTTGTTAATTCGATAGTTCGGCGATATACAATATTATAGTTTTTGCTACCTTTGCAGAAATTTGAAAGGAATGACAACAGGTGACGAAATCCATAGAAGTGACGATAAGTCGGAAGTGGAGATGCTTTCGGAGATATTGAAGCTGCTGCTCAAACTTCTCCTGAAGTGCATCATCAAACTTGTGCGGCTTATGGCAAGGGGATGCATAGGCATCTTCAGCCTGTTGAAACTCCTGCTTCAAGCCTGCGTCGATTTCTGGAACGACAACAGTACACAGCAGAAACTCCATATCGCCAAGGAATGGTGCAAGGCTGCTCTCATCACTCTGGGCAAGTGGACATTGATTGCACTGAAGGCTCTTGGCGTGGGACTGGTTTGGACCATCCGCACAATCATCCTCGGACTCATCAATCTGCGGCCGACACTGGTGCTGACCGGGAAGTTCCTTGCCAAATGCGGCAGGGCCGTCTGGAAGTTCCTGAGATTCCTCGGGGCAAAGTGCGCGCAGTTCTTCAGACGGAGACGACTCGCTTATCTTGCGTTCCGCAGAAACAAGGGGCTCAAGGGACTCATGATAGACGTGAAGAACTATCTGCAACTTACGCTCAACGACTACATGGACGAGGAACAAAACGAGCCGGACAAGAACACGCTGAGCTACGAAGAATACATGAGGGCGGAACATGGCGGCGACGGACATTCGGACACGATAGGCAAGAAGATTTACAACGGGATGAAGAACATCATTGACGGTGATTGAACGGCAAGGTTGACGGTGATTGAACGACAGACTGATGCATCATACTAAAGCCTTGAATTGTCACTGAAATAGTCAGTTCGTGCTGCAATCGTGTTGCAAGCAAAGTTTTTTGAAAAAAAATCGAGTCAATCGCTTTATCATAATGAAAAAAGTGCTACCTTTGCCGCAAACATCGGTATGGTGTTGAACAAGGATAATAAACAAACGAAATATCTATGGAAATTAAGAAATCGAAAAAAGCAGATTTGGAGGGACAGAAAAGTACCAGCATGTTGCTTGGCTACATTTTTGCCCTTGGTGCCATGTTCGCTGCTTTTGAGTGGACTACCCGTGACTACAAGGAGACAGAACCTGTGGTCTATGCGGCTTACGCTTCGATGGAAGAGGAAGTGCCACCTGTTACACAACCAATATTCCAGGCTGCGCCACCTCCACCAGCAGAAACTCCTCAAGTGGCAGAAATCCTCGACATTGTGGACAATGACGAAGAGATTGAGGAAGAGGAAATCCAAAGTACTGAGGATACCAACCAGGCTATCACTGGTCCTTCTTCAGCAGTAAGCAGCGGTTTCACAACCGGTCCGATTGCTACAGGTGAAGTCAGCGATGAGGAGGAAATCTTCCAGGTAGTAGAGCAGATGCCTGAATTCCCGGGCGGTATGCAGAAACTGTTGGAGTACTTGGGCAAGAATATCCACTATCCGACAATGGCTCAGGAAAATGGTATTCAGGGAAAATGCATCATTGAGTTCGTTGTAAACAAGGACGGTTCAATCGTTGACCCTAAAGTCGTTAAGTCACTCGACCCATCTTGCGACAAGGAAGCAATGCGTGTCGTAAAGAGCATGCCGAAGTGGAAGCCAGGTCTTCAGAGAGGTAAACCAGTGCGCGTGAGATATACAGTGCCTGTTTCATTCAGATTGACATAGTCAACAGATTGACATAGTCAACAGATTGACATGGTCAACATGAAAAGGCGACAGTAATCTATAACAAGAGCCGATAGCAATCTATAATAATAAGGTGTGTCAGAAGAAAAGTCACTTGGCACACCTTATATTATTAATACACCACAAGCTCAAATGTGATTGGTCCTATAGACATCGTCATTCCATCTTGGAGATTTAGCTGAACAATGGACAACCGTTCGTGTGACGATAGACAAGCGGTCGCAAGACGATAGACAACCGTTTGTAAGACGATGGACAACTGGTCGTATGGCGAAGGACAACCAATCATAGCATAAGATGAAAATCCATTGGCTGTATTATCGGTTGCTACTAAAGACCCAACTGAACATTAACCCCAATCGATATGATAGATCAAGATACACTATATAATAAGATAAATGCATATATCGAAGGACTGCAATACAATGCAGAACCCGAAGGACTTTATGCTCCTATCAAGTACATTCTCTCGCTCGGTGGCAAGAGAATACGTCCCATACTCATGCTTATGGCATACAATCTGTATGGAGAACAAGTGGACGGTATTTTGCCAAATGCAGTGGCACTGGAAACATACCACAACTTCACGCTTCTGCATGATGACCTGATGGACAAGGCAGATATGCGCCGGGGAAACATGACCGTTCATAAGAAATGGGACGAGAACACTGCAATCCTTTCTGGTGATGCAATGCTTATCATGGCTTACCGCTTGTTCGTGAAGAATGCAGGCTCGATGCCACATCTGCTTGATGCGCTCGACACTTTCAATGACGCTACATTGGGCGTTTGCGACGGACAGCAATACGATGTCGATTTCGAGAGTAGGATGGATGTCACTACGGATGAGTACATAGAGATGGTTCGCTTGAAAACATCATTGCTCCTTGCTTGTGCCCTAAAGATAGGGGCGCAATTGGCAGGAGCTTGCGCTGAGGATGCGGACAATCTCTACAAGTTCGGTGAGAAGATGGGTCAGGCATTCCAGTTGCAGGATGATTTACTCGATGTGTATGGAGACCCGGCTGTGTTCGGCAAGAAGATTGGTGGCGATATCCTGTGCAACAAGAAGACCTTCATGCTCATCACTGCCTATAATATGGCAGAGGGCGATTGCAAGAATGAACTTAAGGCATGGATAGAGAAAACTGACTTTGAACCTGAGGCAAAGATTCGTGCAGTGACAGCGATTTATGACAAGATTGGAATACGTGATGTCTGCCAGAACGAGATAGAAAGTCTCTTCAATGAATCGCTGGAGTTCCTCGACAAGGTCAATGTGGACGATGAAAAGAAGACGGGTCTTCGTGACTTTGCCAACAAACTTCTGAAACGGAATAAGTAAGTATGATTATAGACACACACTCTCATCTTGATGGGGAAGAATTTGCAGAGGACCTTGATGCTGTGTTGACGCGTGCTAAGGATGCTGGTGTGGAGACAATCCTCATTCCCAACATCAATCTGCAAGGATTGAACCATCTGACGGATTTGTGTGCTGCCAATCCAGGTTTCCTGTATCCGATGATAGGTCTGCATCCAGAGGAAGTGGACGATGACTATCAACGACAGCTTGATGAGATGTACAGAATCCTGAAGTCGTCAGTGGATACGTATGTTGCCATAGGTGAAATAGGGCTTGACTTCTATTGGGACAGAACCTTTGCCGACAAACAGCTTGATGCATTCGAACAACAGTTGGATTGGGCTGCTGAATGTGGCAAACCGCTGATGATACATGCCAGAAATGCATTTCCCGAACTGGTTGATGTGATGGAATGTCATAGGTCTGACCATTTGCGCGGAGTTTTCCATTGTTTCAATGGCAACGAGGAAGAAGCAAAAAAACTGCTCTCTTTTGAAGGGTTCCAACTGGGCATCGGCGGAGTGGTTACATTTAAGAAGTCTTCACTCCCGGATGTGCTTAAGTCAATCGTTCCTTTGTCCAGAATTGTAGTTGAGACCGACTCTCCTTATCTTGCTCCGGTTCCTCATCGGGGCAAACGCAACGAAAGCGCGTTTATAGTTGCAACAATTGAACGCTTATCTGAAATTTATGGGTGTGGAAAGGACTTTGTTGCCACTCAAACAAAGAAAAACTCCGAGTTTTTAATCCCGTAACAAAAAAAATGCGTATTTTTGTTGCTGGTTTGGTGGCTGTGTCGTGAATTATTCGTAATTTGCAACCGATTTGGAGATTGGCAATGCATCGAGGCACGATGAAGGACGGCAAAAGACGTTGCTAGCGACGAACTCAAAAGGTAGAACAACAAGTGAAACTATAGAAAATAAATAACAGTATTAATCTTTAAATTGAAAAAGAAATGAAAAAAGTATTTGCAGTAATTGCACTTATGGGAGTCTTTACTTTAGGAATGACTCAATCAATGTCAGCTCAGGACGAAGAAGCTGTCGACACAACTGCCGTTGAACAAGTAGATTCAGCCGCTACTGAAGAAGCAGATTCTGCAGCAGCTCCTGCAGAGGCAGTTGAAGCTCCAGAAGCTCAGGTCGAAGAAGTCGGTATGTACAAGAACTTGAAGACAAAGTTCATCGAAGGTGATGCAGGCTTCATGGCAATCGTTGCTATTGCAATGATTGTAGGTCTTGCATTCTGCATCGAGCGTATCATTTACCTCGCACTCGCAGACGTTAAGACAGACAAGATGCTTGAGGATGTTGACAAGGCTCTTGCAGGCAAAGACATCGAGAAAGCAAAGAACATCTGCCGCAACACTCGTGGTCCTATCGCTTCAATCAGCTATCAGGGTCTGAGCCGTCTCGACCAAGGTGCTGATGCTGTTGAAAAGACTGTCGTTGCTTACGGTGCAGTTCAGGCTTCAAACCTTGAGAAGGGTTGCTCATGGATTACATTGTTCATCGCAATGGCTCCATCACTCGGATTCTTGGGAACAGTGGTCGGAATGGTTCAGGCATTCGATGCCATCCAGGAAGCAGGTGATATCTCTCCGACAGTCGTTGCAGGAGGTATGAAGGTCGCTTTGTTGACAACAATCTTCGGTATCATCGTAGCACTTATTCTTCAGGTATTCTACAACTACATCCTTGCTAAGATTGAATCAATCACAGCACAGATGGAAGACACTACAATCTCCCTCCTTGACCTCGTTGCAAAATACGGCGTTAACAAGTAATCAAGAAAGTTACTTGGTAACTGAATAATGAGAGTATTAACAACTAAACAAGGAAACAAACTATGAATATTGATAAAGTATCAAAATACATACTTTGGGTTCTCATGGGAATCAGTGCCGTTGTCATTGCACTGTTCTTCCTTATCGGATTCGATACTCCGTATGAAGAGGATCCAAACCAATATGCACCTCAGTGCACTGATGTATTGCTCATTTGGACAATCATCCTTACAGTGATTGGTGCTATCAGCATGCTCGCAAGCTTCATCTATTATGTTGTAGTAAACGGATTCAACAAGTCCTATATCTACACATGGGGATTGCCAGTCATCACAATCGCTTTGGGTGTCGGCTTGGGTATCGCCAACAAGGATGAGCACCTGCTCATCAACGGTCAGGACTGGAACGTACCTTCAGACATCATCCTCACCGATGCGTCTATGGTCTCAATCGGTCTCCTTACTGTTTGTGCAGTAGCAGCAATCATCTTCAGCGTAATCATGAATTCAAAGAAGTAATAAGAATATTGAGTGACTATGGGAAAGAAAAGAAAAATGCCAGGCTTGAACACCAGTTCTACAGCCGATATTTCATTCATGTTGCTCATCTTCTTCCTTGTGACTACCTCAATGGATACAGACCAGGGTCTGCCTCGTACACTCCCTAAACCACCTGAGGAAGATCAGGTAAACAATGAAATCAAGGTTAAGGAACGTAATATCCTTAACATCCGTATTAATAAGGATAACTACCTTATGATTGGCGATGATTACGTTGCACTTGAAGATGTGAAAGTGAGAGCAAAAGAATTTATTGCAAACCCGGAGAATAAACCCAACCTCCCTGAGTTGAAACCAAAGAAGGTGAAACTTCTGGGAACAAGAATGGTAACTGAAAACCATGTGATTTCCGTACAGACTGACCGTGGTACCAGCTATGGAGTTTATTTCCAAGTTCAGGACCAGCTTGTGGCTGCCTACAACGAACTTCGTGACGAACTTGCCAAGAGTGAGTTCGGCTACAAGTACGAGTATCTGACTTCAGAGCAGAAGACAGCTATACGTGAGGTCTATCCAATGAAGATTTCAGAGGCTGAACCAAAACAATATGGAAAGGCGAATTGATTATGAGTAGATTTAATAAAGGAAGCAAGGAGATGCCGGAGTTGAATACTTCGTCTCTGCCAGACTTGATTTTCTCTGTTCTGTTCTTCTTCATGATGGTTACATCAATGCGTGAGGTGACTTTCAAGGTGAGATTCGACCGCCCAACAGGTACTCAGCTCGAGAAACTCGCACGTAAGTCATGTACTTCATTCATCTACATTGGACAGCCTACTGAACAGTACAAGACACAGATGGGTAGCGGAACACGCATTCAGATCAACGATGACTTTGCTGAGGTAGGACAGATTTATGACTTCGTTATGTCAGACCGCAACAACTTGGCGGAAAGCGACAAGCCGTTCTACACTGTCTCTCTGAAGGTGGACCACAAGACACCGATGGGTATCATCACTGACGTGAAGCAGACTCTGCGTAAGGCATATGCGCTTAAGATTGTCTATTCAGCATCAAAGCCGCAGAATAAGAATGCTGATTAATCGCATCTAACTTATAAAGTGAGCGAATCATATTATGGTTCGCTCATTTTTTTGTACCTTTGCACAAAACTAAGATTAACTATGAAACAATATCTTGATTTGCTCGACCGCATACTTCATGAAGGACTGCGCAAGGACGACCGGACAGGCACTGGCACGATAGGGGTGTTTGGCAATCAGATGAGATTCAATCTTGACGATGGTTTCCCACTTCTGACTACCAAGAAACTCCATCTGAAGAGTATCATATATGAGTTGCTGTGGTTCCTGCATGGCGACACGAATGTCAAATGGCTACAGGAACACGGCGTGCGCATCTGGAATGAATGGGCAGACGAAAACGGAAATCTCGGTCACATCTATGGTTATCAATGGCGCAGTTGGCCTGACTATGATGGCGGATATATTGACCAGATAACAAATGTGATTGAAGAGATTAAGAACAATCCGTCCAGTCGCCGACTCATCGTCAGTGCATGGAATGTGGCAGACATAAAGAACATGAATCTTCCTCCATGCCACATCCTGTTCCAGTTTTATGTAGTGAACGGTAGGCTCAGTCTGCAACTCTACCAGCGCAGTGCCGACACATTCCTTGGCATGCCGTTCAACATTGCGTCATACAGTCTCTTGCTTTTGATGGTAGCACAGGTGACCGGACTGAAGGCAGGCGACTTCGTGTACACTACGGGCGACACGCATCTTTACATGGACCACATCAACCAGGCAGAACTGCAGTTGTTGCGTACGCCCCGTCCGTTGCCAACCATGCGTCTCAATCCCGACGTGAAGAACATCTTCGACTTCAAGTACGAGGATTTCATCCTTGAGAATTACAATCCATACGACCATATAAAAGCAAAAGTATCAGTATGACACTGTCCATAATAGTGGCTATAGCCAAGAATTTCGCCATAGGCAAGAAGAACGAACTGCTCTATCACATGCCTAATGACATGAAGCGTTTCAAGACAACAACAACCGGGCACACCGTTATCATGGGGAAAAACACCTTCGCTTCATTTCCCCATCGACCATTGCCAAACAGAAGGAATATCGTGCTTGCGTTGCCCGATGAAGTCCCTGCTGACAAGGAAGGCGCAGAGTGGGTGAACTCACTTCAAGAGGCACTCGATTTGTGCAAGGATGAAGACGAAGTGTTCATCATCGGAGGAGCATACGTCTATCATCAGACCCTTCCTCTTGCCGACAAACTCTATCTGACGGTCATTGATGATGAACCCGAGGGTGCTGACGCTTATTTCCCGACGGTAGATTATTCAGAGTGGAAGGAAGTGGGGCGTGAAGAGCATAAGGCTGACGAACGCCATGCCCATGATTATGTGTTTCTCGACCTTATGTCATTGAAGTCCAAGCGATAGTTTCCCTGTTCTTTAGGAAGATATATCCCATTCTGACCGGAGATTCATCAGTTATCACTGGTAGTGTTTCCATTCTCGCCGGATAGTCATCTGTTATCACTGGTGGTATATTCATTCTCACTGGAGACGTATCCATTCTTATGAAATATAGTAGCCGTTCTTGTTGAGGGACGGCTATTTTTTTTGCGGTAGGAGCAAGCGTGGGTTTGCGGGCTGTAAAACAACAGCGAGTTGTCGCTAGAGTGCAACTGTCTACGCTTGGAGAACGCAAGCTCCTACCATCCGGCATTCGAACAATTCGTGTTTGAAAAACGAATTGGACGTCTGTGTGGCTTTGCGCCTTGCATATTTATATCTGCTTTCTTGAGAATTTGTTTTATTTGATGCAACAATGGCATTGAGGTTACTTAATCTAAAGTTTTTGGTGCTTGGGGTAAAGTAATCTCGTATGTATATGAGTAACTTTGCAGCCGAAATAACTAATGCGTGGTGATTGCTAAACCACGAAGAAATCAATTAATTTCAGAATATGAATGAATCGCAGAATATGATGAGAAGGAACGCGCTGGCGAGTCTTTGTTTGGGCGTGTTGTCTGTAACTGGTGGATTGTTCATGTCCACACAAAATGTGCGAGCTGCAGGACTGGATGTGCAGGCTACGGAAGAGAAAGTACAGGTAGCGGGACAGGTCGTACAGACCACGGGACAAAATGCACGGGCAGTGAAACAGGATTTGCATACTGCAGAACAGAGAGTTCAGGCAGCAGAAGATGGAAGTTTTGAGAATCCGATGCTTTGGGCGGATGTGCCGGACATTGATGTGATACGTGTTAACGATGCGTATTATATGGTGAGCACCACGATGCACTTGATGCCAGGTGCGCCCATCATGAAGTCGAAGGACTTGGTGAACTGGGAAACCGTGAACTATA
>CAVISR010000076.1:0-14354 GCA_963645405.1 Acutalibacteraceae bacterium
TTATATATCCATACTGCTTACTATTATCATCCTGTGATACAATTTTAATTGCATTCCTGTTACGGTCCGCTTTTAGCAAAACATCCGTATTACCTGTTTCCTCACTCAATACGCCCTGTATTTTTTGCAAATAGGTAGGTTTCACATTGAGAATTCGATCGGTCATTTCGAGCAGAATAATTTTCTCCTTGTATAGACCACGGAAAGAGTTGTTGTGAAACCACAGGTCGATATTTTTGTCTACATTTTCAAAATAGCCATTGTTCCTGCATATTTCAAAAAGAAGATTTGAGACATCGTCGCTACAATTATTTGAACTACAGAATTGGATAAAGTCAGGGCGTAGAACATACTTGCCTCTATAATTTTCCAACCAACAGGGATCTAGATTTAATGAGTTATTTATGGCAAGACGAAGGTCATTCACCTTATCAACAGTAAGATGAATGTACTCCATGGAGTCATATAGAACATACGATATAGCATGTTTCTTGTCGCGACCGCCACGTCCAGCTTCCTGAACGTAACCCTCAATAGAAGATGGATGGTTGAGATGTATAGTATATCGTATATTAGGTTTGTCTATACCCATACCGAATGCCTTGGTCGCAACCATCATATTCAAGTAGTTCTCAATAAATAGTTTCATATCACCAGAAGGCTTGTCGCCACCAACAAAAGTGCCAACTTTTAATTTGTCTTTACACTCTGATAGCAAGCCTGTTGATATGCCAACATGAGTACCCAATACATTGTCTAACACGCCAAAAGTACCGCGTGCATGAGAGCAAAATACAATGCCCGCATTCTTGTATTTTGCTTCTGGGTCCGCTTCATAGAAAGATGAAGACATAAAATTCTTAATGTGGCATTCCTTATTGTTATCTGCCACATTTTGTGTTTCAATGTCTATTGGAATTTCCGAAAGCAGGTCATACATCTTTCGTTTTTTGCTTTCTGCAACGACATCTTTGAGTTCCCTATCATCTTTTACTTTTAAAATATAAGGATTATACCCTTCACGCAAAGAATCATAATTCGACTCAACGTTTATGATACGGTATGTGAGTTCAGGTCGTGAGTCATTCTCTGGCCGGACTATAGTATCGCTATCGATGGCGAGTGTGCCACCTAACGTCAGTTCTCTTTCTACGTCTGCAAGAACATCGAAAGATGCTGTGGCTGTTAATCCAATGATGGATAATTGGCGACCAGACTTGGTACGCATATAATTAATCATATTACGGCCAAGATGCAGATAGGATGTTCGGAAATCATGTCCCCATTCCGACACACAATGGACTTCGTCTATAACGCCATATGCAAAATAGATGTTGTTTTTTTCCGCCATGGTAATCAAAGTATCACGGAAATTCTCCATCATATATCTTTCTGGGGACAAGAGCATAAATTGAAGAGAACCATTTTGTAGTTGATTCAATTTCTTGTTCTTTTTCTTTCCGTCCATACTTGCATTGACACAATCGCTTGCGTCAATTCTTATGTCATGTAGTCCACGCACTTGGTCCACCATCAGAGAAACTAGAGGATCAATAACGATAGTAACACCAGGCTGCAGCATGGATGACAATTGATAGGTCAATGACTTACCGCCACCAGTCGGAAGAAGTCCAATAGTCGTTTTGTCTGCAAGAGAGTGACTTAATATCGGGAGTTGGCCATGACGGAATGACGGCTTCCTAAAAATATTCTGCAGGAAGTAAGTCAGAACATCTTCCCTTTCTTTGATTGCGATATATTTGCCAGTTGTGTCTTTTATAACAAAAGGCGGATATTGGATATTTTTTGCAGAGCAGATAGTTCTTTCTCTCTTCTTATAATGTGAAGAACGAATGATATACACGACTTTAGCCATAGTATTAAGTGGCAATGCATCTATATTGTCACGTAATAACATGGATATGTCCAAACAAAGGTCAAACTCTTTTTCCGGTATCGAGGTCTTGACTTGATTGCTAAGATGTAACTTGGAGTCTGCGAACTCCTCTGTAGAGACTATGCAGAGATGAATATTTGGAAGAATGTCATTGGTGCCATCGAGTGCTGACATTTTATTGTATGCTTCCTTGAAATTCTCTATTGCTACTGCAGCACAAGGTACATCACGTTCTACAACGAGTATGTTCCAATTAGACGCATTAATGTCTAGAGCACCAGTCATCAATGCCTGCAAGAGCATTCTCTCAACACGTGCTATAGCAAGCGGTGACAGAACAATCTCAAGAGTTTCTTTCCAAGAGCCACTAATCGTTTTCTGACTATTGTGCTTAATTATGGAAAGATATTTGTTCAAAGTTGCTTCCTGCTCCCAATTGTTCAGAAAGGTGTAGTCTTTCAGTTGTTCAAGGCGATAGGTATCATATCCATTGGAAGAGGTCATGCGGTCTCTTCTCTCATCTCTTAGTTTATGGAAGATGTTGCTATGATATGGTATTCCGTCGAGTTCAAAGATGAAGCCAGTCTTTGACTCTCCGTAGGGTATTTCAAAGGCAAAGTCCACTCTTTGATCCTTACTGAACTTTTGGTCAGGAATGTTGACAATTGAGGAAAGAGGACGTTGTGGCTCCAGTATTTGGGTGAGGTATTTACTTTTTGTTCCAGCCAAATATCTGAATACGAAATCCTTCTCAAAACTGCTTTCAAGCATATCTCCATTATAGTTATCCGTATCAAAGCGTGGGTCTATGATATGGAGAGCCTCATTGATACCATCTTTGTGTATCTTATGCTTGGATTTGTAAACGATGATTGCGTCTTTAGCAGGTTTTTCCGAAACGTCAAAGGAGTCTGCAAAAATCTCTTCTACAGCAATTGGAGCCTTGGTCGGCAAACCACGGCTGACAATATTGGCAAGAACTGCAAGTTTTGAATCGCAGTCATGGATTTCAAGAGACTTGTTTGACTTTACGTCGAAAACTGAAAGTGAATGGAATAGTCCTTCCATTTCCTCTTTGATATCTGAATTGGCATATTCCTCAGCGATGGAATCCAAAATATAACCGGCAAAGAACTGGTCATTTTTGTGTGAATCGTCGATTCGTTTACGGATATTCTCAATGCTTTCAACTTTGCAGAATTGCTTGAAGAATACTCGAAGAGATATAGACCAATCGTTTAGCCATTCACCACAGTTTCTGGTGAATGTACCATACATGTCATCCGGAGCTGTAGCAGTGATAAAATCATCAACTCTTTTGTTTCTGAAATAGTATGGTCCGACACAGATGAAATAATTTTCACCATTGAATGACCGCTGAAATAAATGGGTGAACTGTGCCAGGTCAAAACCATCTATATCCAAAATATTGCTGAAGAGGTGTATCTTGCAGTTGTTGGAATGACAAAAATCCTGTCCCGTCAAATCGTCAAACAGTTTGTTGATGACGTTGACTGCAATCGTGTCGTCATAGCATGATATAACTTGTTGCGCTCTTCGGGTGGCTGGTACTGACGGCTCAATCAGATTAATGCTGTCAATGTTATACTTGGCATTCGTCGATGTCAGGTGATCGAGCAGACAAATGGTAGCTGTGCCTTGACCACATCCCCAGTCGTATATTTCAATGTCATCAGACATAATCGGCGAAAGGTCAGGTAAACATTTAAATGCAGCATCAAGTTTGGCCTTGTGCATCTTACCAAAACATCTCAGATACATGTTGAGATGTTGCTCATCATCAATGATGTCGGTACCGCGCTTCAGGTCTTGATACAACCCGTCAAGTACAGTTCTGTCATTAGGTAATAATGACATGGCTGCGTCTCGCATTCCCATGAAGGAAATGTTGCCTCGGTTTATAAGTTGTCGTATAAATTCTGACATAATTTATTTACCAGTAATGGTTTCTGCATTTGGGTTGTTTGTATGTTGTTTCCAGTTGGCAAGAGCCGACTCTTTAGATGTATTGGCATAGCAATACTCACACAAGTGAGGACATGTGTTATATTCACCAATATCCTTGGCTGCCATGCATCCGCAGAATTGTCGTTGACCGGAATCTTTTTTGTGGGCACTGACAAAGTATTTGTTGTTAGGCAAAAGTATGGCACCTTGCGGCAGCTCATCATTGCCAAACAATGATGGAGCAGGAACGTCCTTAATATCCACTTTCATGAATCTCATGAGATCCTGGTCTTTCCATGCAATGTTAGTGATCAAATCCCCGTCTATACAACGGTTATGCTCAATGCCATATTTTTCCAGGTCAATTTTCTCTCCACAAGTCGCAAGCGTGTAGTTCCATCCGAGTTCTTTATTCATGGCAGAAAGTTTTTGAGCAAACAACTCCATCTGTTCTACTTTCCATTCATGGTATGGAACACCATTTCTTTCTAGATTGGCTTTTACCTTTTTATATAAGGCGATGTCTGCATAACTGAACACAAGTTTCTTGGTATACTGCTTTAACTGCTCGCCTATATTTCTTACCTTGCAAAGTAAATCATCGACTGTTATGTCGTCCGTTAGAATCATTGGGTCAAAGCGCCACACAACAGAGCCTACTCCAAGCCGTTCAACCAGCATTTTAAAGGTTTCAATTCGTTTTTCTATACATGGTACTTTCTCTAGTTTCTCAGCTTCATAGTCGTTAAGAGTATATTGTATGTAACACTTGATGTTGCGTTCTTCAAGCAGATGTAGATAATCTAAAAGAGGATGCGGATTCTTTGACCAAAAAACGATAAACCGCGTGTTTTTATAGGACACGTAGTATTTCATGCCATTAAAAGGATTCGTCCAAGCAGAATAACCCATTTCGAGGCGTTTGAAAAACCAGTCCGCATAAAAAGCAGGAATGTCTGTCGAACGACTTGCAGATACAATGACTGGGGCAAAAGCCTTAACTGATGCGCCATTGGGTAATGTCAAATCTACTTTATTTTTATCTGTTGTTGCCATACATGTAATCTCTTTTGTTTTATCCAAGTATTCAGATTTATGCCACCAAAACCAGCAACGGCAGTGCTACGATCAATGAATTCAGATTCGGTATCGTCTTGGTCGGTTGGTCCGTCAGGTATGTGTTGATGAGTACAACGCAGAGCATGGCACGTGCGTCAGCGTTCTGCAGGAGTTGGAAGAGCATTCCATCTATCTCCGCATAGGCAAAGGCACGGCGCATAGCATCAACGGAGTAACTGCCCCTTGGCAAATCCTTCCGTTCCTTCTTAGGCTTCATCCAAGACATTGGTTCTGCAGCCATGCCTATTACAGCCTCATCTTTCTCCACCAATCGCCAAAATGACTCATGCTGCATATGGAAATACGGCTTGCAGATGTCGGCTGTGAAGATGGCTGTGGCTGGATTCATGCCGATGAGCAGCGGTACGAGGACTGTGGCACCGAAGGCTACGAACAGAAACTGTACGCCTACGATGGTCTGCTTCAGCGGTGAGAGATTATCGGTGGATGATGTGGCTTGATTGTTCATTTTGCTTGATTGCTCATTTTGCTTGATTGTCGTTTGATTCTTGTAGTTTCAGTATAATGACTTCTTTCGTGCCGTTCCTGACTCTGTAGAGGTTGGAACTTCTGCGTCCCACGACCCACACAATGTTCTGTCCGTCGCACACCACGAGTTGCTTGCGCTTGTCGAACAGGCTGAGTTTCTGGTCGGTGAGGAAGTCGCTCACCAACTTTTTTCCTCTCATTCCGAAGGGGACGAACGAGTCTCCCTGTCTTACGGCTCTGACAGTGAGACATCCCCGGACTTTTCCCTTGTCGATGTAGGCATATTCGGGTTGCTTGATAATCTGCAGGTTCTTTGCACCGGCTGTGCTTATCGAGATTCCTTCATAATCGGCAAGCGGCATCTCTGCCAGCATCTGTTCCTGGACAGTTGGTTGTAGAATCAGTTGGGTTCTGTCGGTGACGAGAGTGTAGGCATTCGAACTGAATGTCTTGCCGGTTTCGCTGCATGCAAGGATTTCCTTTGTCTGTTCGCGGTTGAATCCGTATTGTTCGAGTATGCAGTGGAGTACGGATAGGGGAGAGGCAGATTCAATCAACCTTTCCTTATTTATATATAAGGTGTCGTCCTCTTTTTTCGTACAGTCGGTGATGCTTTTCCTTATGCTTTCCTCGTAGATGCAAAATGCTTCGTTGAGGTTTTCAATGGTTCGTGCAATGTTTTCGTCGGCAGCCGGATTTATGGTTCTTAGCAGCGGCATGACGTCCAGCCTCACTTTGTTGCGGCTGTAGAGGTCCTTCTCGTTGGTGCTGTCGGTCACATAGTCTTGCCCCATTTCCTTCAGTCCGCTGATGATGTCGTCGCGGCTGATGCACAGGAGCGGGCGTATGATGTTGCCGTTCCTTGGCTGCATTCCCTTGAGTCCTTTGATGCCTGTGCCACGGACAAGGTTGAGCAGCAGAGTTTCCACATTGTCGTCGCGGTGGTGAGCTACAGCAATGCATTCGCAGCCGGTGGCGCACCGCAGTTCTTCGAACCATGTGTATCTGAGTTCCCTTGCAGCCATCTCAATGCTTATGTTTCTGCGCCGTGCTTCGCTCTCAGTGTCGAAGTCCTTCACGTGCAGTCCGACTCCAAGCGAGGCGCACAGAGACCGCACGAACCGCTCATCCCTCATGCTTTCCTCGCCTCTCAAGTGGAAATTGCAGTGGGCAGCTTCCACCTGGTAGTTGCAATGCACGAGGTAGCGCAGGAGGAACACCGAGTCGGGTCCGCCGCTCAATGCCACGAGTATTCGGCTTGAGTTTTTCGCCAACTGTTTCTGCCGGATGAAAATCCCTATTTTGGTGTATGAAATCTCAGTTTTGCTCATGTACGAACGTATTTTGCTGCAAATTTAGAAAAAAAATGCCATTGGAGCATTGTCGGTTCAAAAGTTTTTTCTACCTTTGCACTCGCTTAAGGGTTCAACCCTCGGAAATGGTCGGTTGGATGAGAGGCTTAGTCAACGGTCTGCAAAACCGTGTACACCCGTTCGAATCGGGTACCGACCTCATTCGTTTTAGGTGGAGTGATAACACTCCTTGCGTATGAACATAGCGGAGATTACTGTGGTGATACAGTAATCTCTTTTTTTTGTGATGATATGTGGGGTGGCTCGGACGATACTGGAACGATAGTGAACTGGAATCCTCTCCTAAATCCTCTCCTGAAGGAAAGGACTTACCATCCGGATTACATTCGTCTTATTCGTGGCTAAGTTGAAAAAATATAACAACGATGCGTGGCTGCGTCACGAATTATTCATAACTTTGCGACATGATTAAGAAGCATAAGGATTAAGGTTTAAAGCATAAGAATATAATGATATAAAACATTTGGTATTATGGATTTCAAGGAACTTTGTAGGGAACGCGAATCGGTGCGTTCGTACACTTCGAAAGAGGTGGAGCAGGAAAAACTGGATTATATCATGGAGTGTGTGCGGCTGGCTCCGTCGGCTGTGAATTTCCAGCCGTGGAAGTTCTACGTGGTGAAGGACGAGGCTGGCAAGCAGAACGTGTGCAAGTGCTACAAGCGCGACTGGCTGGCTTCTGCGCCTATGTATGTGATTGCCTGTGTGCGCCACGACGAGGAATGGGTGAGGAAGATGGACGGTAAGGCTCATGGCAATATCGACGTTGCCATTGCAGTTGAGCACCTGTGCCTGGCTGCTGCCGAGCAGGGACTTGGCACTTGCTGGGTGTGCAACTTCGATGCGCAGCTCTGTCATTCGCTGTTCGGTCTGCCAGAGAACGAGGAGGCTGCAGTGATTGTGCCCATCGGCTATTCTGACTCTGACTGTCCGAGGGAGAAGAACCGCAAGGAAATGGGTGAGATTCTTTCAAACTTGTAGGCTGGCTCAAAAAAATCTTGTCGTGAACTTGTGTTGAATCAGACTTGTTGCCGGGCATGGATTGGTTTGTGCCGACAAACATTTCTCGATAAAAAAAGGCTACTCTTTTACGTCACGTATAAGGGTAGCCACAACACAAACACAAAATAAAACACGACAAAACTACTATATTACAAGTCGCTGTCAGCAGTTGTTTCCTTTCGCTGTCCAGCGTCGCTCTCCACTGAGATGTCGCATGTGAATGGAGCGCATCTTGTAACAAAATGTAGTGTTAGTTTTACTAACTGTCCACTCTCTGTTTGGCACTGATTTGATGTTGGGAAATGCCCTTCATCAACTGCCGTTTTTGAAAGTGGGACGCAAATGTAGGCAGTTTTTCCCGAACTGCAAAACTTTTAGCGAAAAAATTTCGATAATCGTGCTTTATAACAGATTCGTAATGTCGGAAATTGCAAAATCTGCTTTGTCGACATTGCGAATGTTCAATTTACTGAGGGTTTTGCGGATTAATTCGAAAGATGTGAAAAAGGTTTCTTATATTTGCATCATGAAAAGGTTCGTGCATAGAGGAAATATGCGGCTGGCGCAGGCATGGATTGTTGTTTGCATGGCGATGGCAGCAGTGGTCGTGATGTCGTGTCATGACCATGGCAGTGCTGTGGACAGAAGGGTGGTGGACTCGCTCAACTGGCTGGCATATACGTCGCGCTACGAGAAACTCGACACCACTGCGCATTATTCGCAGATGGCGTTCGACAGCTCGGAGGGGTACGACGACGGCAGGGCGATAGCCCTGAACAACCTGGCGTTCGTGCAGTATATGCAGATGGACTACGACAGTTCGCTCACCCTTTACAAGAACAGTTTCGCACAGACCAACAACTCGCTCATCCAGGCTGCTGCCGATGTGGGCATCATGAAGATATGCCAGATAACGGGCAGGAACGACAAGTTCTATGACTACCGCAACGATGCCTTGCGCAAGCTGAAGAGGATTGAGGGTGACAAGGAGTTGATGACTGCCGAGCAGAAACACTGGTACAACTACACGAAGAGCGAGTACCATTTTGCCTCTGCCACCTATTATAATAATATACAGCAGGAGGACGAGGGCTACCGCGAACTGCAGAAAGTGGCAGACGACCCAAGCCTGGTTGACTCCGACTCAGCCCAACTGGCACGCTACTGTCTGTTGACTGGCGACTACGACCGTGCGCTCGAAATTGGGCGCAGGAGCGGGCTCCTCTATATGAGGGCAAGTGCACTGCAGAAGATTGCCAACCGGCTTGTCAACTCAAGTCAAAGTGCAGATGAAGACACTGTGCCCGACCTTCCGCTTCGCATGGCACAGCGTGCGCTGCAGTATTTCCGTAGCTATGGTTCGATATACAGCCGTGCAGTGACTTACCTCACGATTTCCGACTACTACATCCATCAGAATATGCCGGAAGTGGCACTTGACACAGCCACCAAGGCACTGGAGTTTGTGAACATCCAGCACAAGCGCCTCTATGGTTCTGATGTGGAGTTTCTTATGCCGTTTTCGTCCACTTCCGACTCGGTGTCCACCGAGATGCGGTGGATGAAAGCCGGCAACATATCGTGTGCATGGGACTGGATTGCCCAGATACGCGAGCACCTGAGTATGGTGTACAGCAGTCTCGGACTGAAACGCCAGTCGGACTACAACCGCAACGTGTATCTCGACATACTGAATGCCACACGGCAGGACCGACAACTCGAGAACCAACTGGAGAACCTTGAGGGCGAACAGATGGGGCAGTACGTCCTGGTGTGGGCAGTCGCCGTGTTCTCGGTGCTGGTGTTCATCGCCCTCTTCGTCTATATCCGTTTCCTCGGCAAGCGTTCTGACCAGCAGTATGCCCGCGACATAAAGGTTGTGGAGGACACGTTCCGCAAATGGATGCAGGACAACGAGTCGGTTTATTCGTCGATGACCGAGGAAGAAAAGCGGATTGACAGCGAGACATATATGCACGAGCGTCACATAGCGGAAAACAAACGCAGTTACATCGACAAATGCACGAGCATCTCCCTCGTCTACAGCATCACCCCGTTCCTCGACCGTGCAATCAACGAGGTGAGAAAACTGAAGGACTCGGACGAGAGCACCGAGGTGAAGAAGGATCGCTTGGCTTACCTCATGGAACTGACCGAGCGCATAAACCTCTACAACGAGATACTCTCGCACTGGATAAAAGTGCGGCAGGGCATTGTGTCGCTCAACATCGAGAACTTCCGCGTGCAGCCATTGATGGATACCCTGACAAAGAACAGCAACACGTTTGCCAACAAAGGACTGTCGCTGTCCGTCTGTCAGACCGATGCAGTGGTGAAGGCAGACAAGGCTCTGACCCTCTTCATGATGAACACCCTGCTCGACAATGCCCGGAAATACACTCCACGGGGCGGAAGCGTGAAGATTGAGGCAGTGCAGGGCGACGGATATGTGGAGATATCCGTCAGCGACACCGGTCGTGGACTGTCTGTTGATGACATGAACACCATACGGCATGAGAAAGTGTACGACTCCACCAAGATTGGCGATGCAGAGCACGACGAGGAACTCCGGCAGAGCAAGGGCTTCGGATTCGGACTCATGAACTGCAAGGGCATAATCGACAAATACCGCAAGACCAATCCGCTGTTCTCCGTCTGCCTGTTCGATGTGGAAAGCAAGATAGGGCAGGGCAGCCGCTTCTATTTCCGTCTGCCCAAGGGCGTGATGCGCAGTGTGATTATGGCATTGGTGCTTCTGACAAGCCTCTCGGGATATTGCCAACCACAGACTGGCATTTCACAACCTAGTGATATGTCGTCCGACAATGCTTTGTCCGACTACATTGGTGCTGCAGCCCGTTATGCCGACTCCGTTTACTTTGCCAATATCGACGGACTCTATGAGAAAGCAGTGGCTTATGCCGATTCCACTCTCGAACAGTTGAATGCCGACTATCTGCAGCAATATCCCGATGCCGGCAATTTGCTCTCGCTGTATGGCGACCGCAACTATGCAGAACTGGACTGGTGGAACTCGGAGGTCAACACCAACTACGCCATCATCCTCGACGTGAGAAACGAAACGGCAGTTGCTGCCCTTGCCTTGCAGGACTGGGAACTCTACAAATACAACAACGAAATCTACCAGCGCCTCTACAAACTGACCAACTTTGACTATGCACTGGAAAAATCAGTGACCGACATCCACAAGAGCAACATCGTGCGAAGGACAATCATCGTAGTTGCCGTGGTGCTGATAATCATCGGGCTGGTTGCGTTCCTTGTGGTCTACTACCGCATACATCTCCTGCCGATATTCAACTTGAGGCAACTCATGCAGTTCAACAAGAAACTCTTTACGCAGAAACATCCGGACTTGTCCTCCTTCATCTTCCAAAGCATCAACGACATCAAGCAGACCGATGGTGTCATGATTGGAATCCTCCATGCTGAAGATTCGGAACTCGACATGCAGATGACGCGCAACTGTCCGTTTGCCGATGTCATTGGCGACCGCATCTCAAAGGACATGCACGAGAACCGTGAGTCAGCCCTAGCTGACGGACGAATCCGCACTTTCCTGCTTGTGCCCAAATCACTTGACAACGACGAGAATGTTGAAGGAGAGCTGTTGCGGGATGAGGGGAAAGGAGAACAGACACGTAATGAGACTGTGGGCGTGCTTGCAGTGGTGTTCCACAACCCAGTGCTCTCCGAGAATGATGAGCGCATCATACGGCTTGTAGCGCAGCAGACTGCCACCTATATATATTATGCCAATGTGAAGGTGGAGAACCAGCAGAACCTGCTGCAACTGAAGGACGACGAGAACCGACGGACGGAGAGGGAAGAGAACGGACTGCACATTCAGAACATGGTGCTCGACAATTGTCTGTCGGCAATCAAACACGAGACGATGTACTATCCAAACCGTATAAAGCAGATTCTCTCCGCAATCGACTTCGACAGCAAGAACAGCGAAAAGAATGACGGAGAGATGAAAGAACGGGTGGATGCGCTCGACGAACTCATCAATTACTACAAGGACGTCTTCTCTCTGTTGAGTTCGTGTGCTGCAAAGCAGTTGGACAATGTGATGTTCAAGCGCAAGACCATTCCAGTGACGACACTGGCGCAGTATGCGGAGAAAACAATGCGCAGACTTGCCCGGAAGAAGGATGTGGACATCGACTTCAAGGTGGATGCTCCCCGTGATTTGTCGGTGGTTGGCGATGTAAATATGCTGGAATACCTTGTGGACAATATCATCGAGTCCATGCTCCAGTGCGAGGACGACGGCAGCGTGAAACTTGGTTTCTCCTACGACGACGGCATGGTCCGACTCCGTTTCGTGGACTGCAGGACCGGGAAGAACAATGCGGAACTGGCAACGCTTTTCTATCCCGAACATCTGAAGTACGACGAACAGGAAGACCGGCTTGTGGGTGTGGAATACCTTGTGTGCCGGCAGATTGTGAGGGAGCACGACGAATATGGCGGAAACCGCAGGTGCCGAATCAATGTGGCTAACTGCGATGAAGGCTATGAGATTGTGGTGGTGCTGAACGGACTGACGAACAAATGCTGAATGGCTTGACAAATAAAAACAGAACGGATTGACAAATAAAAAACAGAATATTATATGGAAGACTTTAATGTAATCATAGTGGAAGATGTGCTGCTCGAACTGAAGGGCACCATCGAGATATTCAAGAACGAAATTTCCGAGGCACACATCATCGGTACGGCGCAGAGTGAGCGCGAGTTTTGGGAACTGATAGCCAAGCAAACCCCTGATTTGGTTTTGCTCGACCTTGGTCTTGGCGGTTCCACAACTGTGGGCGTGGACATTTGCAAGAAATTGAGGGAGAAGGCAGTGCCAGTGAAAATCCTTATCTTCACCGGTGAAGTGCTCAATGAGAAGTTGTGGGTGGATGCCCTCGATGCAGGTGCCGACGGCATAATACTGAAGAGTGGCGAACTGCTCACTCCTGGCGATGTGCAGAGCGTGATGGACGGAAAAAAATACGTGTTCAACCAACCGATACTGAAGAAGATAGTCAAGCGTTTCCGTCGTTCTGTCCTCAATGAATACCGCCGTCAGGAAGCGATTGTGAAGTACGACATCGATGAGTACGACGAGATATTCCTCCGCCATCTGGCACTGGGCTATACCAAGGAAATGATTGCGAACCTGCGCAGCATGCCGTTCGGCACCAAGTCGTTGGAGAAACGCCAGGCTGAACTGATTAGCCGTCTGTTTGTGGAGGACGACAACGAACGTGTGAACGTGACACGACTCGTGACCCGTGCCTTCGAACTGAGAATTCTTGATGTGGATAATCTTGAACCCGATGAGAAGTAAACTTGACGTGGATAACCTTGAGCCTGATGAGAAGTAAAACCATAGTCAACTGGATTCCGATAGCGCTGCTGCTTGCCATTGTGCTTGTGGCACTGTTTTCGTGGATAGGCAATATCTATGAACTGCCGGTGAACGACTTGTTCAGTGGCGACGGAGTCCGTTGGTGGGTCATGAATTTCATTCCAAACATCAGCAAGTCGCCGTTCCCTTACATTGTGGTCGGACTGATTTCGTTGAGTGTGCTGAAGGAATCGGGTTTGATTCGTTCTTTCAGCAGGAACGCATCGCTCAAGTGCCGTCGGGCGCAGTCGCTTTCAATCCTCGTTCTCATCATCCTGTGTCTCATCGCTGCCTTCATGCTTTTCCTTCCCAATGCAGTGCTTCGCAACTCGTTCGGGTCAATCGGCAATTCCCCGTTCTCCCATGGGTCGTTTGGGGAAATCAGCGTTGCAGTGCTCATTGTCAGCAATGTCTATGGTCTGTCGTCGGGCAATTTCATCAATCTCGACGATACGATGAAGGCGCACGTCTATCTGCTGGGACGTTGCAAGAACTATTTTATCACGATGGTGCTCGTGAGCGAACTTATGGGTTGCCTTGATTACACCGGTCTGCTCCCGCAGTCATCCTTGTGGTTCGACCTCGTTGCCTGGATTCTGTATCTCGTTCCGCTGTGCCTCAGCCTTGCCTGCGGAAAGAAATGAATAGGAGCTAGCCCTCTCCGAGAACGTTAAAGCGAGCGAAGGCTTGTGGGCTGTAAAACTTTTGCGAGCCGATGTTCGAGCGTTTTAAAAAACAAAAACCATAAAAACACCCGAGGCGGTTCGTTCGCACTTCGTGCTCATGTCGCTGTGGTTATGCTGCCACCCCGAACCGCCTCGAGCGATAAACCTTAATAAACCCCATCCGGAAGGGGAACGCAAATCGTCTAGGAGGCGCATTTGCGTCAAATGCGCACCCAAAGCAATGGCAATCATGAGGCGTTTCACGGAAACGCTACTCCTATTAGCGAGCTAGCGCTCGAACGACGATATTTGCGAATTGCGCTCGAGCGCAATCGCAATAGGAGCTAGCTCTCTCCGAGAGCGTTAAAGCGTGTGCGGGAACGTGGGCTGTAAAACAAATGCGAGCTGCGCTCGAA
>CAVISR010000077.1:0-14269 GCA_963645405.1 Acutalibacteraceae bacterium
GCAAAGTTCGCTCTTTGCGAGATTCCTTGCAAGTCGGCAATTTTCGGATGGTTACGTATGATTCACAGCCCTTGACCCTGCGACTTGATTTCGACGATGTCTCGTTAGCATGTCTCCACAAAAAGAAAAAGGACTCCAGCCGGAAGACTGAAGTCCTTATTCCAAAAGTAGTTGTTTACTTTTAAGTTTGAGAGAATTGAAACTTCCCAGTTTCATCTATCATCTTAGGTTTTAGTTAAAGCATATAAAGAAATGATTGTTAATTGCTCTTTCGTTTGCAGACTACTCGAGGGCATCGTCTTGTCTGATGACTGACGACTGGCGGTTGAGTGAATCCGTCTTTGCCATCGCATCCGACTTGTTCTTGTCGATTACCTTTATCTTTGCTGTGATGTCACCTTTCCTGATGTATGTGTCACTGGTGGTGGCAGCACCGCTTGCTGAGTTGGTCTGCATTGTCCGTTCGGATATGTTGCCGATGGTGATGGCTACTGCCACCACTGCCGCTGCCTTGAGCAACGGGGCAATCCTCGTGGACAACTTGATTCTCTTTGCCTTGACAGATGTCTCGCTATCAATGATGTCCGCCATGCGTGCGTCGAAGTCGTCGCTGAGCCGTACCTCCTTCTCGTCTGCCTCATACTGAAACAGCGGAGTGTATTGCTTCATGTTTTCCGGGATATCGGGCTGGCTGAAGAATGAGCGGAGTATCTGCTCTTCCTCAAGCGTTGTCTGGCATTCCCAGTAGCGGTCCAACAATTGTTCTATGTATCGATAGTCCATCATCGTCTAGTTCTTGTCTTGTTTGAGAAACTTGCTTTTTATTGTCTGTCTGGCTCTGAAGATGTTGACTTTGACGTCTGCCACAGTGATGTCCATTATGTCGGCGATTTCCTGATAGTTCTTTCCTTCCACATCGCGGAGCTGTACCGCTGCCCGCTGTTTCTCCGGAAGTGACTGGATAATCCTGCTGACTGACTCAAACTGTTGCTGTCTTATCAACTGGCTGTCCTGAGCCTGAGAGCTGTCTGGCTGGTCGTGCACCGTTTCGTCGAGCGATATGTTCTGCCTCTCTTTCCTCTCTATTCTGTCGAGCGACAGGTTGCGGCAGATTTTCATTGTGAACGTCTCGATGTCCTGAATGTCCTGCCATTCGTCCCGCATGTTCCAGACTTTTATCAGTGTGTCTTGAACAATGTCCTCTGCCTCTTCTTTGTTGAGAGTTATCCTCAGAGCAAGTCTGAACAACTTGTCTTTCAGTGGATATACATCGTTCTTGAAACTGATTTCTTTCATCTCTCTATAACTAAGACGGACGAGCCGCAGTAAAGTTACAGCCCATACCAACTTTTTTTCTCATTTTTTTTCTCCCGGGCAATTATTCCTTCGCTTTCCCGGTCTGTTATTTCTTTATAATGCTCGCTTATTCCTTTGTAATCTTCGCTTATTCCTTTGTAATCTTCGTTCCGTGCAGTCCGTCGATGGCAGTTGCCTTGGTGATAATCACACTCTTCACGCCTGCTTTCACTGCGTCGACTGCATTCTTTATCTTTGGTATCATGCCGCCGGTGATTACCTTGTCGTCCACCAGTCGCTGGAAGTCGTTACCACTGATATGCGGTATTACACTGCTGTCGTCGTTCTCGTCGGCAAGCACTCCGTCTTTCTCAAAGCAGAACATGAGGGTCACGTCGTAGTAGGCAGTCATGGCTTTTGCCACTTCTCCGGCAATGGTGTCGGCATTGGTGTTCAAGAGTTCGCCTTCTTTGTTGTGGGTGAGCGGTGCCATGATGGGGACTACGCTTGCATCGATGAGCATGGAGAGTTGCTTTCCGTCGACTTTGTCCACATCGCCCACAAAGCCGAAGTCCACGGGTTCCGGACTTCTCTTGTGCGACTGAATCACGTTCATGTCGGCTCCGGTAAGTCCCAGTGCATTGATGCCGCGTGCCTGGAGCTTGGCTACGATGTTCTTGTTCACCAGTCCGCCATAGACCATGGTCACTACTTTCAGCATCTCGGCATCGGTCACTCGTCTGCCGTTCACCATCTTTGTTTCTATCCCGAGTTGGGCTGCCACTTTTGTGGCACTGCGCCCTCCTCCGTGTACAAGGAGTTTGTTGCCTTTTATAGCAGCGAAATCGTTGAGGAGCTGTTCCAGTGATTCTGGTTCCTCAACGATTTTACCTCCGACTTTCACTATCGTCAGTTGTGTCATTTCGTTATTATGTTTTTAATCAAGTCCACGTATGCGTCGATTTGTTCGGCGGTTGTGATTGTTTCTATTGTTACCTTGTGGCTGGCACGGCTGTAGAAGGGTTCGCGCGCTTGCAGTGAAGTCTTGATATAGTCAAGCAACTGCTCGTCGTTCTTGCCTTTCAGCAGCGGGCGGTCTGTCCCTCCCATCTTGATGTGTGCCATCAGTGTGCTTGGCGATGCCTGCAGGTAGATGGTCTGGGCTTTCCGGTTCATGATGTCGATATTGTCGAAGAAGCATGGTGTGCCGCCTCCCACGGCAAGTACAGTCCCTTCGTTCTTCACTGCGTCGACTAATGTCTGGCGTTCTATCTCCCGGAATCCGTCTTCACCTTGCTCGGCAAAGATTTGTGGGATGGTCTTGCTTGTGCGCTCTTCAATCAACCAGTCGAGGTCGTTGAACGTGCGTCCCAGTTTCTTTGCCAGAGCCTTACCGAGGGTGGTCTTGCCTGCCCCCATGTATCCTATCAGTATGACAATCTTTTCCTGCATCAGGCTTCAGCTGTTGTTGATTTCTTCTTGCGTCCCTTGCCTTCGGCACTTCTTGCCTCCTGCGCCTTTATCAGTTCCAGACATTTCTCCGAAGTGAGGCTGGCTGGGTTCTCGATGTCCTTCGGCAACTTGTAGTTCTTTCCTTTATAAAAGAGGTATGGACCATAGCGTCCGTTGCGCACTTCGAGTTCGGGTTCTTCCTCGAAGGTCTTCAGGTGCTTCTGCTCTTCGGACACACGGTTTGCCTTGATCACAAGGATTGCCTCGTTCAGAGTTATCGTCATCGGGTCGTGTGAGGCTGGGAGCGACACATATTTCTTATTGTTGAGGACGTAGGGTCCGAACCTTCCCGAACCGATTACGACTGCCGAACCTTCGAACTGTCCCAGTGTGCGTGGCAGCTTGAACAGTTCCATTGCCTCTTCGAAGGTGATGGTCTGGATGCTCTGTCCTTTCTTCAGTTGTGCAAAGCGCGGTTTGTCCTCGTCGGTGACACTTCCCATCTGAGCCACCGGACCGAATCGTCCGATCTTCACCGAAACCTGCTTTCCGCTTGCCGGGTCGATGCCCAGTATGCGCTCGCCGGTCTTGTGCTCGGTCTTGTCGTTCATGGTCTTGTCCACCAACGGCTCGAAGTTGTCGTCAAACTGCTTGATGACTGCCTTCCAGTCGACCTTGCCGTCTGCAATCTCGTCGAGTTCTTTCTCCACATTGGCTGTGAAGTTGTAGTCCATGATGTCGGGGAAGTACTGCATCAGGAAGTCGTTCACCACGATTCCTATGTCGGTAGGGAACAGTTTGTTCTTTTCCTGGCCAACCACTTCGCTCTTCTCCGTTTCCTTTATCTTTGAGTCAGCCAAGGTGAGGACCTTGTACTGGCGCTTCGCTCCCGGCTTGTTGTCTTTCACTACATATTCTCTGTGTTGCACCGTTGTGATGGTTGTGGCATAAGTGGAAGGACGGCCGATGCCGAGTTCCTCTTGCTTTTTCACAAGAGTTCCTTCGTCGTATCTCGATGGTGCTCGTGTAAAACGCTCGGTTGCATGTGCTTCCGTGCACTTGAGTTCCATTCCTTCGTTCAGGTCTGACGGCAAACGTGTTTCTTCGTCCTGCTGCTCGTCGTCGTCGGTCGACTCATGGTAGAGTTTCTGGAATCCGTCGAAAGTGACTACGCTTCCCGTTGCTACAAATTCATGTTCCATTCCGTCGATGCGAATCTTTATCACCGTACGCTCAATCTCGGCGTCAGCCATCTGTGAAGCCAGCGTACGTTTCCATATCAGTTCATAGAGGTGGCGCTCCTGTGCGTTGCCTGTGATTTCGCGGTTCGACACGTAGGTCGGGCGTATTGCCTCATGAGCTTCCTGCGCACCTTTCGAGCTGGTGTGGTAGTTGCGTGGTTTACTGTACTGCTCGCCCCACTGTTTGACGATTTCTTCCTTGCTTGTGTTGATGCAGAGCGACGACAGGTTGACAGAGTCGGTACGCATGTAGGTAATCAGTCCCGACTCATACAGCCGCTGTGCAATCATCATGGTCTGCGACACTGTGAAGCCCAACTTGCGTGCGGCGTCCTGCTGCAGTGTGGATGTGGTGAACGGAGGTGCCGGCACCCGTTTCATCGGTTTCTTCGTTATCTCGGCAATGGTGCAGGTCTTGTCCTTGAACGACTCGAGGAAAGCCCTTGCCTCTGCCTCGGTGCCGAACCGTGTGTTGAGGTTGGCATGCATATCTACAGTTTGTCCGTTTCCGTTGTCGAGGGTGAAGATGGCATCCACCTTATACGATGACTCGGGCTTGAACTGCTCAATCTCGCGTTCGCGCTCCACCACCAGTCTCACTACCACCGACTGCACTCGTCCTGCCGACAGTGCCGGCTTGAGTTTCTTCCAGAGCACAGGTGATAGCTTGAATCCCACAATGCGGTCGAGCACTCTTCGAGCCTGTTGTGCGTTCACGAAATTCACGTTGATGGTACGCGGATTCTCTATGGCAGCAAGAATTGCGTTCTTTGTTATTTCATGAAACACGATTCGTTTCGTACTGTCGATATCCAGTCCCAGAACCTGGGCCAGGTGCCATGAGATGGCTTCTCCTTCACGGTCTTCATCGGATGCGAGCCACACTGTTTCCGCGTCGTTGGCATTTTTCCTCAGCGACTTCACCAGTTCTTCCTTCTCTTCAGGGATTTCATATTCGGGCTCGAGGGTTTTCATGTCGATACTGAACCCGTTCCTCTTCAGGTCGCGTATGTGTCCGTAGCTCGACATCACCTTATAGTCCTTTCCAAGGAACTTTTCGAGAGACTTCACCTTGGTAGGGGACTCCACAATCACCAAATTCTTTTGCATCTTCTTTTCGTCTTATACTATTTTCGGGCTGCAAATGTATCAAAAAAGATTCTTAACCCACATATAATAAGGAGAGAAAAATGATTTTTTATGTTTTGTTAAGGGGTAAACCGTGGAGAAAGTTGCCTCCTACATGGCGAATTTGCGTTCGAGCGACAACGCGCAAAGTATTTAAATCGTTCGAGCCTACGCTCGCTATGTAGGAGCCAGCATAAATGTTTTATGTTTTGGGTTTTATGTTGTCATCCGGATGGGTGGGCTGAAGTGCGAGTTGGAATAGGAGTCAGCGCTCTCCGAGCGCGTCGGCGATTGTGCTCGAGCGCCAGCTCGCTTATATTTGCCTCGCACAAGCCAGCGCTCGCTTTAACGCCCTCGGAGAGGGCTAGCTCCTATTGCGCTACGTTTGTCAACCAGCGCTATACTATACGAGCTACGCCTAGAAGCCTGCTTTCTCCGAAAGCATCGGCGAATTTGCAGGCTCCTACACCGATTCAGCTTCTTCCACCGCCTTTTGGTAGCAGCTTCGGCATAGAGGCTCGTATTCATTGACTTCACCAAGCAGCACACGTTTTTCATTATGTATCTTACGATACGACACATAGGCAAGTGCGCCACAACGCATGCAAATGGCATGTACCTTGGTCACATCATCGGCAACTGCGCAGAGGGCTGGCATCGGACCGAACGGAACTCCGCGGAAGTCCATATCCAGTCCGGCGACTATGATACGGACTCCTTTGCGTGCCAGTTCGTTACACACTTCCACAAGATTGTCATCGAAGAACTGAGCCTCATCAATTCCAATGACATCACAATCGCTTCCCAAAAGCAGGATACTGGAAGAGTTGTCGACCGGAGTCGAATCAATCGACAGCCCGTCGTGGCTTACCACATCCTCATCCGAATAGCGTGTATCAATGGAAGGTTTGAATATCTCCACTTTCTGACGCGCAAACTGGGCACGCTTCATCCGGCGAATGAGTTCCTCGGTCTTGCCCGAAAACATCGATCCGCAAATTACCTCTATGCGCCCAGCGCGCATCATCTCCCCATTGTTGAAATTGAGTGCTGGCATCTCTATAAAGTCGAAAGGTCTGTTATTCCCAATACAATGGAGTCTTGTTGATGTCCCATTTATGGTCTTTCGGGAAGTCATCACCCTCCCATGCCTTCTTGCTTGTCCATTTCTCTGCAGGGTCAGTCCAGAACGGATCGTCGGCTGGCAATCCAAGTGGAAGGAATGCAAGACCGGTCATGTAGAGAGAACCATTGTTGGTGTACCAGTCTGCCACATTCGGGTGGTTGCCTACGAAACCGATGGTAAGGAATCCTTTCGCATTGAAGTTGTTTGCCTTGAGGAACATGTTTTTTGCAACTGCTGTGATACCGGCACGCACCTGACCATTGTGCAGTTCTGTAGGAAGTCGCTTTCTCCAAGCCAACTGTGCCAAAGGCTGGAACACTGCCATACGGTATGGTATGCTTCGTCCCACAACTGGGAATGTTCCTTCAGGAGAGATGAAGCGCTCCAATATCACACTGAACTTCTGCATTCTCTTTCTGGCAATTTCCAGACGTTTCTTTGAGCCGTTAAGACTGCCGGTATTACGCACAAGCCATGTGTCATTGCCATGCTTTGCACAAATCATCTCGAGGCACTCGATGTACATTGGTTGGATGACGAAAGCATTGTAATAGTCGAAAGCGAAAGCTGGTCCGTCGCTGTACCAACCGTCGCCAACATACCATTCCTCCACCTTGTTCATTGCCATGTGGATGCGATAGCTGTCGTAGTCGGCACCCACATACATCAGGAAGCATTCCTCCATTGCTACAAAGAGATGCCAGTTGGTGTAGGGTGCATCATAACGGCGCAGACCTTGTATTTCTTTTATATATCGCTGTTTGGTTTCATCACTCAGCGGTTTCCAAAGCGAATCATATCCACGGTAGAGGCTTTCCACAAGATAGGCAGCATCAACGAGGGTCTGTCCTCCGCTTGTCCATCCCAAATAATCCGGGCTTGCAGGGTCAACGGCATTGGTATATGCCTTCAATGCCCACTCGCGCAGTTGCTTGCGCTTTTGACCTTCGGCAGTATCGTCGTCAGGCAATGACAGCCATGGAGCCAAACCTGCCATCAGGCGTCCGAATGCCTCCATATAGGCAACCTTCTTGTTGCGATTGTCCCATGTAGGGCTCAGTTCCAGACCTCCATTGGCGGTGTCCATTTCCTGTTGCAGCGTACCGTTTGCCATATTCCTCAGCACAGGTTCAGCCATCTGATACATGATGTCCACCCAAATCTCACGGTCACTCTTTTCTTTCTTCTTTGCATCTGTCTGCACGAAAACACAGCAGACAACCAATAAAATCAAAAATCTTCTCATATTCAGTTAGTTTAGTTTTTCCTTCTCATTCGCATTACATTCTCTTTGTGGACGTCAGCAAGTATGAGGCTGTCGTCGGTCAACAAGGTGATATTGAATGTATCGGCTTCAACTTTGTTGGAGAGAACAAGCCTGCCGTCATCCATATTCCATCGTTCATAACCACTGCCTACACCATACACAGTGACGGTGCCACGGCGGTCCAGCTCTATATGACGTTTCTGCCCGTCAGTCCCAGTGACGGACCACACATGTGCCAGTGACGTCAAGTTCACTATTGTCTGTGCTGCAAGTTCATTGTTGCTGTCCGTTTTGTACATCACATCCAATTGGTCTCCACACGTGATGCCACCAATGGCGTTGTTCTCATAAAAGAAATATAAGGTGTCGCCCGCATCAGTCAACAGTTCGAGCGAATGCATCGAAGTGCCGTCGCCAGCCCTTCCCCTCACTTCTTTCCCAGATGATGCAGGGCCCTTTCCCGTGTCCTGCCCAGTTGTCGTCATGGTATCATCCACAGAGGTGCTGTCTTCTTGTTGCTTGTCGCCGGCTGTTCCGCCGACACATGATCCCAAGCACAGCGACATTGCTGTGGCGCCAGCCAACAGGACAAATCCAAATGTATTCATATTCATGGTTACTTGCCTTTATGATTGTTGCTGTATCAAGATTCTGTTTACGACCCTTACTGTCGACAGCAGGTTTTGCTGTTCATCGAAGATGTCAACATTCCATACGTGGATGGTATGTCCCGCATGTATGATTGATGCACGGGCTGTCACGGTTCCGCTGAGTGGCGACATGTGGACATGATTGCCCGCCACGTCTATTCCGCACACCTGTGCGTCGAGTCCTGCAATATGCAAGGAACCGGCACCAGCCGCAGTCTCAGCCATTGTCAGGTAAGCCCCTCCGTGCACAATACCTTTATGCTGGATGTTAGCCGATGATATCGGCATATCGACAACCACAAACTCGTCATCAGTCGGAACGAACTTCATTCCGAGAGTTTCCATCATTGTACCTTTTGAAAAGGCATTCATAAGTTCACATTCCTGCTCTGTCAGCATACGTCAATATTATGTAGAATCTTTTGCAAAGATAATGCAATACAATTGAAGAACAAAAAAAATCAGTGTTATTATGCCATATTTGACCGTCATAAAGCATTTATCTTCCGCATTTATTTCGTTTTCTAATTGTTTTGTAGTAATTTTGCCGTGAATAAGAAAAGGATGAGTGTAAACCAAGTTTTCATGAACAGCAGAGAATACACACAGGAAGAGCTCGAGAAGCTTCACGAAGAACTTTACGGCATTCTTGCAGAGATTGTACGTATATGCGACAAGTGCCATATCCCTTACTTTATTTTGGGTGGCACAGCTATCGGAGCATTCTTTTGGGACGGCATTATCCCCTGGGACGATGACATTGACATCGGGCTTACCCGAGAGAACTACGAAAGATTTCTTATGGAGGCTCCGAAAGAAATACGCAAGCCTTATTACTTGCAGTGGATTGGGACCGACCCGCATACACCGTTCTATTTCGCTAAAATAAGGAAAGACAATACAATGTTCGTCGAGAAGGATTTCAGTCAACTGGACATTCACCATGGCATATATGTGGATGTATTCCCATTCGACAAAGTACCAGACAACACCACACTTCAGAAAGTGCATAGGGTGGTATGTAATTTCCTCAACTGTTGTTTCATGGGCAAGGACATCTGGATGTGGAAGTACATGAGAAAATGCAATATCGAAGAGCCGCACAAGCGTGGACTGATTCCATGTTTCTTCAACTGGCTGGTCGATGTATGTTGTTCCAAAAAGTCTATTTATAATATGCTAAGCAAAACGCAGGGCATGTTCAATTCATGCAACACAAAGTACTACAACATGGTACTTATGTCACGCGACCAAATTAGAGTGGAAAGTATCGAGCATCCTCAGCAAGTAAAATTCGGTCCGCTAACCGTAACGGCACCATCTGACCTCGAGCCCTATCTTCGCCATCATTACAGGAACTTAAGAAAGGAGATGCCTAAAGGCGAAAGACAGAACCACCGACCGACATTCCTTTCATTTGACACTACACAACAGTAAAAAAACAATGCAAGCATGAGCAATATGAAGTACCCCATCGGAATACAAAGTTTTGACAAAATAATAGTGGACGGATACCTTTATTTTGACAAGACGGCACTGATTTATGACCTTGCCCACAATGGGAACGTTTGCTTTTTAAGTCGTCCAAGACGATTTGGAAAGTCATTGCTCGTATCGACCCTCGAATGCTACTTCAAGGGAAGGAAGGAACTGTTCAGAGGATTGGATATAGATAAGCTGGAGACGGAATGGAAAGAGTATCCAATATTGCACCTGGACTTTAATGCGGCAAACTTTAGAGATGCAAACGCATTGGAGGCAAAGCTGGAGAATTTTGTTGCAAATGCTGAAATCATTTATGGTCATGACAAAACTGCGACAACACTGGGAGACCGTTTCCGTTCTGTTTTGGCTAATGCCCATAAAACGACCGGGCAACAAGTTGTGGTTCTTATAGATGAATACGACAAACCGCTACTTGACGTGATAGGGCTTCCCGATACGATAGACTGTAATGGAATAAAAGTTTCATTGGAAGACCACCATCGTGAAATACTCAAAAGTTTTTACAGTACATTCAAAGCTGCCGATGAAGATTTGCGTTTCGTTTTGCTTACAGGAGTAACCAAATTCTCACAGATAAGCGTGTTTAGCGGTTTCAACCAACCGCTTGACATCAGTATGGATGAGCGCTACGATGCCATCTGTGGTATTACAAAGGAAGAACTATTTGAAAAATTGGAGGTACAGATTGCAGAGTTAGCTAAGAAATTAGGGGTCACAATCGAAGGGATGAAGACAATTCTGACAAAAAGATATGACGGCTATCATTTCAGTGCTCGCATGACCGACATATTCAACCCTTTCAGCATACTCAATGTCTTTGCCAAGAAGGAAATTGAGAATTATTGGTTTAGTACAGGCTCACCCACATATCTTGTGCGATTGCTCGCTGACTACAACCAAAACATAAATGAACTTGTCGGCAAATACTACAGCCGAGATGAATTTGTAGACTATCGGGCAGATGTAGAACGCCCATTGCCGATGATTTACCAAAGTGGATATCTTACAATAAAGGGTTACAAGCAACGTACTCGAGCTTACCTTCTTGACTTCCCCAATGATGAAGTGAGAGAAGGATTCATATCCATGCTTATGGCAGGATACTTCAAGACGACGTTGTCTCCACGCGGTTGGGTAGATTCCGTGCTCGATGCCTTTGACGATGGAGATGTGGATGAATTGGAGCGGCAATTCACCTCTCTCTTTGCAAAGATACCATATTCGCTGCGAGATAAGGGTACAGACATTGAAAAAGAGCGTCATTTCCAATACACGTTCTTCTTGATAATGAACCTTATCAGCAATTATACTACATATGCAGAGAAACAACAGAACGAAGGTCGGATAGACTGTATTGTCGAGACTTTATCCCATGTCTATATCTTCGAATTCAAACGCGACAGTTCGGCACAGAAAGCAATTGAACAAGTAGAAGAGAAGGGCTATGCACGTGAGTATGCCGCAGACAAGCGCACTATCCACAAGATTGGTGTAAACTTCTCGTCACAGACTGGAACTATCGATGGATGGATTGCAAAATAACGACTGACATACATGACACGTATATTAATTCATAAATAAACATTAATTCATAAATAAACAAGAATGGATACACAACAGGCAGCATACAATACGATAACAGGGAAAAAGTCGAGGATGGAATGGCTTGATGCCATGCGCGGATTCACGATGATTCTTGTCGTGGCTTATCATGTAAGCACCAACGGATTTGGAGAATTGGAAAAAGGATCGATGGCTCTGCCGCTACTCGTTCTTTTCCGGATGCCACTATTCTTCTTTATAAGCGGATTCCTTGCTTATAAACCTGATTTCAACTGGACCACAGGCAGACTTGGCATGATGGTGTGGAAGAAAGTGAAGATACAGGTGATTCCGACAATAGTTTTCCTATTCATTGCTATCATCGTCCGCCAAAAGACAATGGCACAGGGTTGGGAGTACGCAATGATTTCACCGACAAAGGCTGGATATTGGTTCACCTTATCCCTCCTGCAGATGTTCGTCATCTACTATCTGTTCTCATTCATTGAGGCTAAATTCAAGAAGAAGAGTTGGGTTTCTATCGCCATACTGTGGTTCATATCACTGGCAGTCTATGCCACACTTTACATGCCATCATGGTTTACCTACCCCAAGGCAAACGAAAACCACTGGCTGAACATCACTTGTTTCATCCAGACAATGAGATATTTCCACTTCTTCCTGTTTGGCAATATAGTCCACAGATACTGGAACAGTTGGCAGAAGCTGTTCGATTCCAAGTGGTTCTTCCCCTTGATTGTAGTGATTGTGGTCTTCTGTTGTGCCGATATCTTCAAATGGCACAACCTGAAGTTCCAGTGGACCAACCTGCCAAGGACTACAGCCATGTATATCCTGCTTACCATCGTATTCGTCTCCTTCCGTTATTATAAGGACAACTTCACCAAACAGCACTGGATTGGACGTTTCCTGCAATATATCGGAGTGAGGACACTTGATATTTATCTGCTGCATTTCATTTTGTTGCCGAATCTGAGGATGGTGGGTGATTTCATCAACGTCAATAACAAGAACTTTGTAATCGACATAACAGAGTCGGTTGCAGTAGCCCTCTTGGTAATTGGGTTCTGTTGCCTCATATCAAGCGTACTGAGAGTAAGCCCAATATTCAAGAAATATCTTTTCGGACGCAAATAAACATACAAAAACAAAGACGCAAACAACCATACAACTATGAAAGTATATTTTTATCATACGCAGGACCTGAATATGATTCAGAAGAGATGGAAGGAAGGACATTTTCCTGCCCACTACTTATATGGTGCAACCCATCTGCCAAAATATGGGGTGGATGTTGTCATGCACAAACACAAAGCAATAAACAACCGTTTCCAGTTGATGCTTTACGTGACATGGAGAGTCTTCACCTGCAGGGAGCATTTTGATGCCATCTATGCCACTCATTTCAATGGACTGGAACTCATCATATTCCTTCGTGCCCTCCATCTTTATATGAAGCCCGTAATCATTTGGCATCATCAACCGATTGTCAAGGCTGACAATTCATTCAGGGAGATGATGGCAAAGATTTTCTATAAAGGAATTGACCATATGTTCTTCTTCAGCGAGGCATTGATTAACGAGTCGTTGAAGAGTTCAAAGGCAAAGGAATCGCGCATGGAAGTGTGTCATTGGGGTGCTGACCTGGAAAGCTACGATAGGCTGATGAAGGAATACCCAGTTGAAAAGCATGAGGGTTTCATCTCAACCGGCAAGGAAAAACGTGATATGCCTACACTCATCAGAGCATTCAGTGCCACAGGTCAGGAACTGAACATCTATATTGCGTACAATGCATGTGGTGACAATTATCTTGAGATACTCAACGACCTGCGTCCATCGTCAAACATACACATCAACTTCATCAAGGGACTTATTCCAAACGAATTGGCACAGAAGGTGTGGGCATCAAAGTGCGTCGTAATAAGTTGCCAGGAAACCAACTACACGGTAGGACTCACAACCCTGGTCGAGGCACTTGCCCTCGGACTTCCAGTCATCTCCACACGCAATGTCACCTATCCTTTCGACATCGAGAAAGAAGGAGTGGGAATCGTCGTTCCTTATTATGACTCTGTGGCATGGGAAAAAGCCATACGTCTCATCGTCAACAATCCTGCCGAAGCTGAGGCGATGGGAAAGAAAGCCAGAGCGCTTGCAGAGAAACTGTACAACCTGGACAACTGTAGCCGTGAAGTGGCTGATGCAGTCAAGAGATTTGAGAAGAAAAGGTCAGAAAGACCAGTAAGAGAGCATGACCATGATGTAGAAGCCGCTGAGGTTAGCCACGAAACTCCAAGCAGACCAAAGGAAAAGACCTCAGACCTTGACACCGAGTTGGGAGGAGAACGCAAGGTTCTCTTTGGCGAGACTCTGTCAACCAACCAACATAATCACAGTATTATAAATAAGGAGGAAGTATATGCACGCATGAAACTCCTTTCGAAGAAATTCCCTGCATTAGAACAAGCAAAGAATCTGCTGCCTGAGAAAGAACTGGTGATGGAACTGGTAGACAAGACGAAGTCTGCCGTCAAACGAGGCTATCAATGGATTGCCAAGCAAATTGATGATTACAAAAACCAAGAGTAAGCGTTACTTCAGAGACCAAGAGTAAACACTCATAACAAGGAGTAAACGCTCACAACAAGGCTGAATCAAGCATATTTATGTTTGCCTAGCCACTTGTCCATGCGTCGGAGCAATGATTTCTTTATAATGGAAAAGTTGCCATAGCGAAGGTTGAGCAGCAGTTCCTCTATGGAATACTGCACCTTGCGCCAGGGATGTCCCCATGCATTGCGCAGGTAGACGGCATCCTTGAATGGTTTGTATTCATTCACCTCTGCAGGATGCAGAAGAGGAAAACTTATCTCATGGCGATGCATGGTGAACTGCTTGCGGAGGCGACGTGGCATAGTCTTCAGTGAACCTTGGAAATGCGTGGAATCATCTGACACACCGCGGTTGTTTACCATATTCTGTGAGGGCATGATGGCAATGCCGTCATTGAGAAGCATTGATGCCCAGAAGATGCTTT
>CAVISR010000078.1:0-8825 GCA_963645405.1 Acutalibacteraceae bacterium
GCTCCGAAGTAGTAGCGTCCGGGTTCGAGGTGTACCTTGCGGTAGACGCGTGCATTGCTGAGGTCGCAGGTGTAGGGCTCTTCATCTTCGCCCGACCATACTCCGAGATTGAGGCAGTTGTAGCCTGGATAATTGTCTATTCCTTTTCTTGTTCCCTTTGATGAATCTATCATTGGTACGTTGAAGTTCTCCACTGTCCAGTTCTCGGGAGTTCCGAAGCGTGAACCAATGTCGGAAGCTGAGAAATTGCTTGCTTCCACGAGATGTTCAGTCGTATAGTCGCATGCATTTTCCTCGCTCGGTGCTCCTGCCTGGTTTCTACCAGTGGTGTTGAGCAGTTCGTATTCTTCCTGAAGTTTGCTGATGACTACCTTTTGGTTTGCCTCGCTGTCGTTGATGTGTTGCTTTGCATCCTCCACTGCATCCTTGAATGTCTGAACACCTTTCTTGCTGTGTTTTCCTGTATTGTAGCTTGTCTGTGTCTGCAGATTCCCGATAATGTCTTCATAGGCATTGATGATATCGGAGAAGTTCACCTTGTCGGTGTTTTCCTCGAAGGTCATCTGGAATACCGGCGCAATTTCGTTGGGCTTTGTTGAAGGGATAGTCACTGTCAGTCCGTTTACGCCCTGGCTGTAGTCCACTGGTCCGTAGCCGATGAGTTCAATCATCTTCACTTTGCCCGGATAGTATTCGGATGACATTCCGAGTGACTCGAAGGTGAATTTCTGTTTGTTTGGCCATCTCATGATGGTGGCGAACAGTGTGTCGTTGCGCTGGCAGTAAGCCACGTCGGATGACGAATAGTTGTTGCCTTCATTGAATCCCTGTGCCGAGAGGGCGTGTGATGCTTCCGCCAAAGGTCCTTCGCCGAAGGTCTTCCATGGGCGCGTACCATATATACTGCTTGAGTTGACGTCCATCCATGCCTTGATTTCATTGAGGATGGCAACTTCCTTGTCGTCGATGGTTCCGTCGCCCTTCACCGGAATGCTGAGCAGCAGGTTACCGTTCTTGCTGACGATGTCCACCAGCATGTTGACCACTTGCTTTGCACTCTTGTAGCCGTTGTTGTTGTATGTCGACTGGCTGTAGTGCCAATCACCTATGCAGGTGCAGGTCTGCCAGTATTCGTCCTGTATGCGGTCGGGGATTCCACGTTCCACATCCCACAGCATGTGCTTCTTGTCGCTGTCAGTGAGCTGCTTGCCGGTAACCACCACGTTTGGAGTTCCGCCGTTCTGCTTTGCACTGTGGTTGTAGTAGTGTGCCAGGATGTTTTGTCCGATTGCATCGTCACATCCGTAGAACGGCATGGCAGTATCGTCGAAGTACAGCATGTCGGGATCGTAGTCGTTGATGAGCTCGAGCACTCGGTTCTGGAACTTGGTCTTGTAAGCCTCGGATGGCAGACTTGCGCCGTTACCCCAGTTCCACTGGCTGTGGATGGTTCCGCTGCTTTCCCATCCGGTTGAGTGCTCGTGCTGCTGTGCATAGAGTTCCTGTGGGTCCATTCCTTTCCACCATTTCTCCGAGCCGTCCTCGTTGAGGGTGTATCCGTCTTCCTTGGTCAGATTGCCGTCGTAGTTCTGCGAAGGTTCGAGCCATGTCCATGCGTGGCTGGCGTGTATGCTCACTCCGAGAGGCAGTCCAGCCTTCTTGCAGGCATCGCTCCATCCCTTTATCAAGTCCTTCTTCGGACCGACGTTCACGGAGTTCCATTCCTGGTAGGGCGAGTTCCAGTTGTCGAAGTTGTCGTGGTGGTTTCCCAGTGCCATGAAATAGCGTGCACCTACACTCTTGTAAAGGTTAATCAGAGACTCCGGGTCCCAGTTCTCTGCTTTCCATGCGTTGCAGAGGTCTTTCAGTCCGAACTCTGCAGGGTCGCCGAAATGGTCGAAGTGCCATGTGTTCTGCGATGTGCCGTCGTAGTACATGAAACGGCCATACCAGTCGCCGTCTTCAGCCTGGCATTGCGGACCCCAGTGAGCCCAGATTCCAAACTTCGCATCCTTGAACCATTCAGGACACTCCCATGCGTTCAGCGATTCCCATTCAGGAGAAAATTGTCCTGTGGCTACAGACACATTTTCCTTCTGTGCATTTGCTGCCAACGTTACGGCAGCAAAAACAGTGAATAAACTTCTTTTGTTCATACGTTGATTCTTCTTTGAGTAGTTATTGATGAAAATTATCGAGTGCAAAGTTAGGGCGATTCCATCAATACACATAGCACTTTGTTTTGAAAGGATAGGACAAAATTTGCATGTTGAAAAACGGTATGAGGCAGGGGAATATGAAGCGTTATTGCAGGGACAGGTTCAGAGGACTGGATTAGGAACTGGTTCTCGGAGATGGCCAGTTCCTATTGCCGCCCACTCTCCAGCTCTCTCCATCCGGCTGGTAAGTACTTTTCTTCAGGTGAGGATTTATGCGAGGCTACGGTCATTTCCTTTAGGTGAGGGCTGAGGAGAGGCTTCTCTCTTACATCAATATCTCTGTGATGTCTTCGAACTTCTGGAGTTTCACCATCCTTTCGTGGGTGTATTCCTGCAGGTGTTCGTATTGCCACATCTGCTTGTAGGGGATGTAGATGCCGTAGCCACCGAGTTCCACTACGGGATGGATGTCGGACTTGAAGGAGTTGCCTACCATCATGAACTCTGACGGTCTGATGTGGTTGGTTTCGCACAGGTGAAGGTATTCGTCCCGGGATTTGTCGGAAACAATTTCGAGGGTGTCGAAGTAGGGTGCGAGTCCGGAACGGCGGAACTTGTTTTGCTGGATGAGCAGTTCGCCTTTGGTGAAGCAGACGAGGGTGTAACGGCGGGATGCCTGCAGCCGTTGGAGTGTGGCTGTCACTCCGGGCAAGGGCGTGGCTGGGTTTTCGAGCAGTTGCATTCCCATGTGTAGTATCTCGCTTATCTGTCGGGCAGGAATCTGTTGGCGGCTTATCTCCAGTGCGTTTTGGATGAGCGATATGATGAATGCCTTGGTGCCGTAACCCATTTCGGGCATGTTGCTGCTCTCGACCTTGAAGAGTGAACGCCTTATCTCTTCTTCGCTGGCGTATTCACGGAGTATGTTGCAGTAGCGGTTCTCGACTTCGGTGAACTGGGTTTGGTTGTCCCACAGTGTGTCGTCGGCATCGAAGGCAATGACTTTTATCTGGTCGGTCTTCATGAGTTGTGGCGGAAGTCAAGCAGGGTGTTGATGATGTCGTCGCTTCGGTCGGTGTTGCTCAGCAGCAGGTTCTTGTATTTGCCTGTCTTTGCAAGGTTCTGCAGCAGTGGGTAGATGGGCATGTCTTGTGTCCAGAATCTTGTGCCGAGAAACACCATGGGACTGGCGAATCCGAACGACAGGTAATGGTTTTGCACTGCGTCCTGGAATATCTCCTGTATGGTGCCTGCACTGCCTGGCGAATAGATGATGCCTCCGAAGGCATAGGTGAGGATATTGTCCTCGCGGATGGAGTTGTCGAAGTACTTGGCTATGTGTGTGGCAAAGGGTGTGGAGGGTTCATGGCCATAGAGCCATGTGGGGATGGACAGGCTCTTGTAGCGTGTCTGCGGATAGTCGCGTATGACCTCGAAGGCTGTGCGAAGCCATGCCTCGTCGTTGAAGTCGGGTGCACTGCCGAGCCGGTGTACCACTGCGTTCACGTCTGCCTGGCTGTAGCCTGCCATCCATGCACCGAGGTGTGTGGCTTCCATGGCTCCCGGACCTCCTCCGCTTATCATGAGGAAGCCTTCTTCCGTGAGGCGTTTGCTCACCTGCACAATCTCTTTGTAAAGGGCATCGGTACGCAGAAGGGCATGTCCGCCCATGATGCCTACGACGCTCTTGGGGTCGAAGTCAGTGAGGAAGGTGTCGAGCGCCCTGCCTATGCCATAGTCGTGAAGGCACCGTGCCAGTGTCTCCTTGGCACTGTAGGCGTGCTTGCCTGTCTTGATATAGTAGTTGTAGACGTTGCTGTCGTAGCATTCCTCTCTTGTCTCCGGACTCTTGGGATTGTAGCCTTGATAGAGTGTGTCGGCATTGTAGAGGTCTTTCCTTGTCACGTCGTAGGGCACGAATTCAAGATATTCGCCCAGGGCTTTTATGCCTTCGATGCTGATGTCGTTCGTTATCATAAGCCGGTTGGTGTAGGATGGTTTGCCTCATGGATGATGTCGGCAATGTGCTGGCTGAGTTCTGTCATTGAGTGGAACAACAGGTTGGCTCCCTGGTCGGTGAGTGCTGAATCGGGTAGGGGACCGGTGTTGACTGCTATGGTGAAGCATCCAGCTGCAACTCCTGCCTGCACTCCCAGCGGTGCATTCTCCACTACCATGGTCTGCTGTGGCGTGAGTCCTCCTGCTTTCTTCATTCCCATGAGGTAGGGCTCGGGATTGGGCTTGCCTATCTTCACGTCTTTGGCTGCCACCATCCATTCGCTGCGGAACAGTCCGGGGAAGTTCTGTTCTATGCGTGATAGCAGGCTGGCTGTGCCCGAACCGGTGACGATGGTGGGGGTGATGCCTGCTGACTTTGCCGCGGTCACTGTCTCGAGTGCGCCGTCCATGCGCTTTGCCTCGGGACAGAGGTTGAACAGTTCGCTCTTCTTCTTGTAGATCTTCTCACACTCGGCTGCATCGGCACTTCTGCCCAGTTGCCTTTGTGTCACTATGTTGATGGTTGATGCTCCGGTGCGTCCTTCGTGCATGTAGGCTTCGTCCTCGGGCAGGTCGAGCCCGAAGAACTCCATTGCCTTGTGCCATGAACGTGCATGGTTGGGCATGGAGTTGAACAATACTCCGTCCATGTCGAACATGATGGTCTTCATGTCGAACTGCGTGAATCCGTTCTTCTGTGCGAAGTCTTTCAGTGCTTTCCTTATTTCTTCGATGTCCATTGTTGTGTCTTTGTCTTATTGCGTCTTACATTGTTTTGCTCCGTCTTATTGGGTACAATGTCTTATTGTGTCTTACAGTGTCACTCCATTCTTGAAGATGGCAATTTCCTGATAGTTCTTTTTCTCGTTCCATGTGAGTTCGCCCGATGCGGTGGCAATCACTTTCTTCAGGAATGCTTCTGCCAGTTGGTCCATCGTGGTTCCTTCCACCAGTGTGCCTGCGTTGAAGTCAATCCATGTGGGTTTGTTCTTGGCAAGGTTGCTGTTGGTGCTTATTTTCATTGTGGGTACAAATGTGCCGAACGGTGTGCCGCGTCCGGTGGTGAACAGCACGATGTGGCATCCGGCTGCTGCCAGGGCTGTGCTTGCCACGAGGTCGTTGCCCGGTGCGCTCAGCAGGTTGAGTCCCTTCGCTTTGAGCCGGTCGCCGTAAGCCAACACTCCTTCCACTGCGCTCTTGCCGCATTTCTGTGTGCATCCCAGTGCCTTTTCCTCCAGTGTGCTTATGCCTCCGGCTTTGTTTCCCGGACTGGGGTTTTCTCCCACTGGCTCGCCGTGGCTGAGGAAGTATTCCTTGAAGTCGTTGATGAGTTTCACTGTCTGGCTGAACAGTTCCTTGTTGCGGCAGCGGTTCATGAGGATGGTTTCTGCACCGAACATCTCCGGCACTTCGGTGAGGACTGTGGTTCCGCCCTGACTTACTATGTAGTCGCTGAACACTCCCAGCAGCGGATTGGCAGTGATGCCCGAGAATCCGTCGCTGCCTCCGCATTTCAGTCCTATCTTGAGTTCTGACAGTGGAATTTCTTCACGCTGGTCGTTACACATTATATTATATAGTTCCTTCAGGATTCTCATTCCTTCCTGGGTCTCGTCGCCTTCCACTCGCTGACTCACCATGAAGCGGATGCGCTCCCGGTCGTAGTCGCCAAGCATCTCCTCGAACTTGTCGGGCTGGTTGTTCTCGCAGCCGAGTCCTACCACCAGCACTGCTCCTGCATTGGGATGGAGCACGAGGTTGCGCAGTATCTTGCGTGTGTTTTCGTGGTCACCGCTCAGTTGGCTGCATCCGTAGTTGTGGGGAAATGCCACGACTTTCACTGCTTGTCCTTCTCCTTGCTGGCGGATGAATTCCGTCATCTCTTCCTTGAGTTGGTTGACAATGCCGTTCACGCATCCCACAGTCGGCACAATCCACAGTTCGTTTCTTATGCCCACTTCTCCGTTTTTCCTTCTGTAGCCCATGAAGGTGTCTTGCCTGGACGGGAAGCCTGTGAGGGTGGTGTCGATGGGGTTGTAGGTGTATTCGAGCAGTCCGCCCAAATTGGTCTTTATGTGGTCGTGGCAGATGAAGTCGCCTTTCTTGTGGTCTTCGGTAAGGTGACCGATGGGGTAGCCGTACTTGATGACGTTTTCTCCTGTCTGTAGGTCGGTGAGCAAGAACTTGTGTCCGGCAGGGATGTCGGCTGCCAGTCGGATGTCTTCACCTCCTACGTTCACTGTCTCGCCCTGATGGAGCGGTTCGATGGCTACTGCCACATTGTCTGCGGGATTTATCCTTATTGTTTTCATTGTCGGTCTATTGTTTGTCTATTGTATGTCTATTGCTGGTCTATTGTCGGTTTATAGTCTGTCTATTGTATGTCTTTTCCTTTGTATTTATGAGTTTCTGAATTCTTTGGGGGTCATGCCCGTGTGGTGCTTGAAGTATTTTGTGAATATCGACTGGTTGGCAAAGCAGAGTTGGGCACAGATGTCCTTGATGCTGCTGCGGCTGCCCTTGAGCATGGTCTTGGCATCGAGTATGATGTAGTCGTCAATCCATTCGGTGGCATATTTGCCGCTCACTTCGTGGATGACGGTGGAGAGGTACTTGGGGCTGATGTTCAGATAGTCGGCATAGAAGAGTACCTTGCGCTGTTGCTTGTAGTAGGTCTGCACTGCCATGAGGAAACGCTTCAGCAGTTCCTGGTGGCGGCTTCTGTCTTCGTTGCTGTTCTCAATCTGCTGCCTTTTGTAGAACGACTGCAGTCCGTTGTACTTGAACAGGTCGAGGAATGACTTTGCTATCTCTGTGCGATAGATGAGGTCGGGCTCCATCAGTTTCTTCTTCATCATCTTGTAGATGACGACGGTTTCGTTCATCTCGATTTCGCTCATCTTGAACAGTGGCGAGTTCATGACATTCTGGAATGCAGCCATGCCTATCTTCACGTCTTCGCCGAAGTTCATGAAGAACGGGGCGATTGCCACAACTGCTCCCTTGAAGTCCTGGGAGAATTCGAAGAGTTGCATGAACGACCCTGTGATGATTGTCGCAATGTTGTTTTTGGTTAGGAGATATTCCTGAAGATTGATTCTCAGGCGCAGCTGTCCTTCGACGCAGATGAATATGAGGCTCATGCTCAGTTTCACCGGCACTGACTGTATGCCTTCCATGCTGTTGTCGATGGCAGGGTTGTCTGCTGTGCTGCCTGCCGTTATGTCTTCGTCGAAATTGTCGGCAATGAACAGTTTGCCTTCTATCTGCGGAAAGCGCGGGTCGTGGGGAAAATCGGAGAAGTCGATTTCCCTCAGGTTGCAGTCTGAATTCTGTTCTTTGTTCTTTGCTTGGCTCATGTCGGTTGTGGTGAATCTGTGTGATTATTTTGAGCCTTTCTGTTTTTCTGCCAGACTCTTGTTGATGGAGTCGATGTAGTCCAGCACGTCTTCCTTGCCCAGCTGCGACGATGAGCTGGTGACGAAATGGGGCGGCAGTTCTTCCCACTGGTCGGCTATTGCGTCCATGAATGTCTGGACGTTTGCTGCCTGCTTGGTCTTGGTGATTTTGTCTGCCTTCGTGAAGATGAAGGCAAAGGGCACTCCGTTTTCGCCAAGGAAATTGATGAATTCCAGGTCTTTCTTCTGTGGCTCGAGCCTTATGTCGATAAGCAGGAAGAGGCAGGTCAGTTGGTCGCGCTTCAACACGTAGTTGCGGATCATGCGGTTGAGGTTCTCAATCTCGCGCTTGCCTCGCAGGGCGAATCCGTATCCGGGCAAATCCACCAGATACCACGACCCGTTGATGAGGAAATGGTTGATGAGCATGGTCTTTCCCGGCGTGCTTGATGTCATCGCCAGTTTGCTCCGCCCCGTGAGCATGTTTATGAGGCTCGACTTGCCTACGTTCGACCTTCCGATGAATGCATATTCGGGCATGGCGGAGTCGGGACACATGTCTACTCGCGGACTGCTTATCTTGAATTCAGCTGATTTTATCTTCATATAAATTGAATTTATGCAAAGATAAGGAAATATTTCAGGACGGCAAAGCAAATGGCATAAAAACCGTCTTGTTGGCATCAGCTTTTCATGGGATTTTCACCATGTGGCAATCACTACCTTGTTTTTCTTGAGTGACTCTTGCACATCGATGGTCCGCTGGTTGGAACTTCCGCGGAAGAGGAGCGATATGTCGCGGCGTGAGAGGATGAAGGGTCCGTCGACGAGTACGTCGATGCTCCTGAGCAGGGGCATGAATTCCTCGTGCTTCAGCAGTTCTTCCCAAAGGTAACCGGTGTAGCACCAGATGCTGTAGCCGAACTGCTGCTTGATCTGTCGTGCCAGTTCTGCCACTTCCGCTGCCTGATAGAACGGGTCGCCTCCCGAAAAGGTTACGGGAAATTCGTTGTACCCGATTACTTCCAGCAGTTCGCTGATGCTTGTGGGCTTTCCGTTCTTCATGTCCCACGACTGTGGGTTGTGGCATCCGGGACATTGGTGGGCACAGCCTGCGAAGTAGATTGATGTTCGCAGGCCGGGTCCGTCAACGGATGTTCCTTCTGATATGTCGATTACTGACAACATACAAGAATGTTTGTTTTTATGCGTAAGTATTTGTCTGTAGTTTCACGCGTCCGGTCGTATTGGCTCATGCATCCGGTTGTAT
>CAVISR010000078.1:8833-14141 GCA_963645405.1 Acutalibacteraceae bacterium
GCGTCCGGTCGTATTGGCTCATGCATCCGGTTGTATTGGCTCACACGTCCGGTTGTATGGGCTCATGCGTCCGGTTGTGTGATTGCACTTCTTATTTGTGTACCACGCGGTCTCTCAGTTCTGCAAGTTTGCTTGAGTTCCATCTGTCGGTGGTTCCGACGAGATAGCCGGTGATGCGCTGGAGGGTGTCGATGTGGGTGCTGCCGCACTTCGGGCAGACGGTGAGTCCTTCTGTGGCGTCCTCGTATCCGCAGTCCATACAGCGGTTGCGGTTGTGGTTCACTGAGCAGTAACCGATGTTGTAGCGGTCCATCAGGTCTACGATGTTCATGATGGCTGCCGGGTTGTGGGTGGCATCGCCGTCGATTTCCACGTAGAAGATGTGTCCGCCTCGTGTCAGCTCGTGGTAGGGGGCTTCAATCTCTGCCTTGTGGCGCGGACTGCAGTGGTAGTAGACCGGCACATGGTTGGAGTTGGTGTAGTACTCTTTGTCGGTCACTCCCTTGATGATGCCAAACTCTTTCTTGTCGAATTTGGTGAAGCGTCCCGACAGTCCTTCTGCCGGTGTGGCAAGGATGGAGTAGTTGTGCTGGTATTTCTCGCTGAACTGGTTGGCGCAGTCGTACATGTATCTCACGATGCGCAGTCCGAGTTCCTGGCTCTTCGGGTCTTCGCCATGGTGGTGTCCGGTGAGGGCTATGAGGCATTCGGCAAGTCCGATGAAGCCTATGCCGAGCGTGCCCTGGTTGATTACGCTCTCTATCGTGTCGTCGGGCTGCAGTTGCTCGGCGCCTAGCCACAGTTTCGACATGAGCAACTGGAATTGCTTTGCGCGTGCTGACTTCTGGAATATGAAGCGTTCGTGCAACTGCTTGGCTGTCAGTTCGAGCATGCTGTCGAGCTTCGCGAAGAAGGCATTGATTCTGTCGTCGTAGTTCTCGATTGACATGCATTCGATGGCGAGCTTCACGATGTTGATGGTTGAGAACGAGAGGTTTCCGCGTCCGATGCTGGTCTTGTCGCCGAAGCGGTTCTCGAACACTCGTGTGCGGCATCCCATCGTGGCAATCTCGTATTTGTAGCGCTCGGGGTCGTTGATGTCCCACTTTTCGTGCTGGTTGTATGTGGCGTCGAGGTTTACGAAGTTGGGGAAGAACCGTCGTGCTGTCACCTTGCATGCCAGGCTGTAGAGGTCGTAGTTGGGGTCGTCGGGCAGGTAGCTCACTCCTCTTTTCTTCTTCCATATCTGGATGGGGAAGATGGCTGTCGAACCGTTGCCCACGCCCTGGTAAGTGGAGTTGAGCAGTTCGCGGATTACGCAGCGTCCTTCGGCTGATGTGTCGGTGCCGTAGTTGATGCTGCTGAATACCACCTGGTTGCCTCCGCGCGAGTGGATGGTGTTCATGTTGTGGATGAAGGCTTCCATTGCCTGGTGCACTCGCGACACAGTGCGGTTGATGGCATGTTGCTTTGCCCGTTCCTTTCCGCTCAGTCCGGTGAGGTCCATTGTCAGGTAGTCCTTTATCGGTGCGTTGTAGAGTTCCTGCAGTTCCATGCCGCTCATCTGTTCCACGTTCTTCACCTCTTCTATATATGAGGCGCGGACGTAGGGTGCCATGTAGAAGTCGAATGCCGGGATTGCCTGTCCTCCGTGCATTTCGTTCTGTGCTGTCTCGAGCGAGATGCAGGCAATGACGCTTGCTGTCTCGATGCGCTTGGCTGGCCGGCTTTCCCCGTGTCCGGCGCTGAACCCTTCGTTGAGGATGCGGTTGAGCGGATGCTGCACGCAGGTGAGGGATTTGGTGGGGTAGTAGTCCTTGTCGTGGATGTGCAGGTAGTTCTTTTTCACTGCCTCGCGCACGTCTTCCGACAGGAGATAGTCGTCCACAAACGGCTTGGTGCTTTCGCTTGCGAACTTCATCATCATTCCTGCCGGCGAGTCGGCATTCATGTTGGCGTTTTCGCGGGTCACGTCGTTGCTCTTTGCCTCGATGATTTCGAGGAACACTTCGCGTGTCTTGGCTTTGCGTGCAATGTTTCGCTTGTCGCGATAGGAAATGTATTTCTTGGCTACTTCCTTTCGGCTACTTTTCATGAGCTCGATTTCCACCTGGTCCTGGATGTCCTCCACGCTCATCTGTTCCTTGCCTTGCATAGCGACTTTGTCGGTGATTCGCTGTATGAGAGCTTCGTCTTCACCTTTCTCGGTTGTCAGCATTGCTTTTCTGATGGCAGCCTTGATTTTCTCTTCGTTGAAACCGACGATTCTGCCGTCGCGTTTCCTAACTGTCTGTATCATGTGACGTTGTTTTGGTTGTATTATTGGCTTGTAGTTTTCGAGGGGCAAAGTTATATAAAATGCTCGTCACATGCAAGCTTTTTCAGATAAAAATATTCGGAAAGTTTTCCTTTTGGGTAAACTTTTGAGGTATTTGGAAAATGCAAGTACTTGGGAATGAATGTGTTTGCTTCGCAAAACGGAAAACTTTTGCGATGATGGGGTTTGATGAAGTTGCGGGTTTTTGTAAAGTGGAGTGGAAGTCGGCTTGGGAGCCCGCACTCGCTTTAACGCGCTCGGAGAGCGCTGGCTCCTATTCCAGCTCGCATTCCAACGCTCCCGTCCCGACGGTATTCGTTTTATTCGTGACAATTCGTGGTTCAAAAAAAAGAATTTTCAGTGGTTCAAGAAAGGGTTAATGACAGATTAACGGCCCATTATATGAAGATTAATGTTGAAAAAATCAAGCTGTCAGTATGGTATCCGGCTTGTTTTCTTCCGTTTCGTTTGCATTTCTGCCGGAAATGTGTTACCTTTGCAGTCCGCTTGAAGCAAAATGCGGACGTGCATGCAATCAACAATACTTGTCAATAAATGAAGAAAGAGAAATCCGATGAACATAGATATTGAAACAATCAACAGTCTGGTCGGGAAATACTGCAATGTCAGCGGACTGAACGAAATCAGCTGCAGAATGCAAAATATGGGGCTGCTGGCAGACGTTCTTAGTGTGAACGAGGTCCTCAAATCCCAAATTGCGCTGTTGGCTGAAAGGCCCGTGATGAGTGTCTCAAGCCGTGAACGCTACGACGACTGCCGCCGACGCATTGCCAGCTGTATCCACGACTCCGTCCGCAAGATGCCCTCTCTCCCTGATCCTGCCAATTTCGGCAGCCGTCTTGCCGAGTCGGTTTTCCCCGACCGCGAATTGGAGTTGGACCAAGAAGAGTCGGAAAAGATGGAACAGGCAGCCGACCATCTGGCGTATGGCTGGTTCGGCCGCTCGTCGGCGATTGGCTGTGCCGTGGACGAGTCACTCGAAGACCTTTCCGACTACATTGCGCAGATTGCCGACCTTGCCGATACGCCGTGGACGAAGCGACAGTATGAGCTGTTGATGGGCGACCTGGAAAAGGAATATGCCGATGCCCCTTCTCCCAACGGGGAAAGTGCATGCGATTTCTACGGCAGATGGAAACGGTCGGTTTACGACGAGCTGGACGAATTTCCTGATTTGATTTCCATATTGGTCAAAGATTTGCTGAATTCCGCTTTCATCATTGTCGACGACTCGCATTCGGGCTTTTCCTACAAGAAGACGAACGATGAACTGTTGTTCTATGTGGGAGGCGAGGAGACTTCGGTTGAATGGCAGAAGAAATTTGCCACGCTCTGCAAGATTGCCGGATACCAGGACCGGCGTTTCCTCTTCCGCGAATCGACTCTTGGCAGGTATATTTTCCAGCACCGGAGTTCGTTGTCTGAGGACGCCATCCGGTCATTCTTCTTCTTCATGCAAGTCTGCCAGCTTGCCTATGCCGACATGGACGGTGGAAACGCGACAAATGCTGTGGAGCATTGCAAGAATAAGAAGAATAAGGAGGAGGGAAGCGAACCGCCGGCAGCAATCGACATCAGCAGCGAGCTGCAGGTCATATTCCGCAACAACCGCGAGGAGGCCTTGGCATTCATCCGCCGCATCGACGGCGCCAAATCCACATTCATCACCGAAGAAGTCAACCGCCTGCTGCGTGAAGAGAAAATCACGAAGGCTGGTTGCAAGCGCGACCTTTGGCGGATACTCCACGAAAACGGGTATTACAAACCCAGTGAATCAAACTGGAACAGTCAGGTAAACAACTGATTTGTTCGGGAACTTACGTTTGGACGACGACATTTGCGAACTAGCGTTCGAGTGCATTGCAATAGGAGCTAGCCGTCTCCGACGGCGTTAAAGCGAAAACGTTTTGCGAACTAGCGTTCGAGTGCATTGCAATAGGAGCTAGCCGTCTCCGACGGCGTTAAAGCGAAAACGTTTTGCGAACTAGCGTTCGAGTGCATTGCAATAGGAGCTAGCCGTCTCCGACGGCGTTAAAGCGAAAACGTTTTGCGAACTAGCGTTCGAGTGCATTGCAATAGGAGCTAGCCGTCTCCGACGGCGTTAAAGCGAAAACGTTTTGCGAACTAGCGTTCGAGTGCATTGCAATAGGAGCTAGCCGTCTCCGACGGCGTTAAAGCGAAAACGTTTTGCGAACTAGCGTTCGAGTGCATTGCAATAGGAGCTAGCCGTCTCCGACGGCGTTAAAGCGAAAACGTTTTGCGAACTAGTGTTCGAGTGTCATCGTCTAGCGCTCGGAGAGCGCTGACTCCTAGCCAGCTCGCAAGGCAACGCTCCCATCCGGATGGCAACCCAAAGCCCAAAACATAAAACCCAAAACATAAAACACTTTTGCCGGCTCCTATGAGGAATGACTTTCCATTCCTCTTTTTTGTGCCTGTTTACAGCCGAAAAATGAATCTTCACCGACAATTCCACTTGTGCAAAACTTGTATTTGCTTGTATTTGCTTGTATTTACTTGTGCACTTTTTTTCTTCTTCATTTTCTCTTGTCAACGCCTTCCGGACTTGCTAACTTTGCACTGTCAAAACGAAAAGGCATGAGCCGCCCGGCAGTCGGGGCAGGCAGTCCTAAAAACCTTGACACATTATATATATTAACCCGAGTCTCGGCTGAGGGCATCATGAGAAAGCGCGCAAAAGTCCAGGGGCAAGGCTCACAAATAAAACAAAAAAAGTTATGACAGTAAGTAAGAAACCTGCAGCACAGTCTGCAAGCGGCTCAACTGCGAGCCTCAGAGAGAATTCACAGAGTACACCAACCACCAACCAACGCCAGCACGGCTCTTCGCCCGTCCTCGTAGGAAACTTCCTTCCCGGCAGACACGGAGTGAACTTGCCTGGTAGAGAAAACCAAGGTGGAGGGATGAGGGCATAAGACAAGGGGTTTGTTTCAGTTTCAGTTGTTTCAA
>CAVISR010000079.1:0-14124 GCA_963645405.1 Acutalibacteraceae bacterium
GCCGGCACTTTCCGCTCATCTCACCGAAACTGAATTCATGTACTCCGACAAGAAAACGAGCTTGATTTGTGCGCAAACAAGCGAAAGCGAGCTAGGAGCCAGGCCTCTCCGAGGGCGTTAAAGCGAAAAAACATGCGAACTTGCGTTCGAGCGCATTGCAATAGGAGCCAGGCCTCTCCGAGGCCGTTAAAGCGAACTTGGGAATTAGTGGGCTGTAAAACATTTGCGAGCATTCGCTCGAGCGCTATCGCCGGCGCTTTCGGAGAAAGCTGGTTCCTATTTCAGCCTTCCAAAAAAAATCAAGAAAATGTGGACAATGAAAGCCAATGAAAGCCAATGTCGACCAACGCCCCTCGCCCAATGTCGTAACTTTGCACTGTGATTCACAAAGCCCCCCTCCGGAGAGGGCAAAACCGCTCCCCAGTCAGAGAAATTTTTTTTCCTGGTCAGAAAAATAATTTTTCCTAGGCAGAGAAATAATTTTTCCTAGGCAGAGAAATTTGGTGCCCCGACCAGCCCAGATTCATCTGCAGAAAAAGAAACAGAAAATCAAAGGAATAGCCAACCGGCTGACATCACATTGCGCTCTTTGACATATTGGAACAAATCAAGAATTCTCAGCTCCCGTGACCTGTTTACCCATTTGTGAGTATTGCCCACCAGCGAAAACAGCAGTAACTTTGCACCCGAAATTCAGACAAAGCGTGACGGAAACGACCAAACACAGCTGTTGGGAACGTTCAAACAAAACTGCCGGAAACGACCAAACGCAGCCTCTGAAACCGCAGAAGAAACATCATATATAATATATAATGTATAAACAAACGACGAAGAAACAGCAAACAACTCAGAAACTGAAACATTAAAGCAAACAACAAAAAAACGGAGAAGAAATGAAATTACATAAGTTTTTATACACCGGAGCAGTTGCACTTGTCATGGCGGGAGTCACAACAAGTGCATCTGCACAATCATCAGAATCAGGAAAGGAAAAGGAAACCAAACTGGAGAAGGCTCTCTCACGCCTGTCGCTCGGTGGATATGGCGAGGCGGTCATGACACGCAACTTCTACAGCGACAACATCTACCGCTACACCAAGGCAGAGGACCACAAGGACGACCCAAGCCACGGCAAGTTCGACCTTCCGCACGTGACCCTCAACATCGGCTACGACTTCGGCAAGGGCTGGACTTTCGGAAGTGAAATCGAATTCGAACACGGCGGCACTGAATCGGCAGTGGAACTCGAAGCAGACGAAGCCGGAGAATACGAGGCTGAAGTGGAGAAAGGCGGAGAAGTGGCACTCGAGCAGTTTTGGATTAACAAGGAGTTCTCGAAGGCACTGAACCTCAAGATGGGTGAAATCATCGTGCCGGTGGGAGCAACCAACAAATACCACATGCCTACTGAGTTCTTCACTGTCTACCGTCCGGAAGGCGAAAACACCATTTTCCCTTGCACATGGCACCAGGTAGGCGTTTCACTCTGGGGACGCATAGGCGACTGGGGCTACGACGCACAGTTCCTCTCAGGGCTCGACTCTGAACGCTTCGGCAGTTACAGCTTCGTACACTACGGTGCAGTAAGTCCCTACGAGTTCAAGATTGCAAACAAATATGCAGGTGCTCTCCGCATCGACAACTATTCAGTCAAGGGACTTCGCCTCAGCCTCAGCGGATACTACGGACAGACATTCCAGAACACACTCCGCTCCATCGGCGGAAGCTACTCGAAGGTGAAGGGCAACCTTGCCATCGGTTCGTTCGACTTCATGCTCAACCGCTGGAACTGGATTGTTCGCGGAAATGCCGACTATGCTCATCTGGGCGGCCACAAGCAAATCAGCGCCTACAACAAGTCGTTCCCAAGCCACTCAGGTCAGGACGGAAGCCCGTCAAAGCACCAGCCGGTAGCCAAGAACGCCTATTCAGTCGGAATCGAAGCCGGTTACGACGTATTCTCACAAATCGAGAAACTCAGAGGCGAGCAGAAACTCTATCTCTTCGGACGCTACGAAATGTACAATGCCTATGCAGCAGGCAACCAGAAGTCAGCCTACGGATGGACAGAGAACAAGCGCCTTGCCTTCGGTGCAAACTACTACCCCGTTCCGCAAATCGTGATCAAGGGCGAATGGTCGGAACGCTTCCTCAAAAGCGAGTACAACAACGAGCCAAGCATCAGCATCGGCGTAGCCTACTGCGGATGGTTCCTCTGATAAAAAATTGAGGAAAACAGCATCAAGCAGGACTCCCAGCACAGAACAACGGACAAACTAAAACAAAAAAAATAAAGCATAGAACAATGGAATTGAAGATTAAATCAATGCTCACAGTCGCAATGATGGCAGCTGTAGCTCTCACTACAGTTTCTTGTAGCGATGACGATGACGACAACAACGAGGACAAAACCACCGCAAAGGAAACATTCCTTGCAGTGACCAACCAGGAATTCATCAGCAAGTCAGTTCACCCGGTTTACACCGCACTGATGAACGCCGACAAAGCCCTCCTGGAAAAAGTGCAGAACCTGGAGACACAGGCAGACGTTGACGCAGCATGCATGGTATGGAAGACAGCACGTCAGTACTGGGAGTGGTCAGAAGCATTCCTCTTCGGAGCTGCAACCGACTATTCAATCGACCCACACACAGATACATGGCCGTTCGACAGCAAGGCATTCGACGGATACATCAAGCGTTTCCCCGACCTTGCAACCAACGAAGAAGCACAGGCAATAGTAGCCGAGGCAATCGCAACAGGTCAGAACCTCACAGGTTTCCACGCTATTGAGTATTTACTCTTCCGCGAAGGCAGCCCACGCAAGATTGCCGACATCACCGACAACGAGAAGTGGTTCTGCGCAGAAGCAGCCAGCGACCTCTACCTAGCTTCAATCAAACTCGTAAGCTCATGGGGCGGCGAAGTTGACGAAGAACAGCAGGCAATCCTCGACGACAACGAGTTTGAGTCAGCAATCAACTACGGCGAGAACTTCATCAATGCAGGCAAGGCAGGTTCAATGTACAAGACCGTCACCCTCGCTTCAATTCAGATTCTTGAAGGTGCAAGCGACATCGCAACCGAGGTAGCCGACTCAAAAATCGGCAACTGCTACACCGGAGTGAGAAAAGACTACATCGAGTCGCCACATGCCTACAACTCAATCACCGACTTCTACGACAACATCAAGGGTTGCCAGTTCACCATCTACGGCGGAATCCGGAAGGAAGCATACACAGCCACATCACTGATGGCTTACTGCATGGCAAACTATCCTACAGAAGCAGCCACACTGAAGTCAACACTTGAGAATGCGCTCACTGCAATCAACGGAATGAAGAGACCATTCGCACTCTACTTCACCGACGAATCGTGCGCAACCGCAATGGAAGCCATCCATGAGTTCGACGATGCAATGAAGACATTGAGCCAGAAGCTGGCAGAATAAGCCAAGGGAAGCCAAGGCAGAACAAGCCAAGGGAAACCAAGGCTGAATAATTTGGAAATATAAAATTTTGAAATCTCAAAATAAGCCATATAAATATATCTAAATTCGTAAGTCACCGCCCGATGCGATTTCGGGTGGTGACTAAGCGATGAAAAAGAAATATCAAACATATACTTTATGAACAAATACGCATTCTACAGTTGTCTTCTTGCCTCTGGACTATTCCTTACCACAGCATGTTCAGACGATGACAATTCATCGGAAGACACCAACAAAGAGACGGCAGAACTCAGTGAAGAGTACTATGCAGGAGGAAAACTCGGTACTGCATTCACCGAATCATCCTTTGCCTACAAGCAAGCAGCGCCAGTAGTGGAAGACGATGCCACATTCAACGCTTACTTCCAGCGCGGAGAAACCATCTTCGAGCGCGACTTCGGACAGGACACCACATCTGCATTCCGCGGACTCGGACCAGTCTATGTGCGCAAAGGCTGCCTCTATTGCCACCCGGGCTACGGACACGGCAAGCGCCAGTCAAACTACCGCGAGTCGACAATGGGCAACGGCTATCTGCTCGTAATCTACGACAAGCAGACCAACGCCTACATCCGCTCAGTTGCAGGTATGCCACAGACAGCAGCCGTCTATCCGTTCAAGGCACCAATCGACGAAACCAAGATCAGCATCGACTGGAAATCATACACCGACGAATGGGGAAACAAGTTCGACGACGGCGAGACCTACAGCCTCATCTATCCGGAAGTCACCATTCCACAGGACGCTTACTATGCACCAATCGTCGTTCAGCGCAACGGTGAGAATGTAGTAGTCGATGCAAGTGAAATCGGAGTACGCCTCGAGACCACCATCGGACTCTATGGCACAGGACTTCTCGATGCCATCCCCGACACTGCCATCATCAACCAGTGGAAGAAAGAGTCACCATACGTAACCCTCAACCCGTCTTACTTCAACCAGGAGACAAACGAATGGGTGGGATACTACACCGGAGCCACCGGCAAGCAATACGTTCGCCGCTTCACCTATGCAATGTCACGCGGACCAGTGCTCGACGGTCCTGGAGCAAACGCCATCTGGAACATCACCAACGTGACACGTCCAGACCGCCGCTACCATTACCTCGACCTCAACTACAATGCAAAGAAGCAGACCCACTCTTACTATGCAGAGGTTTCATCCAAAGACCCTGACGTGCAGAAAGACTTCTACACATACTTCCCGAAAGAGAACAAGACAGGCAATGTGGAGACCGACATCTACAACTATCTGACAAGCACAAGCCTCGATGCCGAAATGTCGCAGGACGACTACAAGGCACTGATGGTTTGGCACCGCGGACTTGCCGTACCAGCAGCTCGTGACGTCGACACCAAGCAGTTCCAGCAGGGAAAGAAACTGTTCACAGAAATCGGTTGTGCAGAATGCCACCGTCCGTCATGGACAACCGGAGCTGACGAGATTGAAGACCCGAACGGACTCTTCACCAACTCCGACATGCCTCGATTCCCTCACCAGAAGATTTGGCCCTACACCGATATGGTTCAGCACCGTCTGTTCATGCAGAACGACATCCGCACAGGATGGTGCCGCACCACCCCACTCTGGGGACGCGGACTTGCAAAACTCTGCATGGGTGTAGCCTACGACGGACAAGACTCACGTATGCACGACTGCCGTGCACGCAACACACTTGAGGCTATCATGTGGCACGGTTCAAAAGACTCCGACGCACGCAAGTCAGTGGAGAAGTTCCGCAAACTCTCAAGCACAGAGCGCACAGCTGTCATCAAGTTTGTCGACTCAATCTAAAAAACTTCCGTCCGCAGGCTGACCATACGGATTCCACATCGGAGCTGGTCTTGCGAAGTCCTCATCCAAGTTGGTCATGTGAATTCCACATCCAAACGGTTTAGGCATTCAGCCCATCGGAAACACCAACCACACGAAACTGCTCTTCTGTTTTGCTCGGGAGAGCAGTTTCAGTGTTCTAAGCCATACAATATCCACCCACATTTTACGTTTTATATAGACAAGAGATCAATTGACAATGAAGTTGAAGATATTTACGTTCAGTCTGCTGGCAGTCCTGGTAGCGATACTGGTAGTTGCCACGATATACGAGAAAACCGCAGGCACTCCAGCCGTAGTGGGCAACATCTACGGTTCATGGTGGTTTGCATCGCTGTGGGCAATTGAATGCATCACAGCCATTGTTTACCTGATAAAGCGGAAAATATTCCGTCGCCCAGCCTCTGCCCTGCTTCATTGTTCGTTCATCATCATCCTGGCAGGCGCACTCATCACCCACATCTTCGGCATCCAGGGCACCATGCATCTGCGCACAGGCGAAGCCACCAATATCTACGAGAACAAGGAGACAGGCAGCATCGACATGTTGCCGTTCAAGGTAAGTCTGAAGAATTTCCAGTTGCAGACCTATCCCGGCACAATGTCAGCCATGGGCTATCGGTCTGAAGTGGAAGTGACCGACGGCACGAGCCATGCCACGATGGACATATCAATGAACAACATCGGAGAATACAGTGCCTACCGCTTCTATCAGTCGGGCTACGATGCCGACCAGCAAGGCACATACCTCTCAATTTGCCATGACCCTTGGGGCATCGGAGTAACCTACACTGGCTATGCCCTGCTCGCAGTTTCAATGCTGCTCTTTCTCGCTCTGCCTGGTGAAGGATTCAGACGTCTGCTGCAAAACAAAGCCGCAGATAAAGCAGCCACAGTGAAAGTATCTGCAGTGAAAGCAACTACCGTCATTCTCCTTTCCTTCATCAGCCTGGGCGCATCAGCCGAAGGCAAAGTACTTCCGAAGGACGTAGCCCAGCAGTTCGGCACAATCTACACCTATTACAACGGCAGGATATGTCCGCTTCAGACCGTTGCCCGCGACTTCACCACCAAACTCTACGGAAATCCCGAGTACAAAGGCTACACGTCCGAGCAAGTGTTCACGGGATGGATGCTCTACGCCATGTCGTGGCTCGACGAACCGATAATCAAGGTGAAAGGCAAACACACCAAGGAACTCCTGGGCACGGATGCCACATACGTGAGCTATGCAGACTTCTTCAGCGACGGCAGATACCTGCTTGAAGATGCTGTAGCCGACATCCACCAGGGCAAGGAAGTGGCAGACTCGCGAGCCATCACCGAGACCGACGAGAAGATGAACATCCTCCGCATGCATCTCAACGGACAGTTGTCAAAGATTTACCCCATCTCCAGTTCGCAGTTCATCGAAGACTCCGTACACCACATCGACGAATCGCTCCAGGACTTCACAATGGCATGGTTCTCCCAGGACGAAAACCTGCCTGGCGCCATATCCAACGAACAATGGTACTTCATCAAGCACACACTGGACTACATCTACGAGTTGTCGGTGATGAAAGACTACAAGACCATCCGTGAGATAGTAGGCAAAATCCGCAAGTACCAGGTCAAAACCGTCGGAGCAGAAAACCTCCCGACCGACACAGCCTTCAAGTCCGAACTGCTCTACAACTCCAGCGACTACACCAAGCCACTGGCAATGGCTCTGCTTGCCATCGGCATCGCCATGTTTGTAGCAGGCTTGGTATTCACCCTCAAAGGAAGGAAATCGTCCAAGTGGTTGTCAGTCTCGCTCATTGCAGTCTACTCGCTGAGCACACTCTATCTGATTTACTTCATCAGTCTGCGCGGCATCGTGTCCCACCATCTGCCCTTGGCAAACGGATACGAGACCATGCAGTTCATGTCGTTGTGCAGCCTCTTGACCACCCTCTGCCTGTGGAAGAAGTCCCAGCTCATCCCCTCGTTCGGACTCATCATGGCAGGACTCACCCTGCTCGTGTCAATGATGGGACAGTCCAACCCACAAATCACACCGCTGATGCCAGTGCTCTCCTCACCGTTGCTCAGCATCCACGTCTGCATCATCATGTTGTCCTACACCCACTTTGCCTTCATCATGCTCAACAGCATTGCAGGATTGGCAGTAGACCTGCGCACGAAGAACAACGAGCCGCAGCAAAACCTCAGCCAGCAAAACCTCTGTCAGCAAAGTCTCAGCCAGCAGTTGATGCGCAGTTCGCGTCTGATGCTCTATCCCGCAGAATTCCTGCTCACAGCTGGCATCTTCATCGGTGCAGTATGGGCAAACGTCAGTTGGGGACGCTACTGGGGATGGGACCCGAAGGAAGTATGGGCACTGATTACCATGCTTGTCTATGCTTTCCCGCTTCACAGCGCATCACTCCGATGGTTCGAACGTCCACGCAACTTCCATATATATATGATATTGGCGTTTCTCACCGTCCTCATCACATACTTCGGAGTCAACTTCTTCCTCGGCGGAATGCACAGCTATGCAAACAGCTAAAGCATAGACTCCATTCGCAAGCAACACATTCAAGCAATTTCACATGGAGGTTCTGCAGATTTGCAGAGCCTCCATGCATCTTTACAAGTAGCCAGTGATTGCAATCAACAGTCCCATGCACTTTTGCAAATGATTGGTGATTGAGAACAATATCCTCTTACACTTTTGAGTAAAGGCACAAAAAAAGGATGTCCCCTCAAGGACACCCTTATGAATATGAATTCAAGTTTGTTTACCCAACAAGCCTTATTCGCCCGGATTGATTGCTCCAGCCGGACAAGCGTCAGCACATGTGCCACAATCAACACATGAATTCGGGTCAATAACATACTTGCCGTCGCCCTCAGAAATTGCTTCTGATGGGCATTCTCCTGCGCAAGTTCCACACATTACGCAGTCGTCTGAAATTACATAAGCCATACTTTGAATGATTTAGTTTATAAATATATCTACTACAGTGTTTGATAAAACAAGTGCAAAGGTAGGAAATAATTCAGTATTTGTCGCCTCATACGATAGTTTTTTTGGGAAATATTTCGTCTTTCGTCCGATTTGGCGTAACTTTGTAGCTGAAATCGAGACAAGGAACACTCAATTCTAACTAACAAACATAGTACACGCATGAACATTACAATTATCGGAGCCGGCAGTATTGGCGGTGCATTGGCACGCGGATGGAGCAAGAAAGAAGCAGACCTGAAACTGACAGTGTCGGGTGTGCATTGGGAGAAACTCAACAAAATCAAGGAGGACTGCCCTGCAGTGGAAGTGATGGTGGACGACACCCTGGCAATAAAGGATGCCGATGTCATCGTCATCGCAGTAAAGCCCTGGCAGGTGGAAACTGTCATCAACGACATCAAACCCAACCTCACATCCTCACAGTTGCTCGTATCACTGGCAGCAGGAGTAACTCTGGAGGACATCAAAGCTATACTCTACAAGCACCAGTGTCAGATTCCATCGCTGTTCTATGTGATTCCGAACATCGCAGCAGAATTCTGCGAGAGCATGACATTCATTTGCGCTGCCGACGACGAATCGAAGAAACACGAGGAAATTATCGACAATCTCTTCAAACTCGTTGGTGACACTTTCTGCTGCGCAGAGAAAATGGTTGCCCCAGGCATGCTCATGGCATCGTGCGGCATTGCCTACGTAATGCGTTTCCTGCGCGTACAGACTGAAGCAGGAGTGGAAATGGGATTCTATCCGAAGGATGCACTGAAGATTGCCATTCAGACAATGAAAGGCGCATCAGAACTGCTGCACAAGACAGGCGAACACCCGGAACAGGCAATCGACCGTGTGACCACTCCGGGCGGATATACAATAAAAGGACTGAACGAGATGGACCACGCAGGATTCAATTCTGCCGTCATCCGCGTGTTCAAGACCGGTTACGAGAAATAACTATAAAACAAATTATACAACAATGACTATCATCGATTCAATTATCGCACGCGCCCAAGCTAACAAGCAGCGCATTGTTCTTCCCGAAAGCATGGAAGAAAGGACAATCACCGCAGCCGACCGTGCTCTGGCAGACAATCTTGCCGACATCATCCTCATTGGAAATCCCGATGAGATAAAGAACTATGCGAAAGAATTGAAACTGACCCATATCGACAAGGCAACCATCATCGACCCGAAGACTTCCGACAAGACTGAGGAATATGCACAGTTGCTTTTCCAACTCCGTCAGAAGAAAGGCATGACAATAGAGAAAGCACGCGAACAGGTGCTCGACCCTCTGTATTTCGGATGCCTCATCATCAAGAGCGGCGATGCCGACGGACAGATTTCCGGAGCATTGTCGACCACAGGCGACACACTGCGCCCTGCATTGCAGATCATCAAGTGTGCTCCGGGCATCACTTGTGTCAGCGGAGCAATGCTGCTCATCACCCAGGCTCCACAATATGGAGAAGAAGGAGTGCTGGTGATTGGCGACGTGGCAGTCACCCCAATGCCAGATGCCAGCCAGTTGGCTCAAATCGCAGTATGCACCGCACAGACAGCCAAGAGCGTGGCAGGATTTGCCGACCCGAGAGTGGCAATGCTGAGTTTCTCTACCAAAGGCAGTGCAAAGCACGAAGTGGTTGACAAAGTTGTGGAAGCCACTCGCCTTGCCAAGGAACTTGCGCCCGACCTCAAGATTGACGGCGAACTGCAGGCTGATGCTGCCCTCGTGCCAAGCGTAGGACAGAAGAAAGCACCGGGAAGCGACATCGCAGGAAAAGCCAACGTACTGGTTGTGCCATGCCTCGAAGTGGGCAACATCGCCTACAAACTCGTACAACGCCTTGGCGGAGCCGATGCCATCGGTCCTATCCTTCAGGGAATAGCACGTCCGGTGAACGACCTGAGCCGCGGATGCAGCGTAGACGACATTTACAAGATGATTGCAATCACAGCATGCCAGGCAATGGATGCGAAGTAATGAAGAACGACGACAAAAACATACAATACAACAATGAAAATACTCGTATTAAACTGCGGCAGCAGTTCCATTAAATATGCTCTCTATGACATGACCGACAAGTCAGTAATCACATCAGGCGGCATAGAGAAAATCGGACTCCCCGACTCATTCATCAAAATCAAGTACAACGGCAAGAAAGTGCAGATTGACCAACCCATCGCCGAGCATACAGCAGGCGTGGAGTTCATCTTCAAGTGCCTCACCACTGGAGATACTGCCGTTCTGAAATCTCTTGACGAGATTGACGCAGTGGGTCACCGCATGGTACACGGAGGAGAGAAATTCAACAAGAGCGTAATCCTCAACGACGAAGTGATGAAGGTGTTCGAGAGCTGCAACGACCTTGCACCGCTCCACAACCCTGCAAATATCAAGGGAGTGAACGCAGTGAAGAAGTTCTTGCCAAACGTACCGCAAGTAGGCGTGTTCGACACTGCATTCCACCAAACCATGCCCGACTACGCTTACATGTACGCACTGCCATACGAGCTCTACAGAAAATATGGAGTGCGCCGTTATGGTTTCCACGGAACAAGCCACAGATATGTAAGCCAGCGCGTGTGCGAATTCCTCGGAATCAAACCCGAAGGCACAAAGATTATCACTTGCCACATCGGCAACGGAGCTTCCATCTCTGCAGTGAAAGACGGCAAGAGCGTTGACACGTCAATGGGACTCACACCATTGGAAGGACTTATCATGGGGACACGAAGCGGAGACATCGATGCAGGTGCAGTGACATTCCTCATGGACAAGCTGGGACTTGACACAGCAGGAATAAGCAAACTGCTCAACAAGCAGTCGGGACTTGCAGGCATCAGCGGCGGTTCAAGCGATTTCCGCGATATCCTTGCAGCCATCGAAGCAGGAAACGACCAGGCTCGCCTGGCAAAAGAGATGTACACTTACCGCATCAAGAAGTATATCGGACAATATGCAGCGGCAATGGGAGGCGTTGACGTCATCCTGTTCACTGGCGGTGCAGGCGAAAACCAGTGGGAAGTGCGTGAAGGCGCAACCAAAGGACTGGAATTCCTCGGTGTCAAGATTGACGACGAGAAGAACCACTCAGTACGTGCCACTGAAGCTGTCATCAGCACACCTGACAGCAAGGTCACCGTTTGTGTCATCCCTACCGACGAGGAACTGATGATTGCATCCGACACCCTTGCCCTTGTCGGAGAATAATGGACAAGCGGAAGCATAAGCCAATACGAACGGAAGTATAAGCCAATACAAGCAGTAGCATGAACCAATGCGAACGGAAGCATAAGCTAATGCGAGCATAAGTAGAAACGAGCGTGCCACCTGATTACCTCACAAGGCAAAGGTGGCACGCTTATTATATTGTTGTTCAGGCGCACTTATTGGGAAACCTGCTCACTGAGCTTTTCCCATTCTTCAAGAGCATCCGACAACTGCTGTTGCAACTGAGTGTACTTCTCCACCAGTTTCATATCGTTCTTCTCAGCCAGTGTTTTCTCCACCTCAGCAATTTCCGTTTCCAGTTTCTCTACCTTATCCTCACATTCCTTCAGAGCTTTCTCGGCTTTTGCCTTCGCCTTGGCTTCAGCCTTCTGCTGTTCATACGACATGATTCGCTTTTGCTTTGCATCATCGGAAGGCGCTTTATCGGCAGGTTTCTGCTTTGGAGCAGTTTCCTTTTCCTTCGCCGTATGAATGGAAATGCTGCTCTTCTCGATAGGTTCGAACACCTTCTGGTCCTTGAACATATAGACCTTGTCGACCAGTCCGTCGAGGAACGCACGGTCGTGGCTCACGATGATGGCAGTGCCGTCGAAGTCACGTATCGCATTCTTCAGGACTTCCTTCGACTGCATGTCGAGATGGTTGGTAGGCTCATCAAGGATAAGCAGGTTCACGGGCTGCAACAACAACTGAATCATTGCCAGTCGACTTCGTTCACCGCCCGACAACACCTTCACAAACTTGTCGCTCGCCTCACCGCCAAACATGAATGCACCAAGCAAATCACGCACCTTTGTACGCATGTCGCCGGTAGCCACTCTGTCGATGGTGTCGAACACAGTGATATTGCCGTCGAGCAACTGTGCCTGGTTCTGTGCAAAATATCCTATCTGCACATTATGCCCAATCTTCAGGTTGCCCTCAAATGGAATCTGTCCCATGATGCACTTCACAAGCGTAGACTTTCCCTCGCCGTTGTTTCCCATGAATGCCACCTTCTCCCCACGCTTGATGGTGAGGTTCACATGATTGAATATCACGTGGTCGCCATAGGTTTTCATCACCTCGTCGCAAATCACGGGATAGTCGCCACTGCGCTGGCATGGCGGGAACTTGAGATGAAGCAAGGCAGTGTCCACCTGGTCAATCTCGATAGGCACAATCTTCTCCAGCTGCTTGATGCGGCTCTGCACTTGATTGGACTTTGTAGGCTTATACCTGAACTTCTCAATGAAGTCCTTGATTTCGGCAATCTCCTTCTGTTGGTTCTCGTAAGCACGAATCTGCTGTTCCCGACGCTCGTCACGCAACTTCACATATTCATCGTAGCTTACCTTATAGTCGTTGATGTGTCCGCAGGTTATTTCAATCGTGCGGTTGGTGGTGTTGTTGATGAATGCCCGGTCGTGGCTCACAAGCAACACAGCCTTGGCAGAACTCTGGATGAAACGCTCGAGCCATTGAATTGAACCGATGTCCAAATGGTTGGTAGGCTCGTCGAGCAAAAGCAAGTCGGGCTTGCGCAACAGAATCTTGGCAAGTTCAATTCGCATACGCCAACCGCCGGAGAACTCGCTCGTAGGACGGTTGAAATCCTCGCGCTTGAATCCCAATCCGATAAGGGTCTTGTCGATATCCGCCTTCATCGACCACTCTTCCACATGATTCACCCCATCAAACGCCTTGGCTGTTTCCTCCGCCAAAGTACACGAGTCACTGAGGTTCATGACCTGGGGCAGATAACCTATGGTCAGCTCCTTGGGACGTGACACCACCCCACTGGTCGGTTGCTGCAGACCTGCTATAATTTTCAACATCGTGGATTTTCCTGCACCGTTCTTGCCGACCAATGCAATACGGTCGTTGGGATTGATTACGAAACCGACATTCTCGAACAAGGGACGTGCCCCGAACTCCACACACAGATTTTCAATTGAAACCATCTTGATACTTGCCTTGATACTTATTTCCGGAGTGCAAAGTTAGCACCATTTTCCCGAATAACCAAATCATCACGGCTTTATGGCTTGTGTCAGGGCATTGACAGTGTCGCACGGAAGCATAAATGTGCCCATGCACACAGAAATTTTGCCACACAGAAATGTAGCTCATGCAGAAATATGGTTCACGCAGTCACACACCCTGCAATGCACACAGGAAAATGCGCCCATGCAGTCACCCATCCTGCAATGCACAAAAAAAATGTGCCCATACTTTCTGCGAGCATGGACACATCCCGAAATTAGTTTTGACTGGTTTTTCACTTAACAACTACTTTTGCGCTGGCATTTCCTGCCGACACTACATAAACACCTGACTCCAGCCAGGATGACGCAGTCACATCCTGACCCTGGGCATTGTACACATGATAATTCTTCACGCCCGACACCTTGATGCGATGGTTCTTGCTGGTCACCTTCAGCTTTGCCTGTGCATCGTTTTTCATGGAATGTATGCCGTCAGCGACATTGTCGCTTGACTTTATGGTAATGGTCTTGGTTTCAAATCCTTCTGATTCCACCTTGACCACGATGTCTCCGGCAGTGTCTGTCGTCTTCACAATGGTCTGTG
>CAVISR010000080.1:0-13303 GCA_963645405.1 Acutalibacteraceae bacterium
GCCGTTCATGTACGTTTCCTAATTTTATGGGTCATAACAACCAAATCCGAAACTTAAATGAAATTATATTGCTTCCTTCATCATTTCCCTCATCTTCTTGCGGGAGGTGAAGAGCTGTGACTCTATCGTGCGCTTTGACACTTGCAACTCTTCGCAAATATCGCCAATGGACATGTCGTCGAAGAGGCTCATGCGATAAACCTTGGCACAAGCAGGAGAAAGCTTTTCCATATTTGTATTGATGAGGCGGACGACATCATGATATTCAGCCATACGCTCGGCAGAAGTATGCTGGAGTTGCGACTCGTACTTCTTGCTCTCCTCCATCTGATGGCGGAAGATGCGACGGCGGAGCACATCCTTTATCTTATTGGCAGTGATGGTGAAGGCAAACGACTTGAGGGTGACTTCATTGATGAAACCATCGATCGTCATCATCTTGTAGAAGACATCTTGCACGAGGTCTTCACTCTCCTCACGGTTGCCCAATCGGATATTGGTATAGTTTACGAGTTCTTCCCAATAAGTAGCATAGAAGTTGGCTATCATCTGCCCTTGATTGTAAGTTGGCTGTTGCATAACGGTTGATAGTTATTTTGTTTCTGTTGCAAAGGTATAAAATGACCTTTTTAACAGATGTCTCAAACGTACCAACGATATATGTGAAATGTACCAACTCTACATAATGTCTGATTACCAAGCGATTACAGCCTCACATTTTTTATTGATATTGCGAAGGGAGCATCCCAAACATCTCCTTGAAATGTTTCGAAAAGTTCTGCGGAGAAGCAAATCCCGTACGATAACAAGCCTCCGAAACATTACAATTTCCCTCCTTCAAGAGCTTTGCAGCAGTCTTCAAGCGGACGGTGCGGATGAAGTCGGCAGGAGTCTGGCCTGTCAAGGATTTCATCTTGCGATAGAGACTCATCCTCGACATCACCACATCGGCAGCCAAAGAGTCGATGGTGTAGTCAGAATTGTCTATGTTCTTCTCTATGGAAGCAATAATCTCTTGGAGAAACTTCTCGTCAGGGGTTGAGTCTGTCACCGTCTTAGGGTCGAGCGAGATACTGTGGGAGAAGTCCCGCTGGCGTGCCTCCTGCTTTTCCAGAAGATTCGTTATGCGAGCCAAGAGCACTTCCATATCAAAAGGCTTGGCGATGTAAGCATCCGCTCCTGCCTTGTAGCCTTCCGTTCTACCCGCATCCGTGCTCCATGCCGTAAGGAGTATGACAGGAATGTGCGAAGTCTGCAGGTTCTCTTTGATGCGGCGACACATGTCAGTGCCATTCATGCGAGGCATCATCACATCGCTCACGATGATGTCAGGATTCTCAGCCTCAGCCATCGTCAATCCATCCATTCCATCCTTCGCCACCAACACCTTATTATATAGGCGGTTCAACTCACGGGAAAGGAAACTGCGGAAGTCATCATTATCTTCCACAACCATTACGGTCTTCTCTATCTTCTTTGCGGTTTGCGTCTCTACAGCGCCATCCATGACATCCTTTGTGGAAGACGGTTGGGCATCATTCCCCACGGAAGCCTCTTGCATAAGGGTGTGTTTCAAGTCTGTAGGTATCTCCACAATAAAGCGGGCCCCTTTGCCCGGTTCGCTCTCCAAGGTGATTTTGCCCTGATGCAGTTTGACATATTCATGCACCATGTTCAGCCCGATGCCAGAGCCTACCTGTTGGTTGTTTTGGTCTTGTTCGGAACGATAGAACCGTTCAAACACATGTGCCTGCTCCTCCTTGGAGATGCCACACCCAGTGTCCTCCACCACGATGTGAGCATAACGGCGATTGTCAAGAATGCACTTGTCCAACGACACCGTCACCGTCCCTCCTGCTTTGGTAAACTTGAAGGCATTGGAGAGCAGGTTGGTCAATATCTTACCCACCTTGTCGTGGTCGAAATACATGAAGATGCCATGGGAATGGTCTTCGAATGCCAATCGAATGTTCTTCTGTTCCGACAATGGAGTAAACTTCATCGTGGTGTATTGCACAAACTCATTCAGGTTGCCACTCGCCAAATTGAGTTTCTCACCATTCATCTCCATCTTGCGGAAGTCGAGAAGCTGGTTCACAAGTTGCAACAGATCCCCTGCATTGCGGCTCACATCATTCAGGTGGGCACGGGTCTCCGCATCAGTCGTCCTACGCAGCAAACTGCCGACAGGTGTGATAATCAAGGTAAGCAAGGTGCGGAACTCATGACTGATGTTGGTGAAGAAACGATATTTCATCTCCTCCAACTCCTTGTACTTCTCGTTCTCCAACCGCTTGCGGTTCTGTTCCATCTTCCACCGGATACCGTATGACAGCATGGCAACGGCAAGCAAAACATAGATGAGCTTTGCCCACCAGGTAGCCCATAGAGGAGCTTCCACCTCTATCTCAAGTACGGCAGGCTGCTTGCTCCACACCTTGTCGGAACCAGCCGAATAAACCTCAAAGGTATAGACACCCGGATGCAAGTCGGTGTAGGTGGCCACTCCGACACCATCTTGCGGACTCACCTCTATAAAATTGCCATCCACACCCTTCATGCGATACTTATAATAAGTATGGCGAGGCATGTCAAAGTTCAAGCCAGAGAAGCGAAGGGTAAGGAAGTTCTCATCATGTCGGAGCACCACCTTTCGAGTCTCCGACAAAGCCGCCGGCAAGATAACTCGTCCATCATAGTCCATTCCCGGCAAAATCTGCTGGTTGTTGACCAATAGAGATGTGAACATGGGGTGCCCCGTGTATTTCGAATAGCCATTCTCGGAAGAATCCACCACATAATATCCCTTGGAACATCCAAAGAGCAGTTTTCCCTTATCACCATGAGCCAGTGCAAAAGGCAAGAACTTAGAATCACCCAATCTGTTCTGTCCGTCGAAGACAGCAAGCGCAAGTTGGCTTTCCTTGGCATAACAAAAACGGCACAAACCATTGGCTGTCGTCACCCATACGTTTCCTGTTCTATCCTCGATGATGCCTTGTATCATCTCATTAGGCATACCTTGGGCCTTTCCATAGAATGTCGCCTTCTTGCCATCTATCACATAGAGACCATTCAAGGTACCTACCCATAACCAACCGCGAGAGTCGATCATCACCACACGACAAATCCCCTTCAACTTCTCGGCAACATCCGGAGAGTCGATTAGTTGGGAAGCCTGATTTACTTGGCGAGTATCTAAAGAATATCGCAATAGTCCATTGTTGGAAGCTATCCATAGATTATGATGCTTGTCGAAAGCAATGCCATCAAAGTTCTTGATTCCTTCCAAGAGTTTGTGACGAATGGGAACAATACGCCGATGCACCTCATCCACCCAGCCGATGCCACCGTGGAAACTTACCCAAATACGATGTTCATCATCCTCCGCAAAACAACGCACGATGTCATAGTTGATGTCTCTACGCAGGTCTTCACCTTGCAGGAAGTGGGTTATCTTGTGCCGGGCATCTATCATATACGTGCCATTGCGAAATGTGCCAGCCCAAACTCTTCCTTTGCTATCCTTGAAACTACGGATAAAGTCCTGGTCTTTCAAACGGGCATCCAAAGGAGCCAACGCCTTTGTTCCAATAGGCAAAAGCATCAATCCTTTGGAATAAGACAGGAGGCACATGCCATTTCCATAATCAGCCAAGCGATAATTGCCCATCTCCTCATACTTTTCTTCATCAAAGGAGACAAAAGGGAAAGGGTTTGCCTTGGCATTATACAGGCATAGCCCCTGTGCATAAAAGCCCAACACCATGTTGTCACCAACAAATGCAATGGTCTGAATGTCATCCACAATGTCACTACCACCAACTACAGGAAATGTGCTCTGCAACTGTGTGTTTCCGGAAACATCCAGCGAAAGAAGTCCTTTGTGGCGAATGCCCACGTATGCCTTTCCTTTCTCGTCGGCACAGATAGTTACGAACGTATTTTGAGCATCTGCATAGAGTGTTGTCCATTGCTTCTTCCCTACAGGGCAATAGGCGACTCCATGGTTCCACATCAACCACAGATACTTGCCCGCCTTGGCAAAACGAACAAAATCCCTGTCCAGCACCTTCTCTTGCCATAACCGACATGAGCTTACGACACGGCAAGTAGCTAAATCCACTCTTACCAACAAACCGTCTCCATACACCAGCCAAGCCGCATTGCCAACCCGGCACACATCCTTCAGTCCTTTGGTATGCACAGGAACCCTCCTACACTGTCCGTCATGCGAAAGCAGAAGTTTTCCGGCAGCAGTAACCAGCCAATAATCCTTGGCATCATCGACAAAGAAATCAAGGACATTCTCCTTGATTCCCATAGCAAGGAACTGTTGACGGAAATCCCGTCTGTAACGCTCCGTCTTCAAATCGAATGCCATCAATTTCCCCGGGTCCTTCAACCAAACAGTTTGTTGGGAATCGACATACATATAAGGAAGCGAAGACCTGTAACCTATCTTATACTCATCATTGCTCACCGGAGCAAACGTACGGAATTCGCAGCCGTCAAAGAGTGACATGCCCGCCGAAGAACGTATTCCCAACCTGCCGTCAGGCAAAGCAAGCAAGCCTCTCACCTCATTGTCAGGCAAGCCATTGGTGGTATCTATCAGGCGAAAGGTATTGTTGCCATTAGCCATGATTCTGCCAACGGCAAACAGGAGAAATATCATCAAAAGCCTACAGGTCTTCACGCGTTTCTAGTCTTAGTCAACTACAAAGATAAGGGAAATCACGAAAACCACAAAATATTTCCCGTTTTTATCGATTTATCCTCTACCTTTACAGCATAAGTATTTTCCTACATATATTCGTATAAGGAAGAAAGAAACATGAAGAGAAAGAAAAATGATACCAGCATGAAGACAAACACTCACCTTCTGCAGTGGCTATTCTCGCTGATGGCCCTCTGTATGCCATCCTTGGCATCAGCACAGACGTTTCCACAGGCAATTATGCCCGGCGACTATCCCGACCCAACCATTCTGCGTGATGGCAATGATTATTACATGACCCATTCGCCATTCTTTTACAAGCCGGGATTCCTCATCTGGCACTCCACCGACTTGGTGAATTGGGAACCAATCTGCCGTGCGCTTTCTGAGTATGAGGGTTCGGCAATGGCACCCGACTTGGTGAAATACAAGAATCGCTATTATCTCTATTATCCTGCCGATGGAGTCAACTGGGTCATCTATGCCGACAACATCCGCGGTCCATGGAGCAAGCCTGTCAAGCTCGACGTGAAAGGCATTGACCCCGGACACGTGGTTGGTGAAGACGGCAAGCGTTATCTGTTTGTGGACAAGGGTGAGGTCGCTCCCTTGTCAGATGACGGTCTAAAGATTATCGGTCCGAAGAAGAAAGTATATGACGGATGGAAATACCCTAACAACTGGGTGACAGAGTGCATGTGCCTGGAATCTCCCAAGCTCACCTATCACGACGGATATTATTACATAACCTCTGCCGAAGGTGGGACTGCCGGTCCTGCCACCAGCCACATGGCTGTGGCTGCACGTTCAAAGAGCATCTTCGGTCCTTGGGAAAACTCTCCCTACAACCCTATCGTACACACCTACTCTGCAACAGAGAGTTGGTGGTCAAAAGGGCATGGCACATTGGTAGATGATGTTGACGGCAACTGGTGGATGGTGTATCACGCTTACGCCAACGACCTGCATACCCTCGGTCGTCAAACTTTGATAGAGCCCATGGAGTGGACATCCGACGGATGGTATCGCCCCGCCACCACCCCTCGACAACTTCCTGCCCCCAAGTATGACCGAAAGATGGAACTTTCCGATAATTTCAGCAAGGGAGAACTTGGCCTGCAATGGACTTTCTGGAAGGACTACGAACCCGAAAAGCTGTCATTTGCCAACAACACTCTTACCATGGAGGCTAAAGGTACGACCCCCGCAGACGGAAGACTCTTGCTGACCACTGCCACCGACAACAACTACATCATCGAAACTGAAGTAACCGTCGGCAAGGGCGCGCAAGGTGGATTGCTCTTGTATTACAGCGACAAGGGCTACACTGGCATCACATCTAATGGCAAGAATATCACCTTATATATAAATAAGGAGAAAACACAAACTCTTCCAATCAAGACTGGCAGTCACTTCAAGGCTCGCATCCACAACCGAGCCAACAACCTGACCATCGAGGTGAGCAAGGACGGGAAGACTTGGCAAACCATTGCCGACAACCTGAACGTGAAGGAAATCAACCACAACAATTATCATGGTTTCTATGCCCTCCGCCCTACCCTCTGCGCCATTGGCAAAGGGAAAGTCACCTACCACTACTTCAAATACGAGGACGGTGTACCGACCGAGAACGACATGAGCGCATACCTCATGGTATTCCACCGCGACGACACGCACGGTCTGTACACGGCGCTTAGCAGAGACGGCTATCACTTCACAGCCCTCAATGATGCCAACCCCATCATGGCCGGTGACACCATAGCCAACCAAAAGGGCATACGCGACCCGCACATCTACCGGGGACCTGACGGAGCCTTCTATCTCGCCATGACCGACCTCCACATCTACGCACAGAGAGAAGGCAAGCGCGACACGGAATGGGAACGCGACGGAAAAACCTACGGATGGGGCAACAACAAGGGACTCGTGCTGATGAAATCGTGGGACCTAATACACTGGAGTCACAAGATTGTGGACATCAGCAGCATCTCGCCTGAGTTTGCGGAAATAGGATGCGCATGGGCACCGGAAACCATCTACGACGAGAAAGAGGGCAAGCTAATGATCTACTTCACCATGCGGTTCAAGAACCAACGCAACCGTCTCTATTCTGTGTATGTCAACAACGACTTCAACGAGCTGACTTCCGAACCAAAGCTTTTGTTTGAATACCCAGACCAAAAGACAACAGCCATCGATGGTGACATCTGTCATGCCAATGGCAAGTACATCCTCTCTTATGTAGCTCACGAGGGAACCCCCGGCATCAAGCAAGCTGTTTCTGACCGGATAAACAGCGGTTACCAGTTCTCTCCGCGTTGGATAGACGAAGAGCCTAAGGCATGTGAGGCTCCTACCGTGTGGAAACGCATCGGTGAGGAGAAATGGGTGCTGATGTATGACAACTATGGCATAAAGAAGCATAACTTCGGATTCGAGGAAACCTCAGACTTCGTCAACTACAAACAGCTGGGACATTTCAATGACAGCATCATGTTCTCCACCAACTTCGACCAGCCCAAACACGGGGCTGTGGTACATCTGACCGATGCCGAGGCAAGGGCGCTTGCCAAGCACTGGGGTCTCGATTACGAGACGTTGCCAAGCAAGGAATACACCCGAGTGGCAGACAAACCGCTCTATCGTGACCCTATCTACGACGGAGCCGCCGACCCCATCGTGGTCTACAACAAGCAGAGAGATGCGTGGTGGATGTTCTACACCAACCGCCGGGCCAACATGAAAGGCGACAAAGGGGTTGAATGGGTGCACGGCACTCCCATCGGAATCGCCGAGTCCAAGGATGGTGGCGCAACCTGGAATTATCTTCAAGATGCAAACATCGACTATGGTAAGGAAGAAAGTTATTCTTACTGGGCACCTGACGTGATAGAGGAAGGTGGCAAGTATCACATGTTCCTGACTGTCGTGCCTGGTGTCTTCGACAACTGGAATCATCCTCGTGAGATTGTCCACCTGCAGAGCACGAACCTGGCAGATTGGAAGTTTGTCAACAAGTGCGAACTGGCCTCCGACCGCGTTATCGATGCCAGTCTCATCAAGAAGGACGATAGCACATGGTTGATGTACTACAAAAATGAGGCAGACGGCTCGTCTATCTACTATGCAGAATCAAAAGACTTGATCCATTGGACCGACCATGGCAAACTTATCAGCGACAAGCGCGGCGAAGGTCCCAAGGCTTTTCGCTGGAAAGGCAAGTACTTCATGATAGTGGACAACTGGGATGGGCAGGGAGTCTACACCTCCGACAATCTTGTGAATTGGAAACGCCAACCACAGGAGATACTCGACACCACAGGCGGCACAGGCACGGACGACGCCACCATCGGCAATCATGCCGACGTGGTGGTAAGGGGCGACAATGCTTACATCTTCTACTTCACACACCCAGAGCGTATCGCAGGCAACAAGCGTGATGACTACACCACTCGCCGTACCAGCATACAAGTGGCAGAACTGGAATACCACGACGGCATCGTCACTTGCGACCGCAACAAACCAGTGTATATCAAATGAAACGAACAATAGCAAGTTCCGAGAAAATGGTTAATTTCCACAAAAACATCAATTCTTATCAAGAATATATGTCATTCATTCGTATTATATAAAATGAAAATAATCATAGTATGAACAGAACATTAATATCTTTACTTATTTGCTTTCTAAGCCTTTCTTCCTTTGCCAAGGACAGATTGGTGGTTAGTAAGGCTCCTGCAGGCATCGATCTGAAGCACGACTTCGAAGTAAAAGCACGTGTGAACGGAGGCGAATGGCAGAGCATCGACACCTATACCTTTCGGGTAGATCGGGTTTCCAACGCAACACATAACGCAGAGCTAACCTCTGTGGCAAAATTTGAGTTCGAGGGTAAGGTTGAAATACAGGTAAAAAGCATTGCTCAGGATATACAAAGCTACAAAATCCGGCCGACTTCCTACGGAATCACCGCCAAGCAGGAGGGCAACACACTGACATTCTCTCTCGACCGACCGCGCTACCTCTCCGTGGAAATCAACGGCAACATCTACCAGAATCTCCATATCTTCGCAGACAACGTACTTGAAAAGCCCAAGGTAAAGAAGAAGGACTTGATGTATTTCGGTCCGGGCGTTCACGACTTCAAGGGTGACTCCATCCATATCGCATCGGGCAAGACCGTCTACATCGACAACGGAGCGGTCATCAAGGGCTGGATTTCCACCTATGGATCTCGTGATGTCAAGATTATCGGTCACGGCATTGTGATGCCTGAACGTCATGAGGGCATCATAGTGAGATATTCCAAGAATGTGTACATCGACGGACCTCTCACCACCCAGCTGCCGATTGGTGGCAGCGACTCGGTTACGGTCAAGAATGCCAAGGTGATGAGCTGGTATGGATGGGGCGACGGTTTCAACATCTTTGCCAGCAACAACATCCATCAAGAGCATCTCTTCGCCCGTACCAGTGACGACTGCTCCACCATCTACTGCACCCGCAAGAACTATCACGGCGGTTGCAAGAACATCACCATCAAGGATTTCGTGATGTGGGCGGATGTTGCCCACCCTATCATGATTGGTCTGCACAGCGAAACGCCTGAGAATGAGGACATCACCAACGTGACTTACCAGGACATCGACATTCTCGAACATGCTGAAAACCAGATTGATTACCAAGGTTGCATCGGCATCAACAATGGCGACAACATCTTGGTGAAAGGCGTTACTTTCGAGAATTTCCACATCGAAAATATCCGGAAGGGAATGCTCTTCAACATTCGTGTTTGCTTCAACAAGAAATATTGCACCGCCCCTGGCAGAGGCATCGAAGACATTACCCTACGCAACATCTCCTATACCGGACAAGAACCCAATATAGGCATCATCGCCGGTTATGACGAGAACCGAAAGGTGAGGAACATCCATTTCGAGAACCTCTCCATCAATGGCAAGGTTATCTCTGATGACATGGCAGGAAAGCCAACGTGGTACAAGACCTCCGACATGGCCAACATCTATACGAACGACCATGTGGAAAACATAACATTCACGAAATAAAGAACTAATCACATTTGAGTACTATTCGCATTGATAGTAGGAGCGCATCTCCGAGGCGCGACCCGGTTAAGTGAAGTGGGAAGAGTTTTAGTAGGAGCGTTTGCGTCAAACGCGACCCGTTTAAGTGAAGAACGAAGAGTGAAGAATTTTGTTTCTTCATTCACTGACATTTACATATTTTTCTCAGAGAACAATCTTGCGCCCGTCCTTGATGTAAATGCCTTTCAGATGGTCTGATTCCGGAGAGACTTTGCGCCCCTGCAAATCGTAAAGATTACCGCAAGTGGTACTCTTGATTACGTCTATACCACTTACTTCTCCCTTGAAATAGAATATGTTATCTATGTATATGGTACTTTTCTGGTCACCGCCAAACCATTTCGTCTGGAATGCTTTGCTATAGTCGATGGAGGAATTCTTTGCCTTGAAGTCGGAGAGTTTCACGTCGATGGAATTCCATTTGCCTCCCTCCACCTTATAATAAATATTGTCATACTCCTGCGGACCTGTAGAGATGGGAGTGATGCCTATCGACATGTCCTTCGAAGGGTAAATATCGCAGTGCATATAAGTCATGCCCGACATGTTGACGGAACTGTAGTCGCCACAGTAATTGAACCCCACATAACCGAAGTTCTTCACCTGCTCGGCGAAGTCGCCGTCGGCAAGCTTGACAGTCTGGATTGCCTCACCGCTGGAGCCCCAGGTGTCAAAGAAACTGTTGTTGCCACGATTGGTATAGGCATCACTGAAGAGCGAGCGCACATTGCCTGCCGCATAGTCAGGCTTTGGTGCGGCAGGAATGCTCGACAAATCGTCACTGCCACTGCCTGAACTGCTTACGTTGACGGTGATGGTGCGGTCTTCCTCCGCCACCTTGTCCATGTCATTCTCTGCATAAACCACATTTACAGCATCTTCCGGCTGATAGATGCGCACCCAGTCGATATACATGTCTGCCGTAGAACCGCTGTTTGGCAGGGCTGAAATCTTCGCCGGGTCATGGATGCCGGGGAAATCACCGCCTATGGCAAGGTTAAGCAACACATGGTTGGGCTTGTGCGTATAGGGTTGCGGACCATATCCGTCACCGATAAGTGCCTCGAAATAAGGCTCTTCTTGGTCATCAAGATAGCAGCGCATGGCATCCTCAGTCCAGAGACATTTCCAGATGTGGTAGTCATCCTGCACACTGTAGGAGTTGTTGGTGGCGTATGAGTAATACTGGTGGCTGTTCGCATTGGCGCCCCAGTGCACTGCTGCGGAGAAATAAGTCTCTTCGTTGCCCCCGAAACCACCGCTGTTGCCCCACTCCACTATGTCCATCTCGCCACAATAAGGCCATCCCTTAGTGGAGATGTCATTGCCCATCATCCAGAATGCAGGCCACAGACCTCCTTTGGTCTTTGGCAACTTGATGCGCGCCATCACCATGCCGTGAGTAAAGTACACTTTTCCGTTGGTGTTCACGCGACCAGATGTAAAACTCTTTGAACCTTTTGTCTGACGTTTGCCAGTCAGTATGAGGTTGCCTTTGGTCACCTTCACATTGGTAGAGCTGTTGGTGTAGTACTGCAGTTCGTTATTAGCCGGATTGGCAGTCACCTCCGTGTTCCAGTTGGCGGATATTCCACTGTCGAACTCATCCGACCAAACCAACTTGTAGGTTGTCTGCGCCTGTGCGACGAAATCTGTCATCAGAAGCGACAACATCAATATTTTTCTTCTCATAATGCTATATGGGTAAGTATTTTATCAGCAGAAAACTAATGTCAGATTATTTCTTCTGGAACACACGCAGGTAGTCCACTTCCAGAGTGACTCCGCCATTGTTGAGTATGGAATTGTCAACACCGTTCATGCCTCCCCAACTGCCACCGAAGGCGAGGTTGAAGATTGGATAGAACGCATAGTGGAACGGCCACTGGTTGTGGTTGCTGCCCATCGATGCCTTGGTGACTGCCAACTGCACCTTACCGTCGACATAAGTCGTGATGGCATCCTCAGTCCATTCCAGCGCATATACATGATATTCGCCCTCTGCTTTTGAAATGGTCATGGCGTGGGTCTTCTGAGTACCCTTTGTATGGTTATAGTCCTGGGTATGAAGGGATGAAGACACCTCGTTCGGCACTACTCCCACTTCTTCCATGATGTCAATCTCGCCACACATCGGCCACGGATTGTTTGTCCAGTCATTGTTCACCGGCATCATCCAGAATGCGGGCCATGTGCCCTTACCTGAAGGCAGTTTCATGCGGGCCTCGAAATAACCGTATGTCCAACCTTCGTTGACCTTTGCATACACTCTGCCGGAATAGATTTTGCCGTCAGAACCCTTGAAACAGTGGATGTTGAGATGTCCGTCCTTTATCTCTGTGATATTTATTCCGTCATAGGTGCCACTGGCGTAAGTCTGTAGCTCATTGTTCACCCACCCTGCAGCCTGACGCTCATGTGTCCAGTCAGAACCTAAAGATGAACCGCCATTAAACTCATCGCGCCACACAAGTTCATAGCCCTCAGGTACTTCCACAGCATCACCTGAAGCAAATTGCGTGACGGCAATCTCCACAGTCTCTTCGCCTGCAGTTACAGTGACAGTTCCTTTGCGCTCATTGCCCTTATTGGCCGCAAGAGACACTGTCAGCGTGCTGCCGTTCTGGCTGGTAGTAATCCATGAATCCGAAGCAGTGGCTTTCCAATCAGCAGGACCATTTACAGTTATCTCCACACTCGCCGCCTCAGCATCTTTTGATATGGATGACTGGCTGACACTCAGAGGGGCAGTCTGCTTTATGGTGACGTTCTTCCTGTAAGTTCCGCTCTTGAATGTAACCAATGCCGTACGTAAGGAAAATGACTGGTTTTGCGTCACGACGGCAGTGATTGAACCCGTCTGTGAGGTAGTTCCATTGGCGGTTACCTTCACCACCGACTCGTCGGAAGAATATGCCGTCCACTCCTTAGCCGTGGTCTTCACCTCAATGGAGTAAGTGCCTCCCGTAGCAGTGGTCTGGATGTTTTCCGGACTGAGAGTGGCTGTCACGTCACCTGAAGAAGCGTTACCGTTGTCATCAGCATTGTCATTGCCGCTACAAGCCAGAAAAAGCAGGGCAAGGAGCGAAAGGGTGTAAGTCTTGAAAGAGTTCATCAGTTTTATAGTTTTGCGACACAGCGGTTTAAGGTTGTTTTGCATTTGTAAGTTAGCACCACTCCACGTGTGATGTCGCCACACCGGAACTGCCGTTTGCCGTGGTGTCGCTATGCACGGCACACAACATACCGGGTGATACTACAAAAGTACGAATAAAATCAGAGAAATGAGCCTTTTTACAGGAATATTTCCGCACCGGCATAAAGAAAATGAGACAATTACCGAAAACTTGCCCCCTATATATATCGGCCTGAACCAACGGTCGACGGCCAAAGGGAAAGTCAAAGTCAATGGGCCAGCTACATATAGCCCAGGGTAACACCCTGGGTATAAAGCATATAACAAGTTTGCGCCCTATAA
>CAVISR010000081.1:0-13227 GCA_963645405.1 Acutalibacteraceae bacterium
GCACAAGTGAAATTGTCGGTGAAGATTCATTTTTCGGCTGTAAACAGACACAAAAAAAAGAGGAATGAAAAGTCATTCCTCATAGGAGTCAGCGCTCTCCGAGGGCGTTAAAGCGAGCGCGGGAATTAGTGGGCTGTAATATAAGCGAGCTGGCACTCGAGTGCTCTCGTCTACGCCCTCGGAGAGGGCTGACTCCTATTTCAGCTCGCATTCCGGCGCTCCCACCCGGATGTGTATCTGTTTATTATGGTTTATCGCCCTGCGTCGGGCAAAAGTGTCGTTGACACTTGATGCCGGCTCCGGCAGTGCAGTGCGCCGCAAGCTTGGCTTTGTTCATTTGTCTTGTCAAAAAAAGAGGAGGCTTGCCGTTTGGCAGGTCTCCCCTTGTCGAATTCTTTATCGAATAATCCGGGCTTGTGCTGAATTGCCGGAATGCAGTTGCCCGTTTATTTTATCATGCTGACGCTGCGGTGGATGAAGTTGTTGAGGGCTTCACCCTTGAGCAGCCCATTCTGGAGCAGGGCGAGGTCGATGAGCTGATGGACCACACTGTTGTCTTTGGCGAAGCTGGCGATGATTCCTGTCTTCTTGCCTTTCTGCTCTTCGATGTCTCTCTCGGTCTTGCTGAGTTCGTCTTTGCTTTCCTGGGTGATTTCGTCCCACTTCTTGTCTTTGTTGCTCTGGTTGATGGCGTCTTTGCGGGCTGAGAGTCCACGGATTTCTGCATCAATCGGCTTGAGGGCTTCTGAGGTGGCTGCTTCGCCTGCCTCGAGTATGCTCTTGACGAGTGGGTGGTCGGTGTTGACCACGACGTTCATCATGTCGGGCATCTCGCCGTAGAACGACATTCCCTGCTGCAGTTTTGACATCTCTTTCATTCGGCGCATGTATTCGCTCTGGGTGATGACAATCGGGTCGCTGCTTTCGCCCATGCCCTGGGCTGATACGCTGAATTCTATCTTGTCGACTGTCGGCATCTGTGTCTGGAAGATGTCTTTCAGGATGCTGTCGTCGGTGGCGGTGCCGGCGGTGTCGTCTTTGCGGATGATGTTGTCGATGATGTCGGAGTCTACTCGCACGAAGCGGGTCTTCTCGTTCTTCTCTTCAAGCAGTCCGAGCATGGCTGCATCGAGTTCTCCGTCCATCAGGAGCACGCTGTAGCCTTTCTTCTTGGCTGCCTCGATGTAGGAGTATTGGTTGTCGACGTTCTGTGCATAGAGGTAGACGAGCGTGCCGTCTTTGTCGGTCTGTGTGTCTTTGATGAGGGTCTTGTAGTCTTCGTAGGTGAAGTACTTGCCTTCGGTGTCTTTCAGCAGTGCGTAGTTCTTTGCCTTGTCGTAGTAGTCGGGCTCGGACAGCATGCCGTAGTGGATGAATATCTTGATGTTGTCCCACTTCTCCTCAAATTCTTTGCGGTCGTTCTTGAAGATGCTCTGAAGACGGTCGCTCACTTTCTTGGTGATGTAGGTGGAGATTTTCTTCACGTTCCTGTCGCTCTGCAGGTAGCTGCGGCTCACGTTGAGCGGGATGTCGGGTGAGTCGATGACTCCATGGAGCAGGGTGAGGAAGTTGGGCACGATGCCCTCGACGCTGTCGGTGACGAACACTTGGTTGCAGTAGAGCTGTATCTTGTTTTTCTGCAGCTCGATGCTGTTCTTCACTTTCGGGAAGTAGAGCACTCCGGTGAGGTGGAACGGGAAGTCGACGTTCAGATGTATCCAGAACAGTGGCTCGTCTGCCATCGGATAGAGTTCGCGGTAGAATTTCTTGTAGTCCTCGTCCTTCAGTTCGGTAGGTTTCTTTGTCCAGAGCGGTGTGGTGTCGTTGATGATGTTGTCTTCGTCGGTTTCCACTTGCTTGCCGTCTTTCCAGTCTTTCTTCTTGCCGAAGGCTATGCTGATTGGCAGGAAATGGCAGTACTTGGTGAGGAGCGACTGGATGCGTGCCTCTTCGAGGAATTCTTTGCAGTCGTCGTCGATATGCATGATGATGTCGGTTCCGCGGCTGTCTCTCTCTGCATCTTCGATGGTGTACTCAGGGCTGCCGTCGCATGACCATTTCTTTGCCTGGCTGCCTTCTTTCCAGCTCTTGGTGACGATTTCCACTTTCTTGCTCACCATGAAGGCGCTGTAGAATCCCAGTCCGAAGTGTCCGATGATGGCATTGGCGTCTTCCTTGTACTTGTCGAGGAAGTCGTTGGCTGAGGAGAATGCAATCTGGTTGATGTACTGGTTGATTTCGTCTTCGGTCATGCCGATTCCGCGGTCGCTGACGGTGAGCGTGCCTGCTTCCTTGTCGACTTTCACATGGACGGTGATGTCGCCCAGTTCTTCCTTCATCTCTCCCTTCTGGGCGAGGGTGCGGAGTTTCTGTGTGGCATCGACTGCATTGCTTACTATCTCACGCAAAAAGATGTCGTGATCGCTGTACAAGAACTTTTTGATGACGGGGAATATGTTCTCGGTTGTTACCCCAATATTGCCTTTCATATATATATGTATGTTTGTTTTGAATCTGTCGTTTACCGGGATGGAATACAAACACAATGCCAAATGGGCGGAAGACTGACAAAATGGCTGTGGTGGCTGGAATTGGCGACGGATGGGCATTGGTGTCTGACAATAAGAGGGTGGGAGTGCTGAAAATGGTTGCCTTGAATGAAATAATCGGCCAAAAGGATTTGCCGTATCAGAATTTATGCCTACATTTGCCGTGCCGATGGCAATTGCGATGACTTCGGCATCAGACGGATTAAACTAAAGTGCTACTATATTTATGAATATGAGGAAATTATTGACTCTTGCTCTACTGCTTGCCATATCGGCAGCAATGAGCGCAAAGAGCCTGGTTCTGGTCCTGACGGACGGAACTCTTGTGTATTACTGTCTTGGCGGCGACACCAATCCTGTCATGAAGTTTGATGCCGGCGATGTGTCGGTGGAGACTGATGTCTATACGTTTGGGAACATCAGCAAGTTCTACATCAGCCAGACTGATGCGGCAGGCATTGAGGAAACGAAGGAGGTGACGAGTTCGTACGACGGCAATGCCCTCTGTCTGAACACAACGGACAAGGCAGTCAGCGTGTACAAGACCGACGGAACGAAGGTGGAGGCAAAAATCAGCAAGACCGACGGGATGACCGTTGTGGAAACTTCATCGCTGGAAAAGGGCATATATATAATAAAGGTGGGGGAGACTTCACTCAAAATCTGCAAGAAATGAGACGCTGGCTTATAGGAGCATTGGCTCTTGCGTCGGCAACTGCCTTTGCACAGGACAAGATGTGGCTCCACAATGCCGACCGCTTTTCCGAATCGGACGAGATTGACCTGACACAGTATGACTCCATTGAGTTTCGCAAGGCTGCGATGTATCTGTACTACAAGAAAGACCTTGGGAAGAAACTGGACCATGCCACCCGCACTTATGCCAGCAAGTACGACTACTACACGTTTCACGACCCGGGCAGGATTCTTTATCGGCCGAGCGCACTGAAGAACCACAATTTCGACAGCCAGGCAAGCGAATGGTGCTTCCAGCGCAGCAAGGAGAGCGAACACTACATTGTGTTTTGGGGACCGAAACTGGGCGATGACCCGAAGAAGGCTTCGGGCAACTCGCTGGATGTGGACCTCCTGCTGGAGAGGGCAGAGAACCTCTTCGACTACTACAGCGACAGTCTGGGATTCGTGGTTCCCGGCAATTCAAAGTCGACCGACAAATACAAGATTGAGATATTCGTGGCAGACAGCACGGGATGGAATGCAACCGGGTCGGGCTACGACACCAAAATCGGTGCATTGTGGTGCACGCCAGTGGCTCTCAACTCCAGTGGCGGACACACGCTGGCACATGAGATTGGCCATTCATTCCAGTACCTCGTGAGCTGCGACCTCGGCGAGAGCCACGGCTGGCGATATGGCTTCGGCAGCAACGGCAGCGGCGGATGCATGTGGTGGGAGAGTTGCGCACAATGGCAGGGATTCAAGGTGTATCCCGAACAGCAGTTCACCAACTACCGCTTCTCCGAATACCTCAGCCACTGCAACAAAAACCTTCTGCATGAAGACTGGCGCTATGCCAACTTCTTCATCCAGGACTACTGGTGCATGCTCCACGGCAAGAAGTTCATAGGAACGCTGTGGCGCGAGGAAACTTATCCTGAAGACCCGGTGGAGGCTTACCAGCGCATCACCGGCATTAGCCAGTCGGAATTCAACGACGAGATATTCAACTATGCACAGCGCACCTGCACATGGGACATTGACGGCATACGCGAGAGAGGCAATTCGTACATCGACTGCCATTCGACATACGTCAGCCAGTCGGACGACGACCCATACCTTTGGCAGGTGGATTCAGCCCATTGTGTGGAGAACTACGGCTACAACCACATCCGTGTGAACAATGCCGGGGCTGGCGACACTGTCCGTGCTTACTTCAAGGGACTTGCCGGCGAACAGGGCTACCGCAAATACAATGTGGCTAAAGCAGGATGGAGATATGGCTTTGTGGCTTACCTCACCGACGGAACACGTGTTTACGGTCAACCCTACAAGGAGAAGGAAGGCGTGGCAGAGTTTGTGGTGCCCGAGGGAACGGAGAAAATGTGGTTTGTGGTTACTGGCGCACCGACTTCCCATTGGCGACATGCATGGGACGACTCGTCAAGCAACGACGAGCAGTGGCCTTATCAGGTGAAGTTTGAAGGCACGAACAAATACGGCTATTTCGAGGACTATCCAAGCGATTACGTGCGCAGGGACACCACCGTTGTCATCAATGCCGAACTGGCATACGACGGCAGCAGCTATTCGTCGGTAGCGGTGCAATACGACATGGAGGCAGCGAGCAAGGCACTCGGACTTTCCACCAAGCAGTTGCAGTCCACCAAGTGCAGCAGCACAGCCAATCCAGGCTTCATTGCCATCAACAGCAGCAACTCAACGATTACTACCAACACGACCACCAGCACCAGCTCATCGACCGTGCTTGGCCATTGGTTCAACTCATCGGGCAATGTGTGCAACTACGACAACAGCGCCTGTATCTTTGCAGAGTTCCGTCCCGAGACATTCAAATGCTATGTGGGCCAATACCCTGGACACTTGAAGAAGGGCAGGACGTACACCATCAAGCAGGGCATACGCTACAAACCAAGCGGTTCAACCAAATACTATCGCATCACATACATCGTGAAAGTGAAGGTGGTTTGATTGAAGGCGGGCAATGCGCTTGAATGCACAATGCCAAGGGCAAGACTTACACAGCCTAAGTCAAGACCCTCCTCCTGAAAAACAATAAATGTCCATTGGGAATTTCCCCAGTGGACATTTTTTTTGTCGGGAAGCCAGCCAAAACTCCAGCCATAATGCGCTCATGCAGGGACGTTGTCTATTTCTTCCGTCAAGCGAGACCTGCCTGTACTTTCTCTTTCGCTTTTTTCCTTACGAACGACTTTGCAAAGTTCTTCCATGCCGGCATCTTCTTGAAGGTGCTGCGCACTGGCTGGATGTCCCATACAAGGAAGATGAGAACCACTGCAATGCCGATGAGGCAGGTAAGTCCGTAGAGTTGCTTGACACTCAGCATAAGCAGGTTTGCCGAGTCGTAGGGCAGTCCGCGTACCATGTTGTCTGCCATCTGATGGCGAAGCCCGAAACTGTAGAGTCCGGAGCACATGGTGGATATAGGACCGTTGCGTATGATTCCAGCCATGGTGAGCCCCATGAAGAAATGCTTGAACGGCATCAGCTCCTCCAGATAGATGGTGAGTGTGCAGAAGAAGATGGCATTACCGAACGAACGCAGGAAGGTGGGCATGTAGAGCGCCTCGAGATTTAGTCCCGGACTGACAATGAAGTACATGATGACTGGATAGGCAGCCATTGATGCAACTCCAAGTGTAAGCAGGCGGGTCCACTTCTGCCTTATCACCTTGAACCAGAACAGACAGAACAGGCAGCCGAATACGGAACTGACCCATTCCACGAAGTTGAGTGTGTTGGTGGTGACTTGTCCGAAATGCAGGACGCTGCCGGTGAAGGCAGGCTGGAGTGCCTTCGATGTGCTGCCCATGAACTCTACGAAAGCAAAGAGGATGAGCAGTGGGATGAGACGCCTGTACATCCATGCTCCCGGTGCTATGTATGGATGGCGTATCTTCAGCATGCGCTGGATGCAGAGGAAAAGGGTGACGACGAATACCACCAGGTCTGCCCGCATCACCTCGCTGTCGAGCCAGTTGTAGTGTTCGCCATAGTTGAAGAAGAATATGAACTCAATCATCACTGCCGACCAGAGCAGGCAACCGAGATAGTCGATGCTGGTGAACGGCAACGGTCTCATGAAACGGAACGTGTGGGTGGTGATGAACACGATGAGTGCCACCGTGAGCAGCAGTCCAATCATCATGTAGTTCATGATGCGCCAGTCCTGGAATATATATATAAGGTGTTCGCACACCCAGGGCGAGAGCGACATGTTGCCCAGCACCATGCAATAGAGGAGCGGGAAGAAAATGGTGAAGTCGCGCTTCGGAGTCATCCAGAGCTGGATGTTGCTCATGCACTCGAAACATCCGCAGAGTTTGAAGAATCCGGCAAGATAGCCGAGGATGCACATCACGGGCACAGAGTCGGTGTACATGATGAGGAAGTTGCAGAGCGCCACCATCACGGCTGCATTGAGCAACAGTCGGCGGTTGGTGAAGGCGAACTTCATGCGGAAGAGGAAGGGGAAGGGCATGTTGACGCCCACCACGTTGCACATGACAATCATGAGCACGTCCTCACGCATCAGACTGTATTCGCCCATCACATGATTCATCGCACCGCTATAGATGCCTCCCGACATGAGGAAGAGGAAGGCGAAGACGAGATAAATCCACGGCTGGAGGCGGCGTGGCACATAATCGTTGAATGAAGGGACACGGAAGGGTCCCTGTGGCATTGGAGGTCCTGGCATTACTTCATCACCTTAGTTTCAACATTCAGTCCGGCACGGAGCAGTGCCACTTGCTTTGGGTCGTTGTCCTTGGTGAGGGCTATGCGTACCGGCACACGCTGTTCCACCTTTACGAAATTGCCCGTGGCATTGTCCACCGGAATCATGGAATAGGCATTGCCGGCTGCTGCAGAGAGTGCCTGCACTGTGCCGTGGAACACTACTCCCGGAATGGCATCGGCAGTGAACTCCACCTTCTTGCCCACGGTGATGGCTTCCATCTGGGTTTCGCGATAGTTGGCTACGACCCACACTTCGTTGTCGTCGACAATGCGGGCAAGCATCTGACCCGGTTGCACGAGCTGACCGACATGGATGTCCTTGCGTCCCATCACACCGTCGGTGGTGGCAACGATGACGGTGTAGGAGAGATTGAGACGTGCCAGATTCAACTGAGCTTCAGCAACACTTTCTCCGGCACGCGAACCGCCCAACTGATGGGTCTGCACCTGCTGTACGGAGGCGGCAGACTGGCGGCGGCTGCTTGCCTGCTCATAACGTGCCTTGGCTCCGAGGTAGCGTGCATAGGCATTGTCGTACTGCTGGCGGGTGATGGCGTCTTTCTTCAACAAGGCTGCAAAACGGTCGAAGTCCTGCTTGGCATTGATCATGTCGACACGTGCCTCCTCGATGCCTGCACTGGCTGTCTGCACATCGCTTGAAGTGGTGGTCATGCTGGCTGAAACCACGTCGCTGCTTGACTTCTGTCCCTGCAGACCTGCCTCTGCCTGTGCTACATGAAGACGATACTCGGCATCCTCGATGATGACGAGTGTGTCGCCCTTGTTCACATGCTGATAGTCCTCAAAACGGATTTCCTTGATGAAACCCTGAACTCGGGTATTGATAGGTGTGATGAGGCGATTGACCTGCGCATCATCGGTGTATTCCAGGTTGGTGCCGTGCACGAAATGACTGAATGCCCACACGATGGTGGCCACCAATACGCATATCACCACCACATTGTATGTTCTCTTTATTACCTTCTTTTTCATAGTCTGTTTTCTTTGCTTTTATGTTATGTATATTGCTTTGTATTCCTTATTATATTATTGTGGAGTGCATATTCCTTATTATATTATTGTGGAGTGCATATCAGATTTCACCTGCCACATACTTCATGCGATAGTAGGCATAGACGATGCTGATGCGTGCGTCCACCTCCTGCAGTTCGGCATTGAGGCGCAGGTTGCTGGCGTCCACCATGTCGGTGACGAGCGCCAACTGGCTCAAGTAGCGTGCATTCATCACATTGTAGTTCTGACGTGCCAGTTCCACACTCTTCTGCTGAGTCTCCAGTTCCACATAAGTCTGCAGATACTGCACGTAAGCCTCCTGCACACTGTTGTTGAGTTGTTCTGCCTGCAGAGCATGGTCCTCTTCTGCCTGGCGAGTCTCGATGGCAGCCTGACGGACACGCTTGTTGTTCTTGAACAGAGAACTGAGGCTGTAGTTCACTCCGACGCCCACATACCATACGTTGAGGTTCTTGTCGATTGGCGGCAACTCAAAGGTGATTGGACCATTGAAGTTGTCGGCTGCCACGAATGCCACCTTTGGCAACATCTCGCTGCGTGCGAGTTTTTCCTTCTGTTTGGAAATCTGGATATTGAGAGAACTTTGCTCCATAAGCGGCGAAATGGAGGCTGAGTGCTGCTGCCAGTAGGCTTCGCCCTCTTTGCCATAGGTCTGCTCTGCCAACGATGCATCGGGAATGATTTGCTGGTCCTCGTCCATGCCCAGGGTGTTGCAGAGCTGATGGTTGAGGATGCTGCGGGAGTTGCGCAGGCTGGTCTGTCCCAGTTTCAGCGACTCCATCTGGAGTTCGTAGCGTGTGATGTCGTTCTTCAGTGCCATTCCCTGCTGCTGCTTTGCCTTGATGTCGTTGATGAGCTGCTCGGTGAGCTTGATGTTCTGTTCGTACACCTTCAGACGGTTGTCAATCTTGTAGAGTTCAAGATATTGACCCAGTGCGATGAAGCGCACCTGTTGGCGTGTGAGTCTCACACCCACTTCTGCCTGCTGTCTGCCCAGTTCAGCCAACCGGATGCCTGCATTGACGGCACCTCCGGCATAGACCACCTGCTTGGCGTCGAGAGCAAAACTGTTGCCGTAGTGAGGGGAACTTTGTCCCATGACATTCGAGAAATCGCGGTCGGTGAGCAACACATTGCCGATGTAGCTCAGCGACAGTTGTGCGTTGATGTCGGGCAGTCGTTTGCTTTTGGCAACCTCAATCCCCTTGTCGGCAATTTCCAGTCCCGTCTTCTGAGTCTGCAGCATCACACTGCTCGTCTCCACACGGTTGAAAAGTTCGTCAATAGTGAGATTCTGTTGGGCAAAAGCACCCTGCCCACCTTCCATTGCGAAGAGAAGGCTTGCATAAATGATTTTTTTAATCATCTTTTTTCAGTGTTTGTTGTTCCTTAAATTCAATCGTTCTGTTTTTCGGCTGCAAAGGTACGGACTTTTCGGCACTGCGGCGTTTCAAATATGGAGCGGTGGATGGACTTTATGGGAATAATAGTTCTGTTATATCAGATAATATTCGTACTTTTGTAGCCTAAATGAGAAAAACGACTACAATGACAGACAGCAACTATGCAGAAATGGGGAGTCCGCAAACGGCTCGGATTCTGACCACATCGCTCAACGAATGGTGCAACGACATGCAGGTAATCAACTATGGTGCAATCATCATCTGCCGCAAGGGTAGGGCACATCTTCACATCAATTTCGACGACTGGGACCTCTACGAAGGTGCAGTCATCACGCTCTTTCCCAACGATGTGGTGAAACTGGGTGATGATGAAACGCCGTGCACGCCCGATTTCGAAGTGGAGATGCTGCAGTACAGCGCCTCGCTCCTTCGCGAAGCAAGTCTGCAGATGGAGCAGACCGTCTATTCGTCGCTTCGTGAAGACCGCTGCCGCCAGGACACACCGATGGTGACGCACATCATCGAATCTATGTTTGCTCTGCTGAAACTCTATTTCGGACAACCCGAGTGTCAGTGTCTGTCGCAGTTGGTGTTGTTGCAACTCAAGTCGTTCTTCATCGGTTTCCATGATTATCTGATTCGCAATCCGCAGTACCGATACGATGAGGTGAAGTCGCGCAGGGTGAGGGAACTGTTCAACGAATTCATGCGTATGATGGAACGCGACTGCGGCTATTCGCGAGATGTGGCATACTATGCCGGGCGCATGAACATCAGTCCGAAGTATCTTACCAACATCGTGCGCAAGGTCACCGGACATACTCCCAAGGAGATAATCGACCAGTACGTCATCCTCCAACTGAAACTACAGTTGCGCACAAGCACGCAGAACATAAAGGAAATTGCCTGGGACTACCACTTCACCGATGCCAGCTTCTTCTGCCGCTACTTCAAGAAACACACCGGCTATACGCCACAGGAATACAGAGGATAAGAATGTGGAGGGTGTTAGGTTTTAGGTGTTAGGTTTTAGGTGTTGGGTTAGCAGTACGGATGGTAGAAGTCTTCAAGAGTGTTTTGTGTTTTAGGTTTTGTGTTTTAGGTTGGCAGTCCGGATGGTAGGAGTCAGCTCTCTCCGAGAGCGTAGACGATGACGTTCGAGCGATAGCTCGCATTGTTTTGCGTAGTTCGAACGCAAGTTTGCAATGTAGGAGTCAGCTTTCTCCGAAAGCGTCGACGATAACACTCGAGCGTCAGCTCGCTATTTGTCTCGCACTAATTCCCGCGCTCGCTTTAACGCCCTCGGAGAGGGCTGGCTCCTATTCCGTCTTGCTGAGCCAATTTATTTCTTCATGAATGACAGGTTACAGGCATAGCTGTAGGCAATGTCGGCAAGTTTTTCGTTGTGGATGCTCTTCCCGTTCAGCTCGTCGAAGATATGGATGAGCGCCTGTTTGCCTCCTCCTTTCTTCAGGGCGTTCACAATCAACAGGTCTTGCAGAGCCACGGTGGAAGCGATGATGTCGATGTCCGTGTCTGCCAGTTGGCTCATGGCAAACTTGTAGGCGTCTTCCTCGTTCTCTCTGATGAAATCCTCCATGTCCTGCAGAGTGTTCATGCCTGCCTCCTTGACCAAAGGGAAGAACGGAGTGAACGACATCTCCTGGATTTCGCCCTGGTTGATGCCGGCGATGCGCTGCATCAGTTTGTCGAACGGCTTCTGTGCTATGTAGGTGTTGAAAGTGTCGCCATCGAGCTGCACTTCACTCAGTTCGCCGGCATGGATGAGAGCCTCCATCTTGCGCCGGTGGGCAGCCACACTGATTCTGATTCGTGAAAACTCCTCGTCGGCAAGTTCCAGCATTCCTGCAAGTCGTCCGAGCATGCGCATATATTCCGGTGGAGTGGCAATCTTGCTCTTGTAGCCGATGTCGTGCTCCATGGCAGCCCACACGTGTTGCAGTGTGGATCGCATCTGAATCTCGAAACGTATGTTGTTGAGTTCGGGGTGGCAGCTGTCGCAGTAGAGCGACTCGGGAATGCGGCAGATGTAGTGGAGCGAATTATATCCGAAACTGTCCATCTCGTGCATCTTGCGCTTGTCAATCGATTCGTTCCAGTTGACATCAAACATCTTTCCCATGTAGGAAGCCACACGGTCGACATCATCGCTGTAGAGCGTGATGATGCGCAAGCCCACGATGTCGGTGATGTCGTCAAGCGAACCGTACTTGTAGCCTTTCCTCACCAGTTTGCCAATCAGACTGTCGCGCTGCTTGATGCGCGACTCCACTGCAGTCACCTCCACATGGTTTTCCTTCAGTGCACGGTTCACCGCCTCTGTTGCCACATCTCTGATTTTCTCGAAGAGCGGATAGCGCTCGTCGAAATCATCCACAATCATCTGACACTTCATGTCAAGTGCCTCATATCCATCTGCCATAATAATCCGAATTGTCGACGACAACGAATCGTCGGTGCAAAGGTACAACTAATTGGCGGAACCCACAGACAAACATCCATGAAATGTCCGGTAAATTAGTGAGATTCGTGAAATTCGTGGTTAAATGAATCTGCCACAAATGAAAACTAATCCGGATGGGAGCGTTGCCATGCGGCACACTTGGTTTTTTCAACATTAATCTCCATATAATGGTTCATTAACCTTTCATTAATCTTCTTCCCAAGACCACGTATCTTCATTAATATCCATCCGGATGGGTGGGCTGAAATCGTGCGAATAGGAGTCAGCGCTCTCCGAGTGCGTGGACGATGACGTCCGAACCTTGACTCGCTTATATCGTTGTTCGAAAGAAGGCTTGTGGGCTGTAATATAAGCGAGCTGCGCTCGAGGACAACTGTTCTTGTTGGCGGATGAATATAGCCTCGTTTTGCAATGAATATGGCTGATTTCTTGCACGCAACCATATCATTCCGTAAATTTGTGCCTCTGAACCTGCGTTCAAAGGTTTTGAATGTAGGTTCAAAAGCTTTGAATGTACGTTCAAAGGCTTTGAACATAGAATTTGACTGGCTGCAGTACAAAATTTGACTAATTGCAACGCAAAACGAGACTAACTGCAGCGGGAAATGCAACTAATGGTGGTGGGGAATGAGGCCGGGTGCTTGATGACTGAAGGAAAGGATTCACTATCCTGACGGAGTGGGTAGGAAAGACGGGCTGTAATAGGAGCTAGCCCTCTCCGAGGGCGTCAAAGCGAAAACGTTTTGCGAGCTTGCGCTCGAGTGCATTGCAATAGGAGCTAGCTCTCTCCGAGAGCGTCAAAGCGAAAACGTTTTGCGAGCTTGCGCTCGAGTGCATTGCAATAGGAGCTAGCTCTCTCCGAGAGCGTCAAAGCGAAAACGTTTTGCGAGCTTGCGCTCGAGTGCATTGCAATAGGAGCTAGCTCTCTCCGAGAGCGTCAAAGCGAAAACGTTTTGCGAGCTTGCGCTCGAGTGCATTGCAATAGGAGCTAGCTCTCTCCGAGAGCGTCAAAGCGAAAACGTTTTGCGAGCTTGCGCTCGAGTGCATTGCAATAGGAGCTAGCTCTCTCCGAGAGCGTTAAAGCGATAACGTATTGCGAGCTGGCGCTCGAGCGTCATCGTCTACGCCGTCGGAGACGGCTGACTCCTACATAGTGAGCTGCGCTCGAGTGTAAATGCCGACGCGCTCGGAGAGCGCTGGCTCCTACATGGCGAACGAAGTTCGAGCGACGAATAAGCGAGCTGTCACTCGAGCGTCATCGTCTACGCCGTCGGAGACGGCTGACTCCTATTCC
>CAVISR010000082.1:0-13111 GCA_963645405.1 Acutalibacteraceae bacterium
ATTATTAATTAATTATATATATAAATATATAGAAGGAAAGAGAAATGAGATGCCTTGAAAATTAATTGGAAAAACTGGAATTGGAAGATTTTCCTTGGCCGTCCTCTCTACAAAGCTTATAATCAATATCTTAGCCTCGTTTGCCTTAGACGGCAATTCCAGCTTTCTCTCTCCACAGCTTGCGATAAGTCTTGTGAATGCCCTTCAAACAGCCTTTTTCCGGTGCAAATGCATTGGATTTTGGCTCGGCCAGTGCGTTTTTCCCGTTTGTCTTCAAATCCGAAAATCGTGGAAAGTCCACGTTTTTGGAGCCGAGAATTACGGCAAACAGCAGGACTGGAGCGGAATTCAGAGTGAAACTGGAATGAATCTGCGAACCAACTGGAATGGTTTCCCGGCTGAACTGGAATAAATCCCGATGCAATCCGGAATGTTGACTGCTTGTCCCGTCCTCCCTTTACAGCGGAATCTTAAACTCCGACAGGTCGATGGCATGACCCGTGGCGGTGTAGATGATCATGAGGAGGGCTACGATTGCCACTCCGATGCCTATCACCTTATTTATATAGTAGATGATGCGGATGTTGTAGTTGTTGCGCACCTTGTTCACTCCCCATGACAGGACGTACCACCACAGCAGAGCGCCTACGATGATGAAGAGGAAGCCGATGACCTGGGCTATGATGTTGTCGACAATGATGAAGGTGAACATCGAGAAGGTGGCGATGAAGAGGAAGATGATGAGCGGATTGGAAAACGTGACGGCAAAGCCGGTGATGAAGTTCTGGAACAGTGTGCCTTTGTTGCGCTTCACGGGCTTCAGGTTTTCCTTGGGCTTCGACATGAAGGTGTAGACTCCGAACGCAAGGAGCAGGAGTCCGCCTATCATCTTGAGCCACATGGCAATGACGGGGTCTTCGATGATATCGACCACGAGTTTGATGCCGAAACCGGTGATGATGGCATAGATGAAGTCCGACAGGGCTGCGCCGCATCCGGTGGCAAAGCCTTCCCAGCGCCCGCGGTTGAGGGTGCGCTGGATGCAGAGTATGCCCACGGGCCCCATGGGCGCCGACGCTATGACGCCGATGAGCAGTCCTTTCATTATCATTTCTATGTAGCTGGTGTCCTGCAGCCAGTCCTGGAAGTCTGTGTACTGGGGCAGCTGCGAACTTATTGCGTTTAATATCATCTTTCTTCTTTGTCTGGTCTTTTTGTTCTGTTGTATCTAATCGGGAAGGCTAAACCGTGGGCTTTACACTCTGCTATGGAGAACTCAATTTCCACATGAAATGTTCTTCACACTTAGCCATGGAGAGCTTGAATTCAACCGTTAACCGGGGGCTTTACACTCCGCTGAAGCTGCTGAATCCGCCGTCGACCGGGATGATACTGCCGGTCACGAAGCTTGCCTCGTCGCTGGCAAGGAAGCAGACGATGCCGTTGAGCTCGGAGATGTCGCCGAAGCGCCGCATCGGTGTCTTGTTGAGCACTTTGTGGCTACGCTCGGTGAGTGTGCCGTCATCGTTGAGCAGTGCCTTGCGGTTTTGTTCGCCGATGAAGAAGCCCGGTGCAATGGCGTTCACACGGACTTTGTCGCCGTATTTGCGTGCGAAATCCTGCGCCAGCCATTTGGTGAGGGCGTTCACGCCTTCCTTGGCAATGCTGTAGCCCATCACGCGGCTGAGTGCGTCGTAGGCTGCCATGGAACTGATGTTGATGATGCTGCCGCTCTTCTGCTCTGCCATGATTTTGCCGAAGGTGAGGCAGGGATAGACCGTGCCCCAGAGGTTGAGGTCCACCACCTTGTGGAGGGCGTCAAAGTCGCAGTCGTACACGTTCATGTCGTCCATGATGTTTGCTCCAGCCACATTACCGCCGGCTGCATTCACAAGGATGTCCACGCGTCCGAAATCTGCCTTAATCTGTTCTGTGAGCCGTGTGATTTCATCATGCTTGAGCACATTGCAGGCATATCCGCTGACTGAAGTGGCATTTTCCTGAGCCACTGGCGTCAGTTTTGCAAGGGCCTTGTCCACTGTTTCCTGGCGACTGCCCACCACCACTACTGTTGCTCCTGCCTTCAGCAGTCCTTCACTCACGTTGCTGCCGAGCACTCCTGTGCCTCCGGTCACAACTGCGATCTTATTTCTTAAGTCTGTCATAGTTGTTGCTTTTGTTCTGTTTTCAATTTATGGGGCAAAACTTCGATTATCGGTCTTGAATCATGCGCCGTTCGGTGTGAAACCATGGATTATCGGTCCTGAATCATGCGTCTTTCTGTGTGAAACACATGTTTTTGTTTCAAATCCCACCAGTTTCCACTGAAATTTCCATTTTGGGACTAGACCTCAATTTTCATGCCAAATCCCTCGATTTATGCTTGATTTCCCGAGATTTTTGCGTTTAAAGTATTAATTTCCGCATTAAATCGGCTTATTCCCTGCTTTTGCTCTGTTGGACTTTCTATGTCAAATCCTTCATTTTTCGCACTAAATCGCTTGATTTTCACGCTTATTCCAGTCCGTTCCCTCTCGTTTTCCCTCCTATTTTATTGTTTATTTTCCATCATGTATTTCACTGCCGCCATCACTCCGTCGATTTGCTCCAGTCCCATCATGCGTCCGTGGAACGAATAGCCGGCATTGTAGCCTTTGTCCTCGTCGCCCAGCATGGTGCGTCCGTGGTCCACACGCATCGGAAGGTCGGGATTCAGCTGCTGGAATATCTTGCACACCTCGATGAGGTTGGCACGTCCGTGCAGATGGTCGGCTTCGATGAAGTCGCCGTTGGGCAACACGTCGGTGCTGCGCAGGTGGACGAAATGGGTGCGCCCTGCGTACTTGCGTGCAAGTGCCGGAACATCGTTCTGAATGCCTGCAGAGAGGCTTCCGCAACAGAAGGTAAGTCCGTTGTGCGGATTGTCGACTGCATTGAGGAACCATTCGATGTCCTCATCGCAGGTCACGATGCGCGGAAGTCCCAGAAGCTGCATCGGAGGGTCGTCGGGATGTACACACATGTTCATGCCATACTCTTCGCAAGTCGGCATGATGGCTTCGAGGAAGTACTTCATGTTGGCGCGCAGCTGGTCGCGAGTGATGCCCTGGTAGAGCGCAAGCAGGTCCTTGAACAGTTTCACGGGATTCTTGTCGTCCTCGGTGATGTTGCCGTTCACGAAGCCCTGGGTCTTCACTATGATGGTGTCGACGAGTGCCGAGTCGAACTCAGCCAACTCTTCCCTACCCTTTGCCTCCATTTCCTGACGCATGGCTTGTGCTGCCTGGAGCTCTGCCTCGCTGTAGTCTGCCTCACAGCCTTCGCGCTGAAGGATATATTTGTCGAAGTAGACGAACTTCACCTTGTTGAAATAAAGCGATGTGCTGCCGTCTGCCCATGGGTGGTCGAGCTCAGTGCGTGCCCAGTCGAGCACCGGCATGAAGTTGTAGCAAATGGTGTGGATGCCACACTTGCCGAGGTTGGCAAGGCTCACCTTGTAGTTCTCGATGAGCTGGTCGCGGTCGGCACCGCCGTATTTGATTGATTCACAAACCGGAAGGCTTTCGACTACCGACCACCGCAGGCCTGCCGCCTCGATGTAGTTCTTCATGTCCATGATTGCTTCCTCGGTCCATACTTCGCCGTTCTTCACGTCGTGGAGCGCAGTGACAATGCCTTCCACTCCAATCTGTCTGAGCATCTGAAGGGTTATCTTGTCGTTCTTGCCAAACCATCTCCAAGTCTTTTCCATATTCTCTGTCCTATGTTCTTTATCGTTGTTCGTTACTTTATCCTATACCTTATTGTATTTGGTCCAACACCTTGTTATATATACACCTTATTATATATATAGTGTATTCCTTGTCTAATTCTTTACTTTGCTCCTTCTCCTTGTTCCTTACAGTATTCTTGCCGTCTTATATCTTGATACAATTTAATATCTCGCTTACTCCCCCCCCCCTTTCTACACCCTTGTAGTGGGGTCTGATTTCTCTGCCTAAGAAAAAAATATTTTTCTGACCAGGAAAAAAAATTTCTCTGACTGGGAAAAAAGTTTTTTCTGACCAGCGCTTTTCCAAGCAGTCCTTGAAGCGAATCTTCCATACCAATAACGTCAATCGAATATCGGTTATTTGACAATTGTAAATCCATTGTCATTTTGTATAGCAGAGCCAGCCATCATTTGACAATTACGAATCCGCCATCGTGCAGCAGGTGGAATTTCACCTTCTTCGGGTTCTTTATCTTCAGGTCCGACTTCCGCGGTTCACGGCTGCTGTCGTCGGTGTAGATTGTCACCACATCGCCTTTTTTCAGGAACTGGGAGAGGTCGAGCGTCTTGTCGCACTCGTCTTCAGCATTGTTGCCAGCAATGTACCATGTCTGTGCATGGCGGCGTGCGAGTATGCAGAACTTGCCGGGATAGCCGTCGATGAACTGGGTTTCGTCCCATGTGGTCGGCACCGTCTTCATGAAGTCGAGGCTCACCTGCGGTGCCCCACCCTCGCTGAACGGACGGAGGTTTTCGGGGGTCAAGGCAAAGTTCTGAATCGGGTTCTGGAACAGCACTGCCTGCGCAAGTTCGTGTACGTCAGTGGTTTTGCGTGTATTGCCGCCCTTGTTGCCCTTGCCCAGGTGACGGTTGAGGAACGAACCGCCAAACTCCATGCAACCCACTGTGTTGCGGATGAACGGATGTGTGGCTGTGTTGGTGGCTTCCTCGTCGCAGAAATGCTGCTGGAAGTAGATGTTCTCGGATGCCAGCACTGCCTCACTGCCCACATAGTTGGGGTACATGCGTTCCCAACCGCGCGGAATGGTGCAACCATGGAAGATGACCATCAGTCCGTTGTCGTCGGCATCGCTGAGGATGGCTTCGTAGAGGCGCATGGTTTCCTGCTTGTCGCCACCGAAGAAGTCGACCTTGATGCCCTTCACTCCTATCTTGTGCATCCATTTCATTGCCTGCTTGCGCTTCACGGGATTGTCCATGCGGTTCACCGGTCCTTGCTGGATGTCGTTCCAGTATCCGCTCGAACTGAACCAAAGGAAAACGTCAACTCCCTGGCTCTGTGCGTATTTCACGAGCTGCTCCATGCGGTCTTTGCCTATCTTGGTGTCCCACCAGTTGTCGATGAGCACGTACTGATAGTTCATCGACTTTGCCAACTGGATGAATTTCACCTGGTCGTCGTAGTTGATTGAACCGTCTTGCCAAACAATCCAGCTCCATGTGCCTTTGCCGAACTTATAGACGTTTGCCGTTTCGTAAACCGGCTCCACATTGTCCCACGGTGCGGTTGTCTCCACGATTGGCTCTAGGGTCTTGCCCACAGTGAGCGTGCGCCAGGGAGTGGCTCCAGGCAATGAAAATGCCGGTTCCACTGTTCCGTTGCCGTTGTTCTCTTCTTCCATCGGGAAACTGACGGTGTAGAGTCCGTCGCCCTGCATTTCGCTCAATCGTGAACCGCAGTAATGGCTGTCGACTCCAGTTTCGCTCACCAGCACCCAGCCGTCGCTGCCAATGCGGAACAGGCAGGGGAAGGTGTAGCCTTTGCCGTACTGCGAAGGCTCTGTCATCGCTGCATCATATTTGTATTCCTCCTCATAGCTTGGCTTGGTGCGTTTCCAGCCAATCATCGGATCGCTCTGTGGCGAGAGGAATGTGGTGGTGACCGACGGGAAGTCGAATCCCGTTGCCTCCTTCAGTATTCTCACGCTTCCGGTCTCCCCTTCTCTCGGCAGTTCGTAGCGGAAAGCTATGTCGTTGTTGCTCACGCGGAAAGTGACGGCAACTGACTTCTTGCGGTTGGTCTTCAAGTTGACTTTCAACTCGTTGGCAACGTAGTGTACGTCGGCAACTTTCGAGCGGTTGAGCTTGTACTGCTTGTCAATGCGTGTGCTGTCAGCGCCTTCGAACGTCATGTCCTTCGAATAGTCGCCGGTGTTTGCCACGAAGCCGAGCGGAGAGTTCTCCAGCATGCGTTTGCCGTCGTAAAGCACTGAGTAGACGGGTCTTCCGCCTCTCACGTCGATGTCCACCTTCAGCCGTCCGTCGGGACTGCTTACTGCTGCCACTTGCGCAGCCATCGCCGATGCCTGCACCATCAGAATTCCGGTTCCAAGAAGTTGTAATAGTTTCATATTGCCAATTTATTGGTTTATAGTTGTTTTGCTTTATATTTCTTTGTTCTCTGTCGGTTGTGAATCTGCATTGAGCAAGTCTTTGTAAGCCTCAAATGCTTTCTTCGCAATCTCTATTGCCTCGTCCATGGAGCAATGGAGCTGACCTCCGGCTGCATTGAGATGTCCTCCACCATTGAAGAAGTCGGCTGCAACCTTGTTTGCCGGGAAATCGTCCACCGAACGCAGTGACACGAATATGCGCGGCTTCTCGGTGTCCTCACGCATGAAGATGGATAGGCGCAAACCTTTTATCTGCAGTGGCATGTTCACAACTCCCTCAGTATCACCCTTCAGATAGCGAAATCGCTGGAGCTCCTCGCGCTTGAGTGTGAAGAGCGATGCGTGGCATTCGGGGAACACCTGCAGCTTCTCGGAGAAGATGTAGCCAAGCAGGCGGAAACGTGCCTCGGTGTAGTTGTTGTAGATGCGGCGTATGATTTTGTCCTTGTCGATGCCTTTCTTCAGCAACTCGGCGATAATCATGAAGATGTCGGGGTCGTTGGAGTTGTAGGAAAACTGTCCTGTGTCGGTGCACATGCCTGCAAAGAGGTCCTCGGCACAAGCCTTGGTGATTTGCGATGTGCCGCCCATGGCATCGATGAGCCGGAACACCAGTTCGCACGTGCTGCTGGCTGACGGGTCGGAAATCGTGAGGTTGCAGAAACCTTTCTGGGGATGCAAGTGATGGTCAATCATCATCTTACGGGCTTTCGACGCAACCACCAGTCCTTCGAGTTCGTCGAGTCGGCTCGGCTCGTTGAGGTCGAGCACCACCACCAGGTCGGCATAAGCGAGAAGCGAACGGGCTTTGGCACGGTGGAAATCGTACTGCACGATGCGGTCAGCGTCCTTCATCCAGCGGAGGAAGTCGGGAAAGTAGTTGGGCACAACCACCGTAGCCATCTTCCCCTTCTTGCGCAGATATTCGTAGAAGGCAAGCGACGAACCGATGGCATCGCCGTCGGGCGACACATGAGTCACAATCACCACACTGCGGCAAGCGTCAATCATGCGCTTCGCCTCTGTCACTTCGTTGTATGATATTTTCTGAGTAAGCATACCTTATTTATATAAAGATTGGCATGAAACCGACCTGCGGTCCCAATTCTGTTTTGAACTGCAAAGGTAACACATTTTCCTCAAACTTCAAGCATAAAACACGCATCAATTCAGAAAACATCAATTTTCTGCCCCACACAACAAATAAAAACACCGGTTTGTTTCATTGTTTCGCATAAATTGACTAACTTTGCACGGAAATAGAAACAACCAAGAAACGGATTCAGAAGATGATAGTTTCACCATCATTGCTTGCGGCTGACTTCACGCATTTGGACAAAGAAGTCGACATGATCAACCGGAGTGACGCCGACTGGCTTCACCTCGACATAATGGACGGGGTGTTCGTACCCAACATAAGCTTTGGATTCTCAGTGCTCGAGAGCATCGCACCCATATGCAAGAAACCTATGGACGTGCATCTGATGATTGTACAGCCCGAGAAATTCATCGACAAGCTGGCAACCCTGGGCGCGGAATTCATCAATGTGCACTACGAGGCTTGTCCCCACATCCACCGTGTCATACAGCAGATTCACGGTTGCGGACTCAAGGCGGCAGTGACCCTCAACCCAGGCACACCTGTCTGCATGCTCGACGACATCATCCAGGACGTGGAGATGGTGCTGCTGATGACCGTGAACCCCGGATTCGGCGGACAGAAATTCATCACCCACTCGCTCGACAAAGTGAAGCAACTGAGAGAGCTCATCAGTCGAACCGGTTCCAAGGCTCTCATCGAAGTCGACGGAGGAGTGAACGCCACCACTGCCCCACAGCTTGCCCAGGCAGGGGTCGACGCCATGGTTTCGGGCAGCTACATCTTCGGAGCAGACGACCCCAACGCAAACATCCGCTTCCTCAAAGGGCTGAAATAAAGGCGCTTGATTGAAAAAAATGTACGGACAGGGATTCATCTACTCAAGGATTTGAACTGCAAGGCATTTGCTCAAAGAACAGATACAGAACGATTTCCTTATCGGACAGACATAAACAGAAGAAGAACTTACACACAACATGAAGAAAATCATATATTTCGCAATCGCACTGGTTGGCATCACTGCAACCTTCAGCTGCAACGACGAAGAAACCTATGCCGAGATGAAGAAGAAAGAAAAGCATGCAATCGAAAACTTCATCAAGGACAACGACTACACCGGACCCATAACCGTGATTACCGAGAAACAATTCGCGGCACAGGACTCCACCACCGACACCACACGCAACGAATTCGTGCTGTTTGAGGACGACGGAATCTACATGCAGGTCATCAGTCGCGGCGAAGGTAAGTCGATGATTGAAATGTCGAAGGAACAGCCCGACAGCACTGTCAGCAAAAACATACTCTGCCGCTTCCTCGAATACGACATCGAAAGCGCAGAAGTGACAGCTACCAACAAATACAGCTCAAGCATCGTCGACAAGATGCTCTGCAAATACAAACACCGCGGACGCTCCTACACAGCCTCATTCACCTCGGGCATGATGCTGTCCACCTACAGCAGCGCCACAGTGCCGTCCGGTTGGCTCAAACCGCTCGACTACATCCGCCTCACCAAAAATGCAGGACGCATAGCCAAAGTGCGACTTATCGTCCCACATTCGTCCGGCACCAGCAACGCACAAGGCTACGTGCTGCCAATGTACTACGAGATAAGCTACCAACTGGCAATCAACGAGTAAGAAGCAAAAGGCTTTAGTGCTGAGCTGCTGAAAAGCAGGCTTCATCGTTGAAATTTGAAATTGAAGGGCAAATAAATTCCTTCGGGTTCTGTGAAGTCACGGACATAAAAACAAAAGTCCCTACCCTTCTTAATGAACACAGCAAATGCCACAGCTGAAGGTCAGGAAAGAAATACGGCTGAAGGCCGGAAAGAATAGTGAATGACAAAATATCTATTGAACAAAACGTACAGATAAATAAAACATACAGACAATGAGTCTTATAAAGTCAATATCAGGTATCAGAGGAACCATAGGCGGACAAGCCGGAGAAGGGCTCAACCCTCTCGACATCGTGAAGTTTACTGCCGCCTACGCCACACTCATACGCAAAACCACAAAGGTGGAAAGCAACAAGATTGTAGTAGGACGCGACGCACGCATCTCAGGCGAGATGGTGAAAGACGTCGTGTGCGGAACTCTCCTTGGAATGGGATTCGACGTGGTAAACATCGGACTGGCATCAACCCCGACCACAGAGATTGCAGTCACCATGGAAGGTGCTTGCGGAGGAATCATCATCACTGCCAGCCACAACCCACGCCACTGGAACGCGCTCAAACTGCTCAACAACCGGGGCGAATTCCTCAATGCAGCCGAAGGAAACGAAGTGCTTGACATTGCCGAACGCGAAGATTTCAGCTTTGCCGATGTCGACCATCTCGGACACTACCGCGAAGACGACACTTACAACCAGCGACACATCGACCTCGTGCTCAACCTGCCGCTCGTAGATGTCGACGCAATCAAGAGCGCACAGTTCCACGTGGCTTTCGACTCTGTCAACTCCGTGGGAGGAATCATCCTGCCAATGTTGCTCAAGCAACTGGGCGTGGAAAAGATTACACCACTCTACGACGAGCCGACCGGAGACTTCCAGCACAATCCCGAACCGCTCGAGAAAAACCTTGGCGACATCATGAACCTCATGAAGCAAGGCAACCACGACGTAGGCTTCGTAGTTGACCCCGATGTCGACCGACTGGCAGTAATCTGCGAAAACGGACAGATGTATGGCGAGGAATACACACTCGTGACTGTGGCAGACTACATCCTCAGCATCACTCCGGGCAACACCGTCAGCAACCTCTCCTCCACCCGTGCCCTCCGCGATGTCACCGAGCGCTATGGAAAGCAATACAATGCAGCTGCCGTGGGCGAAGTCAACGTGGTGGCAAAGATGAAAGAGACCAATGCCATCATCGGCGGCGAAGGAAATGGCGGAGTAATCTATCCGCAGGCACACTACGGACGCGATGCTCTCGTAGGCATTGCCCTCTTCCTCTCCCATCTCGCACACCTTGGATGCACGGTCAGCGAACTGCGGAAGACCTATCCCGAATATCAGATTGCGAAAAACCGCATCGACCTCGACCCTTCAACCGACGTTGACGCAATACTCAAGAAAGTGAAGGAGATGTTCGCATCCGACAGCAGCGTCAAGGTAAACGACATCGACGGAGTGAAGATAGACTTTGCCGACAAGTGGGTTCACCTCCGCAAGTCAAACACCGAACCGATAATCCGTGTCTACAGCGAAGCACGAACCATTCAGGAAGCCGACGAACTCGGCAAAAAAATCATGGATGTAGTCTATTCTATGAGATAGAAACAATTTACAGCCTATCCCATAAGATAGAAACAGCATAAAAAATCAGCCTTGACCTGTTGGGCTTTCCCTTCAGATTAAGGCTGTTCTTATATATTATCTCTGTTATATAGCCTCTGCAGAGTATTATCTCCGTTATAAAACCTTTGCCATATTACCTCAGCAGAGCTGTTACTCGAGCAGATTCAGCTTTCCATTCCCAGCCAGCGTCAAACCATCTGATAAGGGAAGTCTATTTTTTGCAGGAAAGATTCAATGTCAGGACTGAACCGGTTTCCGCCTGTCACACACACAATCATCAGGCATCCGCCCAGGGCAAACATCATCCTCTTGCGGATTTGCTTGTAGATAGTGCGTCGTGCATGGGCACTGCGCATATAAGCGCTTGTATCCGAATTGTACATCAATGGATAGACACGCTCACGAATCATTCTCTCGGCAGTGTTCTTGTCAAGATAAACAAAGTGAGGACGGCATTTCTTCACACACTTCAGCATCGTACCCGATGAAGGACGGGTACCAGCTAACGTGAGATGGGCACCGATGGAGAAAGCAGCCAGCACATCAGTAGCGTCAATGCAACTGCTGTTGGCAAGGAACAAAGAAGGAATTCTCGAGTGGCGCAGACTCTCATACCTGGTTTTGATGCCACGGGCAGCCTTTATCACATCGCTCACCCTTACCGTCTCATGTTTCAGTTCATCGTTGCCAAGAAACTTGCGCCAAGCCAAGTCCTTGGTGTAATCAATCATGATGACGTCGGAGAGAGAAAAGTCGCGCACACTGAAATCAGCAGGAGTCTCCCCTTTCATATTCGTAAAGTCCTTGTCCAGTTCAATCGAGTCAAAGTCAAGGACTGCATCAGACTCCTCCATCAAACACGACCTCGTCCCATCGTCCACACCGTCGGGAATGACAACAGCAACCGCACCGTAAGTGACAGCACCCACCAGTTTGATTGCCCACTCTGCAGTTCCCTCATTGGTTACAAGAACCTTGTCGTGAGCACTGATGCCATGCTGAGCCAACAACTGATGGATATATACAATCCCTTCTGTAAGCTGACAATAGTTCAGGTCCTCACCTATCGTGTAATTGGTAAGAGCCATTTCCTTACCGTTAAACTTAAGCAAATTCTTTACTCCTTTCATCTCTCAATCTCTCAATTGCTTTATTCGTTTATACTGACGCTTTAATATACTGCATTTATTACTATATTTGTTTCCGCTCAGCGTTACTTGCTTTGCTTTGCGCTGTCTGCTCGGCTTTGCGTTACCTGATTTGTTGGTTTCAGCCGTTGCCTTGTTCGCTTCAACTGCCGCATTGCTTCAGTCGTTCGAGCCACTTGTTTTAGCCTTGCTCTCTCCGCATACACTATCCATTCAATTGAAAAGAAGATTGCACACGTGCACCAAGCTTTTGCACTGCAAAGTTACAAATTCACCTCTGTTGGGACAAATAACAATGACTGAAATTAAAAATATGTGGTGAATCATCGAGTTTTGGGACAAAAGCAGTATATTTGTGACGAAAATCACGATGAATTCATTTCATCCCACACAAGTAAAAGAAGAAAATCATGACCAGAATATCGCACACGTTCTATCGGTTCGGCACTCAGATGCTCTACATCATGATGCTGCCATTGTCCTTCATCGTATTCTCGTTGGTCTACCGACCATTCGATGTCGACACCTTTCTCGACATTGGTGAAGGCCTCTACCCTTTCAACATCACGATGATTACCTGCATCGTACTAGTGGTGCTGCTCATCACCCGGCTTTCACTCTATTTCTGCCGTCACCATCTCAACTTGTCCGAAGGATGGTACATCTTCTGGTGCGTTTGCGAAGTGGTGACAATAGCCCATTTCGTAACCCTCTACATGTGGTTGATGCTGGGCAAGAAAATGCTCTATCTTGAGGTGCTGGCAGAGTCCCTCGAGATGATTGCCCTCATCCTTGTGTTCCCCTACGTCATCATCTGGCTTTCCTTGCGCATAGTGGACCTAAAGAAAATCCCGGAGCAGACTGCTGAACAGAAAATAAGGTTCTCCGACGACAGAAACAACATCAAACTCGTTGTCCTTGCCTCCAGCGTCCTTTACGTCTCAGCCGAGGAAAACTACGTAAATATCTTCTATATGGAGAAGGACAAGCTCCGCAAGTTCGTCCTTCGCAACACGATGAAGAACATCGAACAACTCTGCGCACGCAACGGCTTGCTCAGATGCCACCGCTCCTACTACATCAACAAGAACCATGTCAGTTCCATCCGTAAAGACAAAGACAACATCATCGTTGCCGAACTCGACTCCTCCGAGAAAATCCACATCCCCGTCAGCCGCCGCTACTACGACGACCTGTCACACCTTATATAAGAAAAGGTGAATTACGGAGCAAATCAAATTGGTTTATCAGCCTTGTAATGTAGGTAAAATTTGCACGAAGTGAATGGTAAATTTTCGAAACCGCCCGGACGGTAGGAGCCAGCTTTCTCCGAAAGCGTCGGCGATAACAATCGAGCGCAGCTCGC
>CAVISR010000083.1:0-12985 GCA_963645405.1 Acutalibacteraceae bacterium
GCAAAGTTCGCTCTTTGTGAGATTCCTTGCAAGTCGGCAATTTTCGGATGGTTACTCTAATCGCACGTTGCAATGAATGTCCGACAAAAAAAGCGCGAAAGCAATTGCTCACGCGCTCTTCTTATTATAAAGCGTTTTGTTTACATTTCATCGAAACGGCTGAATGACATCTCAGAGTTGGTGTTGCGGTGGAGATTCAGCATCTCTTCCTTTGAACCGACTATAATCTTGTCGAACTCACGAAGACCTGTGCCGGCTGGAATCAAATGGCCGCAGATGACGTTCTCTTTCATTCCCTCCAATGGGTCGGTCTTTCCGCTGATTGCTGCCTCATTGAGCACCTTGGTTGTCTCCTGGAATGATGCAGCTGAGATGTAGCTGGATGCACCGAGGGCAGCACGGGTGATTCCCTGCAGAATCTGTACGGCTGTTGCCGGTACTGCATCACGAGCCTGAACGAGTTTGAGGTCACGACGCTTCAAGCTTGAGTTCTCGTCACGCAACTTGCGTGTGGTGACTGTCATACCCTTCTTCATTGTCTCGCTGTCGCCGGCATCGGTAACAATCTTCTTGCCCCAGATACGGTCGTTCTCCTCCTGGAACTCGAGCTTGTCGACTATACCGCCTTCAAGGAAGCGAGTGTCGCCCGGATCGGTGATAGACACCTTGCGCATCATCTGACGCACGATAATCTCGAAGTGCTTGTCGTTGATTGCCACACCTTGCATACGGTAGACATCCTGAACCTGGTTGACAATGTATTCCTGAACGGCTGTAGGTCCCTTGATGGCAAGGATATCTGCCGGAGTGATTGCACCGTCAGAAAGCGGTGTACCGGCACGCACATAGTCGTTGTCCTGTACAAGGAGCTGCTTTGACAGTGGCACGAGATACATTCTGACATCGCCTACCTTTGAGGTGATGGTGATTTCACGGTTACCACGCTTGATCTTACCCATTGACACCTCACCGTCGATTTCGGCAACGACAGCCGGGTTTGAAGGGTTACGAGCCTCGAAGAGCTCAGTGACACGTGGCAGACCACCTGTGATATCGGCTGAAGTACCGACACTGCGCGGAATCTTTATGAGCACATCACCTGGCTTCAACTTCTGTCCGTCCTCGATGGCAATGTGACCGTTGATTGGGAAGTTGTAAGTACGCAGGACATTTCCATCCTTATCGAGGATGTTGCAGACTGGAACCATTGTCTTGTCGCGTGACTCAATGACAATCAAATCGCGAAGACCTGTTGTAGCGTCCTCATCCACACGATAGGTAACACCTTCTACAACACCGTCGAATGCTGCAGTACCTTCGAACTCGGTCACGATGACTGCATTGAATGGGTCCCATGAAGCGATGAGTTCGCCTGCATCTACCACATCACCGTCCTTATGGAACAACTGAGAGCCATAAGGCACACTGACTGTAGACATTGCTATGCCTGTGTTGATATCCACGAAGCGCACTTCGGCAAGACGTCCAACGACAATCATTGCCTCCGGATGTTCTTCTGACGGACAATCGATGGCACGGAGTTCCTCGAATTCGAGACGGCATTTGTTCTTTGCAGAAATCTGCGCATTGGTAGCGGCAGAACCTGCAAGACCTCCGGCGTGGAATGTACGGAGTGTCAACTGAGTACCCGGCTCACCAATCGCCTGGGCTGCAATCACACCGACTGCCTCACCCTTCTGAACCATTCTCTGGGTTGCAAGGTTGCGTCCGTAACACTTCATGCAGACACCCTTACGGCTTTCGCAAGTGAGCACTGAACGGATTTCGACGCTCTCGATACCTGCATCCTCAATCTCCTTGGCAATACGCTCGGTGATTTCTTCGCCGGAAGCAACAATCAAATCGCCGCTTTCCGGGTCCTGAATATCATGAACGCTGACACGGCCAAGTATACGTTCACTCAATGAAGCAACGACACGGTCACCGTCTTTCAATGCTGTACATACGAGTCCACGCAATGTGCCGCAGTCTTCTTCTGTGATAATCACGTCATGGGATACATCGACAAGACGACGGGTCAGATAACCTGCATCGGCTGTCTTCAACGCCGTATCGGCAAGACCCTTACGGGCACCGTGAGTAGAGATGAAGTACTCAAGCACTGACATTCCCTGCTTGAAGTTTGAAAGGATTGGGTTCTCAATCGTATTGTTGTCGTCGGAGCCTGCACGCTGCGGCTTTGCCATCAAACCACGCATACCTGCGAGTTGTGCAATCTGGTCTTTAGAACCACGGGCTCCTGAGTCGAGCATCATGAACACGGCATTGAATCCCTGGTCGTCCTCTGTCATTGTCTTCAGCAATGAGGCTTTCACCTTGTCGTTTACTTCAGACCATGTTGCAATCACCTTATTGTAACGCTCCTTTTCAGTGATAAGACCGAATGCATACTGCTGTGCGATTTCCTCAACCTGGGCATTTCCTTCATCGATAAGGCTCTGGCGGTCGGCTGGCTCGATGATATCATCAAGGTTGAATGAAAGTCCGCCTTCGTAAGCCTTGCGGTAACCGAGGTTCTTCACACCGTCGAGGAATTCACAGGCACGTGCCATTCCGACTGACTTGATAACTTTGGTGATGACTTTCTTCAGGGCTTTCTTTCCGATAACCTCATTGACGAAACCAACCTCTGGCGGAACGATTTCGTTGATGATGATACGTCCGACTGTAGTGTCTACAATGTGCTTGATGTAGTTTCCGTTCTCATCAATATCGTTGACCATACACTTGATCGGTGCATGCACATCGCAACGGCCTTCATTGTAGGCGATAAGTGCTTCTTCAGGACCATAGAACACGAGTCCTTCACCCTTTGCTCCAGGACGTACCTTAGAGATGTAGTACAGACCGAGCACCATATCCTGGGAAGGAACGGTGATTGGTTCACCACTGGCTGGTGAGAGGATATTGTGGGACTGAAGCATCAGCAACTGAGCCTCAAGTATTGCCTCGTTTGACAATGGGAGGTGGACTGCCATCTGGTCGCCATCGAAGTCGGCATTGAAAGCTGTACATGCCAATGGATGGAGCTGGATTGCCTTACCTTCAATCATCTTAGGCTGGAACGCCTGAATACCAAGTCGGTGAAGTGTAGGTGCACGGTTGAGCAATACCGGGTGACCTTTCATCACATTCTCAAGGATATCCCAAATCTGGTCGTCCTTGCGGTCAACCATCTTCTTTGCAGACTTCACGGTCTTTACAAGTCCACGTTCAATCAACTTACGGATGATGAACGGTTTGTAAAGCTCTGCAGCCATCAACTTTGGAATACCGCACTCGCCCATCTTCAACTCAGGACCGACAACGATAACTGAACGTGCTGAATAGTCGACACGCTTACCGAGCAGGTTCTGGCGGAAACGTCCTTGCTTACCCTTCAATGAATCGGAGAGGGACTTCAACGGACGGTTGCTCTCGGACTTGACTGCACTTGCCTTGCGTGAGTTGTCGAACAAACTGTCGACTGCCTCCTGAAGCATACGTTTCTCGTTGCGGAGAATCACTTCCGGAGCCTTGATTTCGATGAGTCGTTTAAGTCGGTTGTTACGTATGATTACACGGCGGTAAAGGTCGTTCAAATCGGAAGTTGCGAAACGTCCGCCATCCAACGGCACCAATGGACGGAGGTCTGGCGGAGTGACTGGAATGTTATGCATGATCATCCACTCCGGTTTGTTTCTGTTGCGTGATGCACGGAATGCTTCAACCACCTGAAGACGCTTCAAAGCCTCCTGCTTGCGCTGCTGACTATCGCCGGTATTGGCACGGTCACGCAATTCATATGACAGAGCATCCAAATCGAGGTGCATAAGCATATACTCGATTGCCTCTGCTCCCATCATCGCAATGAACTTGTTGGGGTCGTCATCCGGCAACTGGTCGTTTCCTTCCGGCAATGTGTCTACAACATCCCAGTATTCATCTTCTGTCAGAAGTTCATAATCAGCGATATTCTTCTCTTCATCTGCAGCCACACCAGCCTGAATGATGATGTAGCGCTCATAGTAGATGATTGAGTCGAGCTTCTTTGTGGGCAAACCAAGCAGATAACCAATCTTGTTTGGCAATGAGCGGAAATACCAGATATGAGCTACTGGAACTACCAATGCAATATGTCCGGTACGTTCACGGCGTACTTTCTTCTCTGTCACCTCCACACCACAACGGTCACAGACGATTCCTTTGTAACGGATACGCTTGTACTTACCGCAATGGCACTCATAGTCTTTGGTTGGACCGAAGATACGTTCGCAGAACAATCCATCGCGCTCAGGCTTATATGTACGATAGTTTATCGTCTCTGGTTTCAGAACCTCGCCGCACGAGTTCTCGAGAATCTCCTCAGGAGAAGCAAGACCGATTGTTATCTTTGTAAAGTTTGTCTTTATCTTAGATTCTTTCTTAAAAGCCATCTTTGTATATTATTTGTATAAGATCAACTGAATTAATTCTATTATTCAAGAGTGATACTCAAACCAAGACCACGAAGTTCATGGAGCAATACATTGAGTGACTCTGGAATACCAGGAGTAGGCATTGGATCTCCCTTGACAATCGCTTCGTAAGCCTTTGAACGTCCTGTAACGTCATCGGACTTGATTGTAAGAATCTCCTGAAGAACATGCGACGCACCGAATGCCTCGAGTGCCCAGACTTCCATCTCTCCGAAACGCTGACCTCCGAACTGAGCCTTACCTCCAAGAGGTTGCTGGGTAATCAGTGAGTAAGGGCCGATTGAACGGGCATGCATCTTGTCCTCAACCATGTGGCCGAGTTTAAGCATGTAGGTGATGCCGACTGTTGCCTTCTGGTCGAACGGAAGACCTGTCTCTCCGTCATAGAGCTGAGTGGAACAAGCGCGTGGCAGTCCTGCCTTGTCGGTCCATTCATTCAAGTCTTCGATATGGGCTCCATCAAAGATAGGAGTTGCAAACATAACGCCGAGCTTCTTTCCTGCTGCTCCAAGCACTGCCTCGAATATCTGTCCGAGGTTCATACGTGAAGGCACACCCAGCGGGTTGAGGACGATATCGACAGGTGTTCCGTCTTCAAGGAACGGCATGTCCTCCTGACGTACAATCTTCGACACTATACCCTTGTTGCCATGACGACCTGCCATCTTGTCGCCGACACCAATCTTACGCTTCTTTGCTATATAGACCTTAGCCATCTGGATGATGCCTGCTGGCAACTCGTCACCGATGGTCATGGCGAACTTCTTGCGCTTCAACTCTGCATCAAGCAACTTATACTTCTTGAGGTAGTTGATTACAAGGTCGCGAATCAAACCGTTTGTATGTTCATCGTCAGTCCAGTGTGAGAGCTGGATAGCTGTGTAATCAAGGTTTTCGAAATGAGAAGCCTTGAACTTCACGCCTGAAGGAATGACTTCAACTCCAAGATAATCCTTCACTCCCTTTGAAGTCTTCTTCTCTGTGAGTGTAACCAACTTGTCAATAAGAATTGCCTTGCAGTCATCAAACTTGTCCTGGAACTCTTTGTCGAGCGCAGGAAGTTCCTTCTTGTCTCTGTTTCTGTCTGCACGAGTCTTGATGGCTCTTGAGAACAACTTCTTGTCGATGACGACACCGCTGAGTGATGGGTTGGCTTTCAATGAAGCATCCTTCACGTCGCCAGCCTTGTCACCGAAGATGGCACGGAGCAATTTCTCTTCCGGAGAAGGATCGGACTCTCCCTTTGGAGTAATCTTACCGATGAGAATATCGCCAGGCTCTACATGAGCACCAACACGGATGATACCGTTCTCGTCCAAGTCTTTTGTAGCTTCCTCGCTTACGTTTGGAATATCAGAAGTCAATTCCTCCATTCCACGCTTGGTCTCTCTGACTTCGAGTGAGAACTCATCGACATGTACTGAAGTAAGGATATCCTCACGAACCATACGTTCGTTCAATACGATGGCATCCTCATAGTTATAACCCTTCCAAGGCATGTAGGCAACCAACAAGTTACGTCCCAGTGCCAACTCACCGCCTGATGTAGCATATCCTTCTGTGAGGATATCACCAGCTTTCACTCTCTGACCCTTGTTGCAAATCGGACGAAGGTCGACCGTCATGTTCTGGTTGGTACGGCGGAACTTAGGCAGTTTGTATTCCTTGACTGCAGGTTCGAAGCTTACAAATTCCTCTTCGTCTGTACGGTCATAAAGAATACGTATTGTTGTTGCATCAACATATTCAACAACTCCTGCACCTTCGGCTGTAATCATCGTACGAGAATCCTCGCACACCTGCTTCTCAATACCTGTTCCCACAATAGGAGCTTCTGTACTGATCAACGGAACTGCCTGGCGCATCATGTTGGAGCCCATCAATGCACGGTGGGCATCATCATGCTCGAGGAATGGGATGAGGGCTGCTGCAATAGATGCAATCTGCTGAGGAGCGACATCCATAAGGTCAACCTCAGCAGGTGGCACAACTGGATAATCTGCATCCTGACGGCACTTTACGACTTTACGGATGAAATGTCCATCCTCTGTCAATGGAGCATTACCCTGACCGATAATCTTGTTCTCCTCCTCTTCAGCGGACATGTAAATGACATCATCGTTGTTGATGTCGCAAACACCATTCTCAACCTTACGGTACGGTGTTTCAATAAAGCCTCGGCTGTTGATCTTGGCGTAAACGCAAAGAGATGAAATCAAACCGATGTTTGGTCCTTCAGGAGATTCAATAGGACAAAGACGACCATAGTGGGTGTAGTGTACGTCTCGAACCTCAAATCCGGCACGTTCACGGGTAAGACCACCAGGGCCAAGGGCTGAAAGACGACGCTTGTGTGTGATCTCAGCCAATGGGTTGGTCTGGTCCATGAACTGTGACAGGGCGTTTGTTCCGAAGAATGAATTGATTACTGAAGAGATTGTCTTTGCATTAATCAAGTCTGTTGGAGAGAACACCTCGTTGTCACGTACATTCATACGTTCACGGATGGTACGGCTCATACGTGCCAAACCTACAGCGAACTGGTTGGAAAGCTGTTCACCAACGGTACGTACACGACGGTTGCTCAAGTGGTCGATATCATCAACTGCTGCCTTTGAGTTTGACAGCTCAATCAGGTATTTGATGATTTCGATAATATCTTCTTTTGTGAGGACCTTTATGCTTGGATCAATTCCAAGGTTCAGTTTCTTGTTGATTCTGAAACGTCCCACATCGCCCAAGTCATAGCGCTTGTCTGAGAAGAACAGGTTGTTGATAACCTCACGTGCACTTGCATCATCAGCAGGGTCTGCATTGCGGAGCAGACGGTAGATGTGTCCTACGGCTTCTTTCTCTGAATTACTTGGGTCTTTCTGCAGTGTATTGAAAATGATTGAGTAGTCGGAAGCAGTTCCATCCTCAAAGTGAACGAAGATTGACTCGTCGCCAGCTTCAAGGATTCTGTCCATCAACTCATCGTCAATGACTGTCTCACGTTCAATAACAACCTCATTACGTTCAATTGATGATACCTCACCGGTTTCTTCATCCACGAAGTCCTCAGTCCATGACTTTACGACACGTGCAGCCAGTCTGCGTCCCTTGAACTTCTTGAGGTTAGTCTTGTTGACTTTTACTTCTTCTGCAAGATTGAATATGCGGAGAATGTCCTTATCTGTCTCATAACCAATAGCACGCAACAGAGTGGTAACTGGCAATTTCTTCTTACGGTCGATGTAAGCATACATGACATTGTTGATGTCAGTTGCGAACTCAATCCAAGAGCCCTTGAATGGGATGATACGTGCTGAATACAGCTGAGAGCCATTTGCATGAGTGCTTGAACCGAAGAATACGCCCGGAGAGCGGTGCAACTGTGATACAACGACACGCTCAGCTCCATTGATGACAAATGTACCATTGTCAGTCATATAAGGAATTGGTCCAAGATATACATCCTGAATGACAGTGCCGAAATCTTCATGGTCTGGGTCTTCACATGAAAGTTTCAGCTTTGCCTTCAATGGCACACTGAATGTAAGACCTCTTTCCAAACATTCCTCAACTGAATATCTTGGAGCATCGATATAATAATCCAGGAACTCCAAGACGAAATTGTTTCGTGTGTCAGCAATTGGGAAGTTCTCTGCAAAAACCTTGTACAAGCCGTCATTCTTACGCTTCTCTGGAGGAGTGTCAAGCTGCAGGAAATCTCTGAAAGACTTCAACTGCACATCCAGGAAATCAGGATAAGGCATTGGATTCTTTACAGATGCAAAGTTAACTCTATTGTTTACTATTTGAGACATCTATGATATAACTGATTTATGAGAGTGGACCATGTCCACATATTTTACTATTATATAAACACAAAAAGTTAAGAACCCTCAACCTGAGGATCCTTAACCTAATTATTGTCGAGTTAGACTTACTTTATCTCAACTTCAGCACCAGCTCCTTCAAGAGCAGCCTTCAATGCTTCAGCAGTAGCCTTGTCAACGCCTTCCTTAACGTTGCATGGAGCACCGTCTACAAGGTCCTTAGCTTCCTTAAGTCCAAGACCGCAAGATTCCTTAACAGCCTTTACTACCTGAAGCTTTGCAGCACCTGCGCTCTTAAGAACTACATCGAAAGATGTCTTCTCTTCAGCAGCAGCTTCACCAGCGCCTGCACCAGGAGCAGCAACAGCAACAGCTGCAGCAGCAGGTTCAATACCGTATTCATCCTTAAGGATAGTCTTCAATTCACTTACCTCTTTTACTGTCAAATTTACTAATTCTTCAGCAATAGCTTTCAAATCTGCCATAATAGTACAAATTTTTAATTATGTTTATGTTTTAATTTATCTTTTGTTTTAATTATTCGCCCTTCTCAGCGATTGTGTCAAGCACACCATAGATAGTGCTTGCACCAGACTCGAGTGCTCCAAGTACTCCCTGAACCTGTCCTTCGAGAGCAGCAACAACCTCTGCGATGAGTTCGTTCTTGCTCTTGATTGAACAAAGTGCATCAAGACTCTCAGCACCGATATAAATACTCTCCTCAGCATAAGCACCCTTGAGTGCAGGCACGCCATTGTGTTCCTTGCCGAAGCTCTTCAACATCTTGGCAGGTACGTTTGCTGATTCACACAGCATCAAACCTGTAGGACCTTTCAAAGCTTCATTCAATGCAGAGAAGTCACCCTCTACCTTTTCGAGAGCTTTCTCGAAGAGAGTGTTCTTTACAACCTGAAGTTTAATCTCTGACTTGAAACATTCACGACGCAATTCACTGGTTGTGGCTGAATCCAATGCAGTCATGTCAACCAGATAGAAATGAGGGTATTTGCTCAAGCTCTCAACGAGACTATCTATCATTAAGCTCTTATCTTCTTTCTTCATAATCCTTTCAAAAATTATTATTCAACAGACTTCGGGTCAATCTTAATTCCCTTACTCATTGTACTAGAAAGATAAATGCTCTTGATGTAAGTTCCCTTTGCAGTAGCAGGCTTCAACTTGATAATTGTGTTGATAAACTCTTGTGCATTACCAACAATCTGTTCAGGAGTGAATGACACCTTACCGATTGAAGTATGTACGATTCCAGCCTTGTCTACCTTAAAGTCAATTTTACCTTGCTTTACTTCACGTACAGCCTTAGCAACGTCCATAGTTACAGTACCGCTCTTTGGGTTAGGCATCAATCCACGAGGACCGAGCACACGACCGAGGGCACCAATCTTACCCATACAAGATGGCATAGTGATGATTACATCAACGTCTGTCCATCCGCCTTTGATTTTCTCGATATATTCATCGAGACCTACATAGTCAGCACCAGCTTCTGTTGCAGCAGCTTCCTGGTCGGAAGTACACAAACAAAGTACGCGTACTTGCTTACCAGTTCCGTTTGGAAGGGAAACGACGCCACGAACCATCTGATTTGCCTTACGAGGGTCAACACCCAGACGGATGTCGATGTCGAGAGACGCATCAAACTTGGTTGTTGTGATTTCCTTAACCAAACTGGCAGCTTCACTCAAAGTGTAAGCCTTCCCTGCTTCAATCTTGTCTGCAACTAACTTTTGATTTTTTGTCAATTTACCCATCTTAATTGAAGATTTAATTATTTACCAGGGAATTCTCCTTTTACAGTGATACCCATACTTCTTGCTGTTCCAGCAATCATACTCATTGCAGACTCAACTGTGAAGCAGTTAAGGTCTGACATCTTATCTTCAGCGATTGTCCTTACCTGATCCCATGTAATCTCAGCCACCTTAGAACGGTTAGGTTCTGCAGAGCCTTTCTTTACCTTTGCTGCTTCCATCAGCTGAACAGCAGCAGGAGGAGTCTTGATTACGAAATCAAAAGACTTGTCTGCGTAATAAGTGATAACAACTGGAAGTACTTTTCCAGCCTTATCCTGAGTTCTGGCGTTGAACTGCTTGCAGAAATCCATGATGTTAATACCCTTAGAACCCAAAGCAGGTCCTACTGGTGGTGATGGATTTGCAGCGCCACCCTTAATCTGTAACTTGATTAATCCAGCAACTTCTTTAGCCATTTTCCTATTGATTTTATTAATTAAATACGATTAGAACGACAGCGTAACAGATCTATCATTCAGTTGAAACTTGTCCAAAGCCGAGCTCCAGAGGAGTGATACGGCCGAAAATCTTGACGGCAACTCTGAGTTTTCTTTTCTCATCATTGACTTCTTCGATAGTACCGTTGAATCCGCTGAACGGACCGTCGGTAACTTTCACAGACTGACCTACGGTATATTCCACCATAGGAGTCTCTGGAATTTTCTGACCATTGTCATCTATGCCCAAGAGACGATTGATTTCATGAGGACGAAGGGGAGTTGGAGTGTTACCGACACCCAGGAAACCCAAGACATCGGGAGTGTACCTCAGCATTCCCTGAATCTCACTGTTAAGAGCTGCCTCAACCAAAACATAGCCAGGGAGCAGGTTTGCATCCTTGACCACTTTTTTGTCCTTATGCTCAACCTCGATTTTACGGGTTGGCACGAGAACCTGAGGAACGTACTTCTCATAGTGATGATTCTTCATGTCAAGTTCAATGTATTCCTTGACACGGGCCTCATGGCCGCTGATCACTTTCAGGACATACCATCTTGTTGTTAATTCAGCCATTTTCTTTCGTCAAACTTTAATCAATTAAAGAGAGAATAGACAACACGCATGAAATTCTCGAAAATCCAGTCAATGATAAAAACAACGACTGCGATGATTGCGGAAGCAGTTAAAACCATCACAGCACTGCTTGTCAACTCTTTCCAAGTCGGCCAAGTTGTCTTATGTACAAGTTCATCGTATGATTCCTTGCAATAATTTGTTATATCCTTTACTGTAAACATAATTCTTACATTTTGCACGGGAAGAGGGGCTCGAACCCCCGACCTTCGGTTTTGGAGACCGACACTCTACCAACTAAGCTATTCCCGTAGATGTTGGTGGTCCGGCTTATTGACCAGACCAGCCAACGTTATTGTTTATTAGTCGAATACTTCAGTAATCTGACCAGAACCTACTGTACGACCACCTTCACGGATAGCGAAGCGAAGACCTACGTTAAGTGCTACTGGGTAGATGAGTTCAACTGAAATCTCAACGTTATCACCTGGCATAACCATCTCTACTCCTTCTGGAAGAGTGATTTCACCTGTACAGTCCATTGTACGGAGGTAGAACTGTGGACGATAGTGATTCTTGAATGGAGTGTGACGACCACCTTCTTCTTTCTTCAATACGTAGATTGAGGCCTTGAAGCCCTTGTGAGGAGTGATTGCTCCCGGGTGAGTGATTACCATACCACGCTTAACGTCCTTCTTGTCGATACCACGGAGGAGAAGACCTACGTTATCACCAGCCTGTCCTTCGTCAAGAATCTTACGGAACATTTCAACACCTGTTACAACTGACTTAGCATCTTCACCAAGGCCGAGGAGCTGAACTGGGTCGTTTACGTGGATAACACCAGTCTCGATACGTCCTGTAGCAACTGTTCCACGACCTGTGATTGAGAACACGTCCTCAACTGGCATAAGGAATGGTTTGTCGACAGCACGAACAGGTTCCTGAATCCAAGTATCAACTGCATCCATAAGTTCCATAATCTTGTCTTCCCACTCTTTTACTCCGTTGAGTGCTCCAAGAGCAGAACCACGGATGAATGGAGTATCCTCTTCGAATTCGTACTGTGCAAGAAGATCACGCATTTCCATTTCTACGAGGTCAAGCATTTCTGCATCGTCAACCATATCACACTTGTTCATGAATACAACGAGTCGTGGTACGTTCACCTGACGAGCGAGAAGGATGTGCTCACGAGTCTGAGGCATAGGGCCGTCAGTTGCAGCAACTACGATGATTGCACCATCCATCTGAGCGGCACCAGTTACCATGTTCTTTACATAGTCGGCGTGTCCCGGGCAGTCAACGTGTGCGTAGTGACGCTTTGCTGTTTCATACTCGATGTGGGCAGTGTTGATAGTGATACCACGTTCCTTCTCTTCTGGAGCGTTATCAATCTGATCAAATGACTTTACCTCTTCGCTTCCGAAGCCTCTCTCGTGGAGAACCTTGGAAATTGCTGCAGTAAGAGTAGTCTTACCGTGGTCTACGTGACCAATTGTACCAATGTTAACATGTGGTTTGGTACGTTCGAAATGTTCTTTTGCCATAGCTTTTTCTTATATAAGAGTTAATATTCTGTTATCTCTTCGTTGTTACTACTTTTGTTTGTTCTTTCCTCTGTTGCCAAAGGAGTTATTTGTCCTCTGTTGTCAAAGGAGAGCTGTTAACGAGATTTGAACTCGTGACCTCTTCCTTACCAAGGAAGTGCTCTACCACTGAGCTATAACAGCATTTTCGGCTTTTAAGCGCTTACTTGCCTTTATGTCGCTTGCGCTTGGTGGGCACAGATGGATTCGAACCACCGAAGGTGAAAACCAGCAGATTTACAGTCTGCCCCATTTGGCCACTCTGGAAT